>JAFEGE010000063.1 GCA_018240105.1 Verrucomicrobiota bacterium | reverse complement strand
GAGTATAAAGTAGAGTGGGGCTACGACTTAAATATGAGACGCGCTCTTTTAAAAGAGGAGAAGATCTCTGATAGAGGGACTTGGCAAAGAACCTTTCAAACCATCTTAGAGACAATCGGCAAGCACACATCGCCTTTTACCATTGATGAATTAGATAGCCTTGGGAAATGGATAGCTCTTATTGAAGGGTTGTATCAAGACCTTATAGAGCTTGAAAAGCCTATGGTTTTGTACGAGATGCAAAGAAAAATTACCCTTTTGATTGCTACTTATTTTACCGAAGAAGAGGAGCTTCTTCTTTTTTGCAAAAAGGTAAAGGAGCTTGTCTATAAAACAGATACGCTCTTTTCTTTTGCCTCTGTAAAGGCTCTTTTAAGTGAGGGAGTTTATAACGCGCTTAGCCCCTCTCTTAAGCCCCGCATTACTTTTTGTGAACTTACCGAAGGTGCAGCTCTGCCACACCCCATTGTCTGCCTTTTAGGGATGGATGAGGAGAGCTTTCCTAGAAAGGTAGCCTCTAGTCACATCGTTCGAAAGATCTTTAAAGAGGAGGAGAGTCGTGATAAAGATAAATTTATCTTTTTACAGGCGCTTCTCGCCCCTACAAAAAAACTCTACATAAGCTACTCTTGTTTAGACCCAGAGGGAAAGCCTCTCTCTTATTCACTTCTCTTAACATCCCTCTTTCTTCGCATGAAAGATTTTAAGGTAAGAAAGAGCATCTCGGAGCTTGCCCCTCCTCCTCTAAAGACCTTCGACATTTTAGAGGCTAAGGAAGAGGAGCCTCTTCCTGTCACTGTAGACGATTTAATAAAAATGGCGCGCCATCCCATACAGTACTATGGAGAAAAGGTTCTCGGTCTATTTTTACAAGATAAGAAAGAGGGAAATGAATTTACCTTAAGTGCTATCGATAAGGCCCTTTTGGCCAGGGAGTCTCTCCAAGGCAAAAGTGTCGATCTTATTTTACAAGAGGCTCTCGAAAAAAATCGCCTACCAACAGCTCTTTTTTATGAGACAGCTAAAAGAGAGCTTATAGAGGAGATAAAGACGCTAGAGGAAGGGCTTCTTAGCTTCCAACTAGAGGCAAAAGATCTCTATGCCGTCCATTTTTCTAAAAAAGAGAAGATGCCTTTTATCGGCAAGATTGATTCCGTCACAAAAGAGGGTCTTTTTGTGCCAAAAAATTACACCCTTGGTGAAGTTTGGAAACATTTGCCTCATCTCTTTTTGCTAGCTATGGCCAAAGAAAACCCGACACTTCTCTTTAAAGATGGCACTAAAAAGTCTTTTACGGTTGTAGATCCAGCTCATAGTCTTTCCCTCTTTTTAGACTACTTTAAAGCCGCCAAAAAAGAGATTTCGCCCCTTCTACCAGATTGGACCGCCTTTCTTTTAAAAGGGGATAGAGAGCGCTTTCTTGCAGCAGTACATACGCCCCCCTTTTTTAAAGACCCCTATCTTGAAATCTTAAAACCTAATCTCGCCTACCCGTGGGAAGAACATGCAAAGGATTTGTGGCAGAGTTTAACGCATTAGAAATCGACGCCCCTTTAAAAGGGAATATCTTTATCGAGGCCTCCGCTGGGACTGGTAAGACCTTTGCCATTGAGCATATTGTTGTCCACCTTCTTAAGCAAAATATCCCCCTCGATCAAATTCTGCTGACAACCTTTACAAATAAGGGTGTGCGGGATTTGAAGAGAAGGATTCATCTACGACTTTTACAGGAGCAAAAAGAGAGCCCCTCTCTTTCTGTAAAAAATGGCCTTCGCCTTATCGATCAAGCTGAGATCCACACTATCCACTCTTTTTGTTATAAAATGCAGAAAGAGTACGCCTTTGAAGCCGGCTACCCACTAGATTTGGCGCAAGATAGTGAGACTGGCGGCACAAAAATTGAAGATCTTATCCTAGATGCGCTACGCACGAGCATTTCAGAAGAGGAGTTTAGCCCAAATCAGCTCTTACAGCTTTTACGCCCCTTTGGTAAAAGTATCGTGAAGTACGTAAAAAAGATGGTAAGCTTTCTTGGCACAAATCCAAAGCTACCGGAAATCCCCTCTTTTCATACTTTAGAAAAAAGACTCCTTACTCTCTTATCGGAAGAGGAACTTTTGAGTTTGCCCCTCTTTTACAAGAAGATGGCCTCTTTAAAGCTTGTCTTAGATCTAGAATCGCTTATCCGCTTTGCTCCGCATTTATATGAGCTTTTAAACGAAGAGAATCTGAAAAAAGGGGCTGCGGTACCGAGAGCTCTTTTACCCAAGGTCGAAGAGCTTCGAAGCCTTATGAAAGAGGCTGCCCATCCAACCTTTCTCTTCTTTCGTATGGCAAAAAAAATCCAAGAGAAAGAAGATCCTGATGAAGTAACAGAGCATCGTCTATTAGAGACGATGGCCAGAGCCGTCTTACGTAAAGAGTTTAGAGAGGCCGTCTCTCTTCGCTACCAAGCGGTCATTATAGATGAGTTTCAAGATACAGACCGTCTCCAGTGGCAGATTTTAGAGAGCCTCTACTACAATAAAGCCTCTTTATTTTTAGTTGTAGGCGATCCAAAGCAGTCTATCTATGCCTTTCGTGGCGGCGATCTACCAACCTTTTTGGAGGCCAAAAAAAGCTTTGAAAATATCTACTCCCTCTCCACAAATTACCGCAGCCCCACCTCTCTTTTAGAGCCCTTAAACCGCCTCTTTGCTAAAAAATCTCTCTTTGGCGACATCTCCTATCTACCCCTAAAGAGCGGTAAGGGTGAAATCCTTCCTACAAGCGGGCTTTTCTTTTTTCTATTTCCCTCATACGATGAAGAGCTTCTATTTTCCTTTTTAGCAAGTGAGATTTTGCGCCTTAAAAAAGAAGAAAAGCTCTCCTATGAAGCTTTTGCGATTCTTTTAAAAGACCGCTATCAAATTGAGCGCCTCTCTACCTTTTTCAAAAAAGAGGGGATCCCTGTCCTATCTTTGCAGCAAAAATCGATCACAACAGCCGAAATGTTTTCGCTCTTCGAGATTGTCTTTAAGATCCTCTACAAAAACCGCGACTTTAATCTCCTAAAGCAATTTGCTTTGCACCCTCTCATAGGCTGGGAAAGAGAGCTTATCTTAACTTTTCCTGATAGTCCCAAAGCTCTCTCTCTTATCACCTCCTTTGAAGAGCTCTCCTCTATCTTTCACAAAGAGGGGCTTATCCCCTTTTTGATCGCCTTTCTGGCCCTTTATCGCCCCTATCTTGCAGGAGGTCTCGAATCTAAAAATGACTTAGATAAGGTCTTATCGCTTCTTCTGGAATCTCCCCTCACACCGACACCAGAGTTTTTTGAAGAGGCAAGAAAAAGAGAAGAGAGAGGCGATGGCTCGCTTTTATCTTTCCCTCTTATGAAAAAAGGGGCTGTGCAAGTTTTGACAACCCATATGAGCAAGGGTCTTGAATTTGATTATGTCTTTGCCCTCGGTGTCTCTACAAGAGGCTCTTATACAGAACTTTTATCTTCAGCTGAAACGTTAGATGAAGAGAAGGCGCGCCTTTTTTATGTGGCTCTAACGCGCGCTAAAAAGAGGATGTCTCTGCTTATTCCTTTAGAGCTAAAGCCCGCCGATGAGGGATGCGCCTCTCCCTCTGAGCTTATCCTACAAAAACAAATAAAAGAGCCTCTAACAAGAGAGAGTATCGAATCGTGCCTAGACTCTTTAGAGCTAGAACATACCTTTATAGACCAGAAGATGGAGATCCTAGTGCCAGGAGAGGAGCTAGAGTCTCTATTCTTAGAGAAAGAAGAAACGCCTCTTGCTCTTTCTCTCGAAGATGAGATCTACTCCTTTTCTAAGATCGCCCCCCATACAACTCTAAAGATAGAAGCCTCTCTAGAAGATCCTCTCCCCAAAGGCGCTGAAGTCGGCGTTCTTCTCCATGCCCTTTTAGAGAAGTGGGTAGAAGAGGGACTCTACTTCTTCACTCCCCCTACCGATTGGCCCGCTAAAATTAGAGACTTTCTCTACACAACGCCATTAGAGGGCAAAGAAGAGGAGGTCTTCTCTCTTCTCTATGCAGCCTTTCACACTCCCCTTGGCGACTTCTCTCTAAAAGATATCCATCCAAGTTATATGCTCCAAGAGGTCCCCTTCACCTACCGCCTCTCCCCCACCTCGCTCATGAAGGGCTTTGCCGATCTTATCTTCTCAAGAGACGATGGCCTCTATCTCATCGACTGGAAGTTTCACTCTCTTCCAAACTACACCCAAGAGATGCTTAGCCACGTTATGGAAGGATCTCACTACCACGCCCAAAGAGCTATCTACGAAGAGGCACTCTCTCGCTACTTCCCAACGCTTCCTATCAAAAACAGCTTCTACTTCTTCTTGCGAGGGAAAGAACAAGGAGTGTTCAAGTGTCATTAGGAGTCTTATAATATGGATAGACCTTTGGATTATACGTTTGTTATAGATGCCTTTACAGAGCGTCGAGGACTTCCCTCGCTCTTAGAGATTTCTTGCGCTGCTTGCCAAGCGTATTTAATTACTTATCAAAAAGATGGCCCTGGCCCGCTTCTTAGATGCTATTTTGATAGAATTCATGGACCAAAAGATTTATGTAATTTACACGATACGTCTCCAGAGGTTTTGCGCTGTGAGCGATGTAAAAATGAGATCGGAAAAAAAGGGATCTACGAAAAAGAGGATCGGCTTGCTTTTTTTCTATTAGAAAACAGCTTTCTTATTAAAGAGATATATACTCCGCCTGCTTTAAAGTTCTAGAAATTTCAATCTCAGTATCCTGAAGTTTAAAGTAGCGAAGCGTCATTGAAGCAGCTAAACTTAAAAAGTTTAGCGATGGAGATGGCTTTAAAATTCGGGATACTGAGGCCGAAATTTTTACTAACTTTCAAGTGGAAGGAGTATAATATGGACGAAATAGATTACAGATTCGCAAAAGCGCTACTAAAAGAGCTCGCTGATCCAGAGCTGACAACATTTTTGGCGACTCTATGCCATGAGGCGCGCCGTGGCGCCCCCATGACAATCTATCCGGGAATCCAGGAAAAGGCCGCCTTTCTCTTAAGAGAAGATGGCCCCCTAGTTAGATATGGCGATGCCTATTATTTAGAGCGCAACTGGAGAAGTGAAACAAGGCTTCTCTCTGCCTTAGAAAAATTCTTACAAGAGCGGGTAGAGTCTTTAGACTTTCCTTACCCCGAGAGCCTTTATCCAGCACAAAGAGAGGCCCTCTCTTTGGTTGCCAAGGAGAAGTTAGTTGTGATTACAGGGGGACCTGGTAGCGGGAAGAGTCGTCTTGCAAGAGAGCTTTTCTCCTCTTTTCTCTTCGTCAAACCAGAGTCTGAGATTATTGCCGCAGCACCAACTGGTAAAGCGCTCTCTAGATTACAATACCCAAAGGTTACAACCAAAACACTCCACGCGCTCCTTGGCTTAACAGAGAAGAGGCGTACAAGCAAAAAACGCATCGAGGCAGATCTTCTTTTGATCGATGAGTGCTCTATGATCGATCTATCCCTTTTTGAAGAGCTTTTCCTCTCTCTTGCTGATGGGATGCGACTTGTTTTAATCGGGGATCCAGAGCAGCTCCCCCCTGTCGGTACGCGGGGAATTTTTCCAGAGCTTGCCTCTATAGAGACAATTCCCCATGTGCATCTAGATCAAGTCAAAAGGACCGATAAAGAGGGGCTTATCCAGCTTGCAAAGCTCGTCTTGGAAGGCAAGGGGGAAGAGGCTCTTACTAAATTAGAAGAGGGAGCCTTTCCGGAAATTTCTTTATCGCCTCTTCCAAAAACACCCCCTCTTCTTTCACAAGAGGGTGAGGTCATTTTAACCCCCTTCTCTGTCGGCCTTCATGGCACACAAAGCGCTAACGCCTTTAATAAAGCCGCCTGGCAAGGCGAGCGCCTCCCCATTCTGATTACAAAAAATGACTACGCAACCGGCCTCATGAATGGCGATGTCGGCTGGCTTGAAAAGGATAAAGCCTACTTTCCCGATAATAAAATTTTGCCATTAAGCCTTTTGCCACCTTACGAATACGCCTTTGCCTTAACAATCCATAAAAGCCAGGGCAGTGAATTTCGCCACGTGAAGCTCCTCTTACCTGAAGGGTCTCACGAGGAGGGGTGTGAGATTCTCTATACCGCAATCACACGCGCACAAGAGACCCTTCAAATATTTTGCAACAGAGAAACGCTCTTACAAATTATCGCCAAAAAAAACAAAAAAGAGAGCCTCTTCAAAGAGCGCTTTCTTCTTTTAAAAATGGAGAAAACATGCAGATAATCGCTCTATTATTTATCTTATTTGCAGAATCGCTTTTTGCCGTAAGATTGCTTGTAAATATCGAACCAACCTGTAGCTACTCTGCAGAAGAGTTTGCATGCGCCTCCGGAGCCACTTATTTGGAGGTTGACACAAGGAATCCCTATAAATCCTTTCCAACTACCTATTTGGATTTACCTTTTGTTTGCCTCTCTAACGCTTGGTCTCAAGACAAGCTAAGGGACCTTAGTCTTCGGTATGGCTACCGCTACCTTGTAGTTCAAGAAGGCGATCTTGCAAATGCCGTCAAAGAAGCACAACAAATCTTAGAAGAGGGGCCAGAAACAAGTAGTGCTATTCCTTCTCTATCTACAGAGGAAGCAGCCACCATCTATCGACTGATGGATAAAATCGATCGCCTTTTTACAAGAGAAGAGCTTCCTTATTGGGCAGGCGGCGGCACTTTAATAGGGGCTATTCGCCATAAAGGATTGATCCCTTGGGATGATGATCTAGATCTCTATATTTTAGAAGTAGATGAGGCTAAACTAAAGGCATTAGACTTTGATAGCGAAGGTCTTGTCCTACACTACTACTGGAAAGATTTATATAAAATCTTTGAAAAAGAGGCTCTACTCATCCCAGATGAGAGGGATCCGGAACAAATATCTCCTTTTCGCTATCCTGCTGCAGATATTTTTCTAATGACTTTAGAAAAACGTCGTGAAAAAGAAGATATGTATGTCCATCGCTCTTTCGACTTTTACTGGTACTGGAACAATGACCGCTTTCACTACTCGCAAATTGAGGATCTTACACGTGTTCCTTTTGGTCCCTTTACTATTTTGATTCCAAAAGAGCCTGAAGCCTATTTAGATCGAGTCTATGGTCCCTATTGGAAAAGCCATGCCCTCGAGCCCTTTTGGAACCACAAAACAGGAGCTATGGCTCCGGGTGCCTCTCTTCTCGAAATTGACAACTTTTCTCCCGCACTATTTACCCCCTGAATTATAATTTAATAAAAATTTAGCTATATAGACAGGTTATAATGGCTTACAAAAGCTATCTAATGCTATACTCTATTCCAATTTCCGCTTTGTTTCTTTAGGATAGCCATGATTACATGTAATGAAAAAACCTTTGAAATCACAGAGCCTTGCACAGGCTATGATCTTATCAAAAAATTCCACCTGACAGATCCGAGTGAGGCGCTCCTTCTTCTTGTCAATGGAGAGATGCGCGATTTTTTTGATACGGTTGCAGTCGGTGATAAGGTCGAGATTGTAAGCTTTGGCGATAAGAGAGGCAAAGAGGTCTTTTGGCACTCCTCTGCTCACGTTCTAGCGCAGGCTATACTACGCCTTTTTCCTAACGCAAAGCCAACGATTGGCCCTGCCATCGATGCTGGTTTTTACTACGACTTTGCCGATTTGCAATTATCAGAGGAAGACTTTCCAAAGATTGAAAAAGAGATCGAAAAGATTTTAGAAGAGAATGCAAAGCCTGTAAAGACAACCTTTGCAAGCAAGCAAGAGGCGCTCTCTCGCTTTACAGAAAATCCCTATAAAAAAGAGCTTATTACCGACCTTCCTGAAAAGAGCTCTATCACTGCGTATCAACAAGGCGAATTTTTTGACCTTTGCAGAGGCCCCCACCTTCCTTATCTTGGCAAAATTAAAGCCTTTAAAATCTTAAAGACATCGGCAGCCCACTGGCGCGGCGATCAAAGCCGTGAGATGTTAACACGTGTGTACGGCATCTCCTTTCCAGACCGCAAGCTTTTAAAAGAGTATCTACATCTTATAGAAGAGGCTAAAAAGAGAGACCATCGCGTTCTTGGCAGCAAGATGCAGCTCTTCACTTTTTTTGATGTGGCCCCTGGTATGCCCTTTATCTTACCAAACGGGATGGTCCTCTGGAATCAGCTCCTTGCTTTTTGGCGAGAGCTTCACCACAAAGCCTCTTACATTGAAATTAAGACCCCCGCTCTTGTTGATAAGAAAATGTGGGAGCAGTCTGGCCACTGGGAAAACTACCGCCAAAACATGTACGTAAGTGAGATCGATGATCGTACCTACGCTATCAAACCAATGAATTGCCCTGGCTGTATGCTCTACTTTAAATCAACAACTCACAGCTATAGAGAATTACCGCTGCGCGTTGCTGAGATTGGCTATGTCCATAGACATGAGCACTCAGGCTCTCTTTCCGGTCTTTTACGCGTCCGCTGCTTTCACCAAGATGATGCGCATATTTTCATGAAGCCCTCTGACATTAAAAAAGAGATTCTCGATGTCTTAAGACTCGTAGATACGATTTATAAGACCTTTGGCCTACAATACCGCATTGAGCTATCAACTAAACCTGTAAAACACATCGGAACAGATAGCGATTGGGAGTATACAACCAAAGGCTTGCAAGACGCTCTTGACGAATGGGGCGCTGGCTACCAAATCAACGAAGGCGATGGCGCTTTTTACGGGCCAAAAATCGATCTTCATGTCCAAGACGCCCTTGGTAGATCTTGGCAGTGTGGTACTATCCAATTAGACATGTCTCTACCAGAGAGATTTGCTTTAGAGTATACAGACTCTGATGGCGCCTTAAAGCGTCCTATCATGATCCATAGAGCGCTTTACGGCTCTGTTGAGAGATTTTTAGCGATCTTGATTGAACACTTTGCTGGCAAGTTCCCGCTATGGCTAAACCCGCAAGCTATCCGCATTTTAACGGTCGCTGATCGCCATATTCCATACGCACAAGAATTGGAAAAAGAGATCGCTAAAACGGGCATCCCTTGCTATCTCGATAGCTCACAAGAGTCCGTTAGCAAGAAAGTTCGTACCGCGCAAACAGAGCAGGCAAGCTATATGCTTACGATTGGCGATCGTGAATGTGAAAACAAAACGGTCACTCTCCGCTCACGGGACAACGTTTTACATGGCGAGATGACCCTCGAAGCGTTCCTTGCGAAGACGATCGATGAGTATACTTCGCGCTCCTTGCACTCGTTCTTTTAGCCATCTGTAAAACTGTTTTACATTTGGCTACAAAAAAGGTATGCTCAAAAGTGCATGAAAGATCTAGACTCGTTTCTTACAGAGCGCCTTCAAAAAAAGAACCAGACACACGTCGAGACGTTAGCCGACAGAAAAGAGATAGCCTCTCCCCCGCTTTTACGTAGCTTTGGCCTCATCCCTCTTGATGCTAAAGAGGAGAGCGCTCTCTACGAAATTCTTCTCCATAACCATAAAGATGAAGATTCCATCGATGAAGATCTTGCCTCATTAAAGCGAATCACAGAAGAGGTGAAGGCGATCGATACCCAAGCGATCCTTTTACATGGAGAGCGGATTAAAAAAGCCCAGACCCTTCTTAAAAAATATAAAGAGGGCGCTTTTACAGCATGGCTTTTAGAGACCTATAAAAATAGGCAAACGCCTTATAACTTTCTCCAGTATTATGAGTTTTACCAATCGCTCACACAGTCTCTGCGCGAAAAAGTCTCACAGATGCCTAAACAGGCAGTCTACACACTAGCGGCTCGCTCTGGAGAACTCTCAAGTAAACGGGCTATAGTAGAGTCTTCTTATCAAGAACCTAAAGAGATTATTCTACAAAAGATACGCTCTACCTTTCCTTTGTCGCAAAAAGATGCACGAGCGCAAAATAAAGAGGCCTCTATCGCCTCTCTCTTAAACAAAGCAATCTCGCTTTGTAAAGATACAGATCTCTCTTCTAAAGAGAAGAAAAATCTTCTCAGCTTGGCTCTTAAGCTACAAGTGTTACTCAAATAAATCTCTTTCAACCTTATACCGATCCGGAGAATTAACGCCACAAAGGCATATCGTCTAACACGCCAAAATTGAAAGATCCTTTCTCACTCATATTCACTAATATGAGCTTCGAAACGATCTTTCAATTTTGTCGCATTATCCAACTCGCCTTTGTGGCGTTAATTCTCCGGATCAGTATTATTCTAATAAATTTACTTGAGCATAGAAACTTTTTTCTGTATATTTTCCTATTTATGATTTTTGAAGGAGAGGTAAAAAATTGGATAAGAAACCGCTTATAGTTAGTTTTTACACAAAGGACACTCTTTATGAAAAAGAAGCAGGCGATCTCATAGCTTCTTTAAAGAAATTAGACTTAGAGCATGAGGTGGTAGCCGCTCCGAATAAAGGTTCATGGAGCGCAAACTGCTGCTATAAGCCGGAATTTCTTTTAGAAAAGCTAGAAGAACATAAGCGCCCTCTTATATGGACAGATGCTGATAGCGTCTTTATGCAAAGACCAACGCTTCTTGAAGATTGTCATGCAGATGTTGCTCTACGGATTAACGATCATGTGCCTGTAGAAGACAAAGCAAAAATGCTAACAGCCACATTTTTTATCAATAACACAGCCTCTGCAAAAAAATTACTCCAACTGTGGAATCGTGAATGTGAGCGCCTTTTAGCGCGCAAAGGCAATGAACTTGTATTCGATCAAGTTGCTTTAAAGAAAGTTGTGCTTCACTACCCTACAATCGTAGAGATTAAGCGCCTGCCAAGAAATTACATTCTTATCGTAGACAAGCCAGAAGATAAGAAAGCGCCGCAAGAGGAAGCTGTTGTTGTGCACTACCAAGCCTCTGGGATAGATCAAAAAGTGATGGAACAAGAGCTTACTTCTGTGTAATTACAATTAATATATAGCTTCTCTCCTAGAGAGAAGCTATGTTAAGTAGCGTAAGAAGACTCTCTTCTATCGCAAGTCTGGTTGTATTATTTGCTTCTACCATCGGAAGTCGTAAAACGTTTTGACACATTCCCTGTAAAGCTAAAGCGCACTTTATTCCTTGCGGATTTACATCCAAATTAACCGCTTGGATAAGGGGTAAAAGCTTTAAAAAAAGCTCCTTAGCCTCTTTCGCATCTCCTTGTAAAGCGAGTTTTACAACGTCACTCCACTCTCTTGGAATAAGATTACCTATAACAGAGATAACCCCTCGCCCCCCGATCGCAAGGGTCTCTAAAACAGTTTCATCATCCCCGCTAAAGATAGAAAGAGAGCGATTTTGTTCTACTAGAGTTCTTAATAGAGGGAAATTCTTACTGCAATCTTTTAGACCCACAACGTGATCAAACTGTGTGATGGTAGAGATCGTCTCTAAATCAAGAGTAATGCCGGTCCTACCGGGGTGGTGGTAAAGAATGGTAGGCATCTTCACCTCTTGTAGCGCCTCAAAGTGCTTAATCACACCAAGGCTTGTTGGCTTATTGTAATAAGGAACGATAACTAAAGCAGCAGCAGCGCCAAGATCCCTTGCTTTTTTTGTGAGAAGAACTGTTTTTTGTGTAGCGTTTGTACCTGTGCCGACAATAACAGGAATTTTTTTGCCAAGAACTCTTAGCGCCATCTTTGTGAGAAGCTCTAACTCCTCCTCTCTAAGGGTTGGGCTCTCTCCTGTAGTCCCCCCAACCACAACACCTGCTGCACCGCCCTCTAAAACCGAAAGAAGAAGCGCCTCAAAGGATCTCTCATCTATCTTCTCTCCCCCTTCTAAAAACGGCGTTATAAGCGCTGGTATCATTCCTTGCCACATCTTCGACCTTCCTTCATTTGAAACAATGGTAGCAGGTTTTCGTAAGAAAGTTACAGAAATTTCAAATCGTATTATTCGGCCATCGGAAAAGAATCCCCAAAAGGAGAAGAAGGACTAGTAAGGCCAGGCGGAAAAAGAGAACTTCTAACCTCTCCCCGCTCTAACCATAACTGTGCTTGCCATCGCGCAAAGAAGTCTGGAGATATTCTTCCTGATTGTCCTACTTGGGAATCAACCTCATCAACAGCAACATCTTCTTCTTTTTTTTCTTCTTCTAACGGCACTACCATAGGAGGAATCTCTACAGGGGGAGGCCTTAAAATCGAAAAACATTTTGCAAAAACGGCTCTTAAACGTTCTCTATAAGCAATCCCATTTCTATTTGCACGGGAGGGTTGCCTCGGTAACATCCGATTTACAAGATCCTCTGCTTCCGTCGGGAGGTCTTGTAAAAAACCACCTCCAATGCAAAGGGTTCTTCGCTCTTCTAGCCCGACCTCTAGACGGGAAATCTGACCAGATATAAGGGCTTTCTCTATAATATTTTTTGAGCCAATCGTTGCAATAGCTTTCATGGTAGGCATCTCCCATGCTCTATGTCCTGATTGATACATAGTAACTTTTTTGTAGAGATATAAAATTTCTGTTAGAAGGGTATATTTTTCCTCCTCTGTAAGAGGAAGAGACTCTAATCGCCTTTGATAGCCCCAAGCCAAAAAGAGGGAAGACGCATATTTACTAGCTTTTGATTCTCTTGAAAGCTTCGTTAAGCTTGCTGCCGCTCTAAGATCCCCCTCCCTAACACCGATTGCTAACAACTTTGCCGCACTCGCCCAATGTTTGCGACCCATCGCAAATTGTGCATCTCTATATATGCCTAATATACCATCGGTACGAAAGCGCTCTTCTACGGAAGCCCAATCTGTAGAAGAGAAAAACGCCTCAAAAGTGCGCGTATCGCTTTCAATTTCCTTCACAGTTCGACGTCTTGAAGGCATAAGGCTTGACCCCACCTCTTCTCTTGCAACTAAGGGGGCTGCCCCTCCTGTAATCCCGTCCATAAAATAAAACTATTTTATAATTAAATTGTTTTGTTATAAATGAGTTTTAAATAAACAAAAGAACATAATTTAATTACGTTTTTATTCGCAAAATTAAAAAGAAGGTCTGTATAATATACAACATGTATAAAATATTTCTAGATATTATTCATGGGGTTAGCGAGGGAGGGGTCCATAAGTTTTTTTACGAAAACATCGCCTTTTCTATCTCATTCAACAGTAAAAATAAAACATACCTTTTAGAGGCAGAGCTCCCCTCTTTTTTAAAGGCTCTTCTTTTATCTAGAAACAAACTATTCCTATTCGACTATGCATCCTACCTCTCTTGGGATGATTCTAAAGTTTCCTATACAAGAACCATAACAAGCCTCTCGCACTATCTTTTTTTTAAAAAAACCTTCTCTCTGTTCTTAGAGGAGATTAAAACAATTTCTCATGGTTTTTTCGAAGAAGGATTAGAGCTACAAGGCCTGAGCCCGCAGCTACAATAAAGGGAACTTTATTGTGCGCCTGTAGAATAAAGCCACCAAGAAAGGGGGCTAGCGCCATAGAGAGCGATTGGACAGATTGGCTAAGGCCAAGCATCTTGCCCTGCATCTCTGGGGCAGCATTTTTAGAGATCGCCTGGGTAAAGAGAGGCCAAAGCACGCCTGCACAAAAAACAGCAACGCCAGAGGAGAGAGTAAAAAACAAGAGTCTCTCTGGAAAGGGTAAAAGGAGTGTTGCTATAGCAAAAATCAAAAGAGAGGCGAGAGCCACCTTCTTTTTAGAAATATAGGTGTGTTTTAAAAAAACAAGACTAAGGGAGCCTACGATCCAGATAAGCCCCATAAGGGCAGTTAAATTGCCAATTTTTGCGCTCGACGCATGAAACTTCTCTACCATGAGTGCTGGTAAAAATTGATACAGCATATTCCACCCCAAAAGAAAGAAAAAGTAGAGAAGATAGAGTCCTTGTATTTGTTTATTGCTAAAAGCCTTTTGAATGTTATGGAGTGAGGAGATTGGATCGAGTGGTTTCTTGTGCCGCTCTTGTAAGGTCTCTTTAAAGAAAAAGAAGACGAAGACAAGGTTGCAAAAGGCTAAAAAAGCGCCGACCCACATAGGAAAGGCGAGAGAAAAATGCTTATATAAGCTGTGATCAGAGAGCTTTCCGCCTAAAAAAGGGCCTAAAACAAACATCGTGCCAGCAACGGCCGCACCAAGACCAAAGTAGTGAGTCCTAGTCTTCTCGTTTTTGCTTAAATCTGCAAGAGTTGCAAGACAAACTGACATATTACCCGCGGCAAAACCTGTTAAAAACCGGCCAATAAAAAGAAGAGAGAGGTGGCGCTCTTGGATTGCAAAACCGCAAAGGGCGTAACCCACGACCTCTACGATAAGCGTTATCAAAAAAATGCGCCGTCGTCCTCTACTATCGGCATACTCACCGAGGATAGGAGCAAAAATAAATTGTGCAAGAGGGAAGGCGCCAAGGAAGAATCCAAAGAAAATCGAGAGCATGGTATCGGGAATCTCTCTCTGGATAAGGGTATTTGCCGGATTTAAAAAGAGAGGTGCGAGTATGGGAAAGATAATGCTAGCGCTTAAGGCAGAGACTGCAAAAGTAATAAAAACAGAGAGAAGAGCGCGCCGTTTCTTTATACAATCCTCCAATCTATCTCTTCTTTACCAAAAGACCTAAGTGCGCTATTGGCCTTAGAAAAGTGGTGACAACCTAAAAATCCAGTTACAGAGAAGGGAGAGGGGTGTGCCGCTTTAAGAACAACATGAGGGTGTGTTTTTTGGCTTAAAATTCTCTCGCACTTCTCTTGCGCAGAGCGCCCCCACAAAAGAAAAACCATAGGATCTTCTCTTTCACAAAGCTTCTCTATTACCGCATCGGTAAAGCGCTCCCATCCTCTACCTTTATGAGAATTAGCCTCACCCTCTCTTACAGTTAAAGTGGCATTCAATAGAAGAACCCCCTGTTTTGCCCAGTTAATAAGGCAGCCTGTTTTTGGCCGCTCTATATGAACATCGTCCATAAGCTCTTTTATAATATTTTTTAAGGAGGGTGGAAGGGCAATACCGTTTTCTACGCTAAAAGAGAGGCCGTGGGCTTGACCGGCACCATGATAGGGATCTTGCCCCATAACAACAACCTTCACCTCATCGTATGGGGTGTAAAGAAAGGCTTGAAAAACCTTTGCAAGCGGAGGGTAGACTGTGTAGCCCGCCTTAAGATCTTCTTTTAGGAATTTTTTTAAATCAGCTACGTAAGGCTTTTCTATCTCTTCTTGTAAAATCTCTCGCCATCTCTTTTCTAGCGCTAGGCCGGGAAGGGCTTCTTGGTTTAAATCTGTTGACTTTAACATGAGGGGAACTTTACCATTTTTAGGAGTTTCTATCTAGAATACTTCCAGTTTAACTGGTTATCAGGGTGTGGCGCAGTCTGGTTAGCGTGCAAGTCTGGGGGGCTTGAGGCCGGAGGTTCAAATCCTCTCACCCTGAATTTTTTTTATTCTCCCCCCCCCGTTCGTAATATCTAAAACAGCTCTAAATTTTTCCGGAAAACCTGTTTATAACCTGTAAACAATACCTCTCTTTTGTCAGCTCTGTAGAAAACTTCCCCTTTTTGCACAGGCCATAGACAAATCATCAACAAAGAAAAACCGATTTTTTTCCAAGCCGCTCTTTTCTTGGGGAGGAGTTTTAAACAATCCCACACCCCCTGAAGAAGAAGAAAACATAAAAAGAGTATATTCTTAAGAAGAACTTTGTGGATAATGTTCACAAGATGCACGAAAATCCCTTTGCTATTGATGCCTTTTTTGAAACAATCCCTTTCTTAAGAGACTCTCTCTTTAAGAATCTCGACTACGCTTGGCAAGCTTTACCTCGTTTAAACGACTTCTTCAAGAAGCTCTCTTTTAAGATAGAGAGCAGAGCCTCTCTTTGTCACATCAAAAACGAAGAGTCTGTTTCGATTGGAGAGGATTGTGAGATAGAGCCTTTCACGGTTATCGAGGGGCCCTGTTGGATTGGAAGGGGAGTTACCCTCCGTTCCCACAGCTATATAAGAGCTGGCTCTATCATAGGAGATGAAGCTCTAATCGGTCATAGTTCAGAGGTTGTTCGAAGCATTGTTTTGCCAAGAGCTAAATTGCCGCACTTTAATTACATCGGAGACTCTATTATAGGCGAAGGTGTGAACTTGGGAGCTGGCGCTAAGTGCGCCAATTTACGACTCGATGCTAAGGCTATTACTTTTTTCTACTTAGGTGTAAAATACGAGACGCACCTTAAAAAAATGGGGGCTATTATTGGAAATCGCTCGCAAATCGGGTGTAATGCTGTGCTAAATCCTGGCACTATAGTTTTTCCAGAGAGCTTAATTCTCCCGTGTAAAGAGGTACGAGGCGTTGTAGGGCCTAATGAAAACGTTACTCGAATTTAAAGATGAAGTAGAAGAGGCGCTTCAAGGCGCATTCTCAGGCGACACTCTTTTAGGAGAGGCCATTTCGGCTGCTCTTCTTTCAGAGGGAAAGCGCATTCGGCCGATTTTAGTACATCTAGTCTCTGATGCGCTCGGCCAAAGAATGCCTGTTATGCCTGCTGCCCTTGCCTCCGAATATTTTCACACGGCATCCCTTATAGCAGATGACCTTCCTTGCATGGACAACGATGACTTTCGGCGAGATAAGCCCTCTTTACACAAGCTATACGGAGAGAGAGTTGCCCTTTTAGCAAGCTACGCTCTTATCTCTGAGGGGTTTTTGCAAATTGAAAAAAATGGCGCCCTCATGCGAACTACCCACCTTAAGGAGCAGGCCTTTGAGGCCACAACGATTGCCCTTGCCTCTGCCAGCAACTCTTGTGGTATACGAGGCGCTGTCTTAGGCCAATTTTATGACTTAGAGCGCAGTAGTTCGACCCTCTTAGAGTTAGAAGAGGTGATCTATCTTAAAACAATTGTTCTGTTTGAGGGAGCCTTTATATTAGGCTGGCTCTTTGGAGGGGGCGAATTTAGTAAATTAGAGGCCGTAAAGAGACTTGCTAAGCATTTTGGTATGGCCTTTCAAATTCGTGACGATCTCTTGGATTTTGGGCAAGACAAGAAGAGGGAGAGTGCAGCAAACTTTGCTATCACGCTTGGCAAAGAGGAGGCGTTCTCTCGTCTTAATACGGAAGTAAATGCCTTTTTAGGGCTTCTCAAGGAGCTCAACCTTTTAACTCCCGCCTTTAAAGAGATTGGTGATCGGCTTCGCTCTCTTACTTGATTGTGCTGGTTGCTTTTTTATGTATAAGTCTTAGGCTAGCGTTGCCAAAAGGGGAAAGGGCTTAAAATTAAAGAGGGGTTTTTAGAGATTGCTATATTTAATCTCTGAAAACCCCTCACTCTTTCTTAGTTTTATGTAGCGCTATTTCTTTGCGAGAGCTTCTTCTGCTTCCGGAGCTTTCGGCTTCTGCACCGTATCTTTATTTTCTTTCAACTTCTTAAGAATAACCCCTTCTAGCTCTTCTAAAAGAACTGGGTTCTGCTTAAGCTCTGTTCGCGCAGTTTCTCGTCCTTGGAAGCGAAGAGCTTTATAATTAAGCCAAGCACCCTTCTTCTCGACGATATTTAGATCTACGGCAAGGTCTAAGATAGAGCCGGCTCTAGAGATCCCTTCATCAAACAGAATGTCAAATTCGGCAGTTCTAAAGGGGGGCGCCATTTTGTTTTTTACAACTTTTACCCGGACGCGGTTACCGGTATCGTCTTGCTCTCCCACTTTAATACCACCGATGCGGCGAATGTCGAGGCGAAGAGAGGCGTAAAATTTTAAAGCTCTACCACCTGTCGTTGTTTCAGGATTACCAAACATGATACCGACTTTTTCGCGGATCTGGTTGATAAAGACAGCGCAGGTGTTGGATTTTGATAGCGTAGAGGTTAACTTTCTAAGAGCTTGTGACATAAGGCGGGCTTGTAGGCCTACATGCGAATCACCAATTTCACCTTCGAGCTCGTTTTTTGGTACAAGGGCTGCAACGGAGTCCACTATAATAACATCGACGGCATTTGATCTTGCGAGCATCTCTGCAATATTTAAAGCCTCTTCACCGCTGTCAGGCTGAGAGATAAGTAAATCGTCAAGATTAACGCCGATTTTTGCCGCATAAGAAGGGTCTAGAGCGTGCTCAGCATCAATATAAGCTGCTACACCACCATTTTTTTGACAGTTCGCAACGATGTGTTGTGCGAGAGTAGACTTACCAGAAGACTCTGGGCCAAAAATTTCAACAACACGACCTCTTGGTACACCGCCGATACCGATCGCTTGATCTAATGTAATAGCACCTGTGGGGATCACCTGAATAACGCGAGAGCTAGAGTGTTTTCCTAAGGACATGATCGATCCTTCACCAAACTGCTTCTCAATGTGAGCCAAGGCTAATTCTAGGGCTTTCTTTTTTCCAAGGTCTTGTTGTGACTGGGACATACTGCATTTCTCCTACGACATAGTTAAGTTGAAATCATAATCCAGTGGTAGACAAAAATAAAGCCATATTTTCAGGGGAAGGACCTACTTAAAGGCGCTCGATAGAGGGTTTTTCGCTTCAACGAAATCTTAAGATTGATCGCGGAAAGAGTTCATCCTCTGTCTTATAAGAGGTTATTTTAGCAACGATTTCATCCCTCCCAAAGTGGAAGAGGTATTATTCTTGCCAAAATGCCAAGGTTTGCATTGACTTTGGTATATGAGATATTTGTGCTGTGATGTCGGTGGTACTAAGACTGTTTTTGCTCTTTATCAAGAAGAGGGTAAAAAGCTTACGCTTGTAAGAAAAGAGAGATTTCTAAATTCTGATTTCGAAAACTTATTTCAGATGGGCCATCTTTTTTTAGGTAAAGAGGAGGTAGATGTCGCTTGTCTTGCTGTTGCAGCCCCTATTTCCAAAAGAAGCGTAACCCTTACAAACCTTGCTTGGGTTATCGATGCCGACCTCTTTAAGGAGACCTTTGGTTTTAAAAGCGTCTTCTTAATTAATGACTTAAAGGCGAGCGCCTACGGCCTTTCTGTGCTAGGCCCCCGCGACTACTGCCTCTTGCAAAGAGGTAAAACTGTTTTGTATGAAAATAAGGTTCTTATTTCTCCAGGCACTGGTCTTGGAGAGGCTCTCCTTTTTTTTGATGGGAAGGAGTATCTTCCTAGCGCAACGGAGGGGGGCCATACAGACTTTCCGGCGACTAATGAAAGAGAGTTTCGGCTTTTTCAGTTTCTTCAAAAAAAATTCTCGCATGTATCTATAGAGAGAATTCTTTCAGGTCCAGGGTTTATGCTTCTTTATCAATTTCTGGTAGAGGTTGAGGGGTTTTCTCCCAAAAAAGAAGTAGAAGAGACCATGAAAAAAGAAGATCCCTCGAAAGTGATCACAAAGTTTGGGATCGAAGGGAGCTGTTTTTTATGCCAAGAGGTTCTCTCTTTATTTACCTCTATTCTGGGCAAAGAGGCAGGAAATTTAGCTTTAAAAGCGATGGCTCTTTCCGGTGTTTTTTTAGGTGGAGGCATTCCGCCAAAAATTTTATCTGCTTTAAAAAAAGATAATTTTCTTTCTGGCTTTTTAGCGAAGGGAAGATTTTCTGATCTACTAAAAGATGTGCCGGTAGCCGTTGTATTAGAAGAGAATACGGTGATAAACGGCGCTGCTCTTTATGCGCAAAAATCTTTGCATTCTTAAGTTCTAGATTCTCAAAGAGAACAAAAAAATCCCGAGATCTAACTCGTAAAAAATAATACATTTTGCAAAAAAACGTTTGCTTATTTATAGACAAATTTAGAAAATGATTTATTAACTAACCCAACATGAGGTAAAAATGATCACCAAGAAAAGTAGCGCAATACCGCTTCTCTTAGCAGGTGTAATGTTAAGTAGTGCGTATGCCGATAAAAAACAAGATAAAGACCATTGCAATCCAGGATGCAACGTATTACCAAAAGGTTGCCCTGTACTTTGCGCAAGTTATGTAGATGTTAATTGCAACAACCTTATGTTTGATGTAGGTGTTCTCCTTGAGCAATTTAAAGTGACAGGAACACAGGTTGCCTACACATCTACTGGGTCAGGCACTTACAATACGCTTGCAAGAAACGGCATACCGCTAAAGCCACACTTTAAACTTGATTGGGGTGTGACTCTTGCTGCTGGCTACTACTTTTCACACGATGATTGGTTCGTAAAAGGCAGATTCGACTGGTTACGTTCGACAGCTTCAAAAAGTTCAACAGCTGGTTGGAACCAAGCCATTGTTCCTGTGAATATCTGGGAAACAGGTATGGGTTTTAACGGCGGTAACGAAACTACCTTTGAAAGAGTTAGCACGCATCTTGCTGTTAATTATTTCAACTTAGATATCGATCTAAACCGCGCTACATTTATCAGCAATTGCGTCTCTTTAGAGCCGCATATTGGTTTAAAATCATCTTGGATTAACTACAAACATTCAGTTCGTTTTGATACAGAAAATAACAATGGTGGCTCTCCATCAGATATAAAACGTAAAATTTCAAGTGACTTCTGGGGTATGGGACCAGCTTTAGGTTTCAACTCTGTTTGGAGTTTCTTAGAAGATGCTGGTCTTTTCTTTGACAACAACGTGGCCCTTCTCTTCGGAAAGAGCACTGTGAAAGATAATGTATGGAACGTAAGTGACCCAGAAGCTCTAAGCACTTCTGCTAGCTCTTCTCCAACAGTTGTTACACCAGCTATGCGTATGATGGCAGGTGTACAGTGGGATCGCAGCTGCTTCAACAACTCTCAGCACATTACATTCCGCCTTGGCGTTGATGCTGCTTGCTACTGGAACCAGTACCAACACATCGATGTTCTTAGCCAAGCGCTTGGAACAGGCCCAACAACAGCTGTTTTCGATCCAAAATTCTTGGAAA
The DNA here is from genome assembly GCA_018240105.1 of Verrucomicrobiota bacterium. GTDB lineage: Bacteria > Chlamydiota > Chlamydiia > Chlamydiales > 2-12-FULL-49-11 > JAFEGE01. The sequence goes on along the minus strand of JAFEGE010000063.1, from coordinate 24,393 downwards.
GAGATACAGACGTGCTCGGAATCATCGGTCTTGTCTTAGAAATGAAGTGGGATTTCTAATCTCTCCTCATCTAAAACTGTTTGACAGTAAGAGCGCCCCCAAAAGGCGCTCTTTTTCTTTTCTAAAATCGAAAAAATTTTACTAATAGAACAATAGATATGGAAATAGGCTACTCTATAGACAGAGGGAAGCGTGAAGAAGCTCTTCCATCTCTTCAAGAGATCTGAGTCTTCCTAATTGCTCACGTAAACTTTTTGTCTCAGGCTTATCACGAAGGTACCACGAGCCGATCTTGCGAAGATCGATCTGAGCACGCTCTTTGTTTTGATACTCTTTAATAAAGCTAAGATGCGTTAGAAAGGTCTCTCGTAAAAGGAGAGGGTCTAAGGGCGGAGTCGTCTCTTCTTGAAAAGAGCGAAAAATGTGCTCATAGATCCAAGGAGCGCCCATAGTTCCGCGCGCTACAAGAATGCCATCAGCGCCAGTCTCCGTAAACATACGGTAGGCGCTTTCACTATCGAAGATATCGCCATTGCCAAAGACAAGGATATTTTTTTTAGCTTGGACGGCTTGTCGAATAGGAGAGTAATCGACTTCGCCTCTATAAGCTTGCTCACGCGTTCTACCGTGGATAAAAATGGCTGAGGCTCCGGCCTCTTCTGCAATACGTGTCACTTGATCTGCTACGATGTGCTCTGCATCCCAGCCAACACGAATTTTTACCGTGATCGGAATTTTAACAGCTGCTTTTATATTAGAGAGAAGCTCGCCTATAAGCGGGAGCGTTTTAAGAAGACCTGAGCCGCTACCATCTTTTGTCACTTTATCTACGGGACAGCCGCAGTTGAGATCGACAACATCGAAGCCAAGCTCCTCAATGATTTTTGCAGCTTTTCCGACGATTTTAGGATTACTGCCGCAAAGCTGCGCTCCGAGGGGGTGCATATCGTGAGAGTAGTCGAGCATACGGAAGGTGTTTTTATCATTACGCACTAAGGCATCGATCTTGACCATCTCACAGAAAAAAAGAGCGGGGCGGTAGATATTTGACATCTTGCGGAAAGGGTAGTCGGAGCAGCCTGCCAAAGGGGCATAAGCAATATTAATGGGTAGAGAAAGAGTGCCTAAAGTGAGGGGCTTTAAAAAATCTTTAGGCTTTTTAAGAGGTGTATTCATAAAATTTTAAGTGCCAAAGCTTCGCCGAGTCTTAAGCTTAAAAGCGCCGCCATAGGGCTTAAGTCTAAAACCCCACCTATCGGAGGGATAAGTCTTTGAAATAGGTTTAAATAGGGGTTGGTATAGAAAAAGACCATCCGAAAGACTCTGTAGCGGTGGAGCGATGGGAAGTAGGAGAGCACAATTCTTATTAATATAAGAAAGGCGTAGCTACTAAATAAGAGATGTATAATCTGTTTTGCTTCCAAAAGGACCTCCTTTTCCCTATCTATTTTAACCGTAGAAATCTTTTCCGTCATGATATAGATACTCTGCCCGCTTGAAAGTTGTATAAATTTCAAGCGTAGCGCCCAGAGTTTAAAGTAGAAGAGTGTCATCGAAGTGGCTAAACTTAAAAAGTTTAGCGATACAGATGACTTTAAAATCTAGGATGCTGAGGCAGAAATTTATACAACTTTAAAGTGGAAGGAGTATAGTTACTATTCATGTATATACTTGGACTTCATACCGACGGTGAGCTACTTAAAGGGGCTCTCATACAATGCAAGGGCAAAAGGCTCGTTATAGAGGCAATAGAAGCTTGCAGTGAAGATCCAGCCTCTCTTGAGGAATTTAAAAAAATATTTATCAAAAAAACCGGCTCTTTAGAGAGTGTGACCCTTGTATCAGCTCTTTTAGGAGAGGAAGTTTTTCTCCGTAAGCTAGAGCTTCCCATAAAGAAGAGGGCCCTTCTTGCTAAAGCGCTTCCTTTCCAGTTAGAGGGGGTCTTGCCTTTTGAGGAGGAGTATGGAACAACTTTCCCTGTTATAAAGGTTGGCAAAACGGGCACCAAAATCACGCTCTATAGCTTCCTAAATGAATCTTTAGAGGGTCACGTTGAGAAGATGCAATCTTTTGGACTTGATCCCGACAGCGTCTTTTCCGTTCCCTTAGCACTTAAAAGTTTCGCAAGGCGCTTTGGAAGCAAAAGTGAAAAGGAGATTCTCTTTCATGTCGGCCTTGAAAAGATCCATATTGTCTATCTAGAAAAAGGGGAGATCGAGAAGCAGTATACGTTGGCTTCAGGGGTTACAACTCTAAGAGAGGCGATTTTAACCGAATATGAGGAGCTACCTGAGGATGAGGCACTTTTTTTAGAAGAGGAGATGGAGCGAGAGCAGGGCGAGGAGACTCCGCTCGTGATGCTGATCTCTTTAATAAGGAAAGAGGTTTATCGCACCCTTATGGCGATCAAGCGCCAAAAAGAAGTAGGAGAGCCGATCGATATTCTATTTACCGGACATCCCCATATCGGCGCCTTTTTGGTTGCAAGCCAAAGAGAGATGCCGTTAAAAAGAGTCTCTCCAACCCCGCATTTAACCTATGAGAATGAAAAGCTCCTCTCTTACGCAATCGAAATAGGGCTTGCTTTGCAGGCTGGTGAGGGAGATGAAAGTGTACAGTTTCGGCAAGGGGTTTTTGCTGCAGAAAAATCGGTCTCTACGAGCAAACATAAACTTAAAAAGTTTTATCTTACATCTATCTGCTCCTTTGGGTTAGCTATCCTTGCGACAACTCTTTACTTTGCAAAAGAAAATAGGTCCCTTCGAGGCAATTTCTATGAAAAAGCTCTGGTCCAAGGCGAAAAAAAGAGTAACTATCCTGAAGTGGAGGGGGTTTTCTTATCGGCTAAAGGCTATAAAACGGCGATAGACCGCTTCTTAAAAACAGAGGCAAAAGTGCCGCGTGATGAAAACTTGATAGACCCCTTCTCCCTTTATCCAACCCTTCCAAAGGCCCTTAAAGCTTTTGGAGAGACGGTCTCTCTTCAAGAGCTTGCCTTTACTATGGAGGAGAAGCCGCTTTTGCTGATCACTTTTTCTGCTCCGACAGAAGAGGTGGCAAACGAGACTCTTAAAAAATTCTCCGCCTCTAAGGAGATAGAGAGCTTTACATTCATTAAAAAAGGTGGCCATGCTTACCAAGCAACGTATGTTCTTAAAAGAGCAAATTAAAGAGCTAAAGACAAAGCTTATGAGCCCTAATTGGCTTATGAGTGAAAAGATGGTCTTTTTAGGAGCTCTCTATAGTGGCATGCTTATTTTTTTATTTACGATCTATGCCGCTTCTCTCTGGCAAAATAGAGAGGCAATGAAAGCCTCTCTTGTGACTTTAGAGTTGAAGGGGAAGTCTTTTTCTAAAAGAGAGGAGAAAAAGGCTCTTTTTCTCCAAAACTATAAAGGCTCTGATACAGAATACTTAGAGCATCATGTAAAACCGCTTTACTTTTTACAAAAAGATACAGATCTTCTAGAGAGACTCTTAAGCGAAACGCATACAGAGTACACGCCTATTGAGAAGAGACATAGCTTTTTAAAGAGTGAGCAAAATAGCCTCTCCTTTGTAAAGCTAACAGAAAAAGCAGAGCGCGATTATCTCGAAATGACATGGGGACTTCTCCATCCAGTCGAGATCTCCTACGAAGATTTACAACACCTTTTAGCCCTTGTAGAGGGAAAGAAAATAGGTTGCTTTACACCGGAAGAGAGACGTCCAGAGCTGTTTTTTAAGAAATTTACGCTTACCCCTAAAGAGGGGGGAGCCGTCTTTCTCGTAGATTTTGAAATTGTCCAAAGGGAGCCCCATGCGTAAGAGAGCCTTTATTTTAACAGCGATGATCCTTCTCACAGCTTGTAGCTACAAGAAGCAGGGGGATGAGATTGCAACGATCCATCTTATCGATAAAAATGGCTTTCAAGAGACGATTAGCAGTCCTGATAGAATTAGCCAGTTACAAAAAAACGACTTTCTACAGCCACAGCCGTATGAAAAGGTGACCCGGGTCTATAGAAAAAATAGCGAAGGTAAAAACGAGTCGCGCCTGACAACTTATCACCCAAACGGTGGTGTTTATCAATATTTAGAGACTGTCGGCGGAAGAGCTAACGGTGTCTATAAGGAGTGGTATGAGAATGGCAATCTACGGATGGTAGCGGTTGTTATCGAGGGGATAGGCGATATCACGCCAGAGGCGCAAGCAACCTTTGTCTTTGATAGCAAAAACTTCGTCTATGATGAGGAAGGACGGCTACTTGCAGAGATTACTTACAATAAAGGAGAGCTAGAGGGACCCTCTCGCTACTACTATCCAAATGGTACCTTAGCTAAAATTATTCCTTACCAGCAAGATAAGATAGAGGGGACGCTTCGTCTTTTTTCTAAAGAGGGGAACCCTCTTGGTGAGACCAACTACCATTTAGGGGTGAAAGAGGGGCGAGCCTTTTTTGCTGGAAGCAAGGAGTCTCCTCGCAAAGAAGAGGAGTTTAAAAATGGTAAGCTTCTCTCTGCGACCTATTGGGATGGCTCTGAAGATATCGTCCAGACAATCTCCCAAGGTTACGGTGTAAAGCCCTCTTTTGAGAAGGGGATTTTACGCCTTGAAGAGGAGATACGAAATGGTTCTGTAGAGGGAACCATTAAGGTTTATCGTGATAACGGCTCTGTAGAGAGTCTCTACCATATCCATGATGGACAAAAAGAGGGCGAGGAGTGGTGCTATTACGATAAGGTGAAGGGTGAAGAGCCTCAGCCTATGCTTTACATCCAGTGGCAGGACGATGAGATCCACGGCACTGTCCGCACATGGTATCCAAGCGGTGTGCTTGAGAGTGAAAAAGAGGTCTCTCATAATAAAAAGCAGGGGATGGCCCTTAGCTGGTATACAGACGGCTCTCTTATGTTGGTTGAAGAGTATGAGAGCGACAAGTTACAACAAGGTAAATATTTCAAACGTGGTGAGACGAGCCCTACCTCGCGTATTATTGATGGTAGTGGGCGCGCAAGCTTGTTTGATGGAGACGGCAATTTCCTTAGAAAAATCACATACCAAAAAGGTATCCCTACAGAAGAGTGAGCTTCGAGAGCATTATCTAAAGCTCTTGAAGGCACTTCCGAGAGAGAGGCGAGAGGAGGCAAGTAAAGCTCTTTTAGAGAGTCTAAAGCCAAAGATTGCCCCCTTCTCGCACATCCTCTCCTTTGAGAGCTTCTCTTACGAAATCGATCTCTCTTTAGTAAATAGCTATATTGCTTCCCACAAAACCCTCTTTCTAGCAAAGTGGGAAGGAGGCGATACCCTTATCGTCCACGAGGCCAAAAAAGGGGGCCAAAAGATAGAACGACACCAGCTAGATTGCATTTTAGTCCCAGGGCTTGCCTTTGATCCAACCGGCGCCAGAATTGGTCACGGCAAAGGCTGCTACGACAGATTTCTCTTAAACCATCCAGAGGCCTATACCATCGGTATCGGCTTCAAAGAGCAATATTCAAAAAAATCCTTACCACAAGAGAGCCACGATAGGAGGGTACAAGAGTGTTTACTCGTTTAATAGGCATTATAAGCCTCTCTATCTTCTTTCTGCCGCTTTACAGCGCCCAAAGAAAGCTCTCTCTCTCCTTCTATGAGAAGGGGCAAATAAACTTTACCCCGCCCTACACCCCCAAGTTTATGCAAGGGGAAGAGGCCGCTATCGATAAAGGCTATATGCTCTTCTACGAGCAGCAAGTAGGTGGCGCCCCCTTCGCTTCTTTTCATGCAGGGGCAACGGTGGGTCTCTGGAACCAGCAGCAAAAAGAGCTCTACACCTCGTGCCTCTTCCTCTCCTCAAAATTTTGGCCGATCTCCCTCCCTCTTTTACATCCCTATATAGAGGTGAGCACCCTCGGGCCAGCCCTTCTCTTCCAAGGGAGCCTCTCACCTCGCCTTCTCTTTCAAAATTTTATTGGCATAGGCCTTGAAATAGGGGGCTCTTTTGGCCTTGCCTTCGACCTTCGTATGGTCCGCTACTACACTGATAAGCTCTCTGCCGCCCCCGAAGGACTCCAAGTGCCACTCCTTCTCTCCATGGGCATCTTGTTTTAAAATTTTAATGCACAAAAGCTTCGCTCTATCGCCAAAAATGATCTGTAAAAATTCAAATTTCTCTCATGCATTTTGTCTAGGTAATATTGTAAAAAAGCGCAAATCAAAGTGCTTATTATTTTAATTAATAATAATCATTTTTTAATTACCATATAATCAAGTTTTAACGTTGACTTTATGTGAATTATGAATATATAATTTATATCGTAAAAAGAACCAAGTTACGCAAACAAATAAAATAAAAAAATAAGAGGTTTTATGACACCACCAGTAACACCAACAACACCTGTTACAGCTGTAGCTGTTGCAGTAGCTGCGCCAGTAGCGGCAAAAACAACTTGGGAAGGCCGTCTCGTTGAGTCCATTAGAGTTTCTCCAGATGCTTCTCCTAGTTCTTTCTATAGAAGTAAAGTTGCCTTGGCTTTATTAGCCCCGGTTGTACTTATCATCTGCTTGGCAAGAGCAGTATTTACACGCCGTGCCAATCCTTTTGCTCCCTTAAATAGTTTGGTTGCAGGAATCGGAGCTCGTCGCGATGCAATTGTTGCTCTTCCTTTTGGAAATATGAGTCCAGAGCAAGTAAGTAGTCTAGTAAGAGCGTCAAGAAGGCCTGTTGTAACAGTAAAAAGACAGGACGAAGATGCTTTTAATGCACGCAAATCTGCAATGGGTTCTTTAATGAAAGAAGAAGAAGCAGCAAGAGCAGTTTTAATGGCTTCTCCTGAAGCAAAAGCCGCGAGCGCTGTGATGGAAATTTCTCGTCAGAGCAAGCAGATGCAAAAAGAGCATAAGCTTCAAATCAAAGCTGCCAGAAAAGAGCTAGGCCAGATGTATGAAGCAGCTCAATTAGCTAGAAGAGCCGGTACAGCAGAATTTGCAGTGAAAGAGACCGTTGCAGCTCTAGGTGCAGTAGTAGCTGAGCGTGATGCAGTAGTAGCTGAGCGTGATGCAGTAGTAGCTGAGCGTGATGCAGCAGTAGCTGAGTGTGATGCAGTAGTAGTTGAGCGTGATGCAGCAGTAGCTGAGCGTGATGCAGCAGTAGCTGAGCGTGATGCAGCAGTAGCTGAGCGTGATGCAGCTCTAGCAGATCAACCAACAGGCCGGATAGCACATCTCTGGCGCGTTGTTACGGGTTAGTTTTAAGCTACTTCCTAAGGTTCAATTAGAAGATAGCGTTAGGCCCCTTTTTAGGGGCCTATTTTTTTATATAATCGCGTCTTATAAAATCCAGCTAAAAAGCGGCTCATCCTAAAGAGGTTCATCTTCTAGGAGCTGGAGCGCCACATAGCGCTTCATCTCATCGCGGAGCGAGGCGGCTTCTTCAAAGCGCATCTCTTTGGCGGCTTTTTTCATGAGCATTTCGAGCTCTTTGATCTTTTTAGCGACCTTTTTGGGGGGTAGTGTTTCGGCTTCCTCTTCTTCTTCATTTTTGGCGGGAGCGACGCCGAAGGTTTCGAGGAGGTTTTCGTTGGCCTTTTTCTTAACGGTTGTGGGGATGATGTTGTGCTCTTTGTTGTACGCCTCTTGGATTTGGCGGCGGCGAGTGGTCGTGGCAAGGCAGGCTTTGAGAGCGCTTGTCATCTTATCGGCGTAAAAGATAACGCGGCCGGAGGCGTTTCGGGCGGCTCGACCGCAGGTTTGGATAAGGGCTGTTTCAGAGCGAAGGAAGCCCTCTTTATCGGCATCTAAGATGGCGACGAGGGAGACTTCAGGGATATCGAGCCCTTCGCGGAGGAGGTTAATGCCGACTAAGACATCGAACTTATCTTCGCGGAGCTCTTTGATAATTTGGATACGCTCTAAGGTATCGATATCGGAGTGGAGGTATTTGGCACGGACGCCAACCTCTTTAAGGTAGGAGGATAGGTCTTCGGCAAGTTTTTTGGTAAGAGTTGTGACAAGGATTTTGCCGCCTTTTTCCCTCTCTTTTTGGATCTCGGCGATACAGTCGTCGACTTGGAGCTCTCCCTTGCGCACTTCGGCGACAGGGTCTAAGAGGCCTGTCGGGCGGATGATTTGCTCGACGTATTCACCATCTGCTTCGCGTAGCTCAAAAGCTGCGGGGGTTGCTGAGACATAGACTACGTTATCTATCTTGGTGTAGAACTCTGCGAATTTGAGGGGGCGGTTGTCGTAGGCGGAGGGGAGTCTAAAGCCGTAGCTAATGAGGGTATCTTTGCGTGATTTATCGCCTGCGTACATGGCGTGGATTTGGGGGATTGTCTGGTGCGACTCATCTACGATAAGAAGGTAGTCCTTTGGAAAGTAGTCGATAAGGCAGGACGGGGGCTCGCCAGGAAGGCGCTCAGAGAAGTGGCGCGAGTAGTTTTCAATCCCCTTACAGAAGCCGATCTCGCGGATCATCTCTAGGTCATACTTCGTCCTCTGGCGGATGCGTTCTTCCTCTAAAAGGCCATTATTCTCCTGGAAGTACTGGATGCGCTCTTCTAGTTCAGCCTCTATCGATTGGATCGCTTGGAAGCGGACATCATCGGGGGTCACAAAGTGTGAGGCGGGATAGATATTTAAACGGTCGAGTCTGCGATGGACTCTGCCTGTAAGAGGGTCAATCTCAGAGAGGCGCTCAATCTTGTTACCAAAGAATTCGATCCGATAACCGATCTCGGTCTCATAGCCTGGGACAATCTCTACAATATCACCCCGCACACGAAAGGCGCTCCGGACAAGCTCCATATCGTTACGCTTATAGTGAAGCTGGACAAAGTGAAAGAGAAGGTCATCGCGGTTCATCTCCTTGTCTACAGCAAGAGCCGCTACCATCTTAGCGTAGTACTCAGGGGCGCCAAGGCCATATATGCAAGAGACGGAGGCAATCACGATCACATCTTCGCGCTCTAGAAGCGATTTTGTGGCAGAGAGGCGCATCCTCTCGATACGATCATTGATGGCAAGGTCCTTTTCAATGTAGGTGTCAGTCCGAGGGATGTACGCCTCTGGCTGGTAGTAGTCGTAGTAGGAGACAAAATATTCAACAGCGTTTTTAGGAAAAAAGTGCTTAAATTCTTGGTAGAGCTGGGCGGCCAGGGTTTTATTGTGAGCTAAAATGAGGGTTGGGCGCTGGTGCTTTTCAATGACGCAGGCCATGGTAAAGGTTTTACCAGAGCCGGTAATTCCTAAGAGGACCTGGCGTTTCTTCCCATTTTGTAGCCCATGGACAAGCTTGTCTATCGCCTGGGGCTGATCGCCTCTAGGGGAAAAAGGGGTCTCCAACTGAAACACGGCTAGCCTCCCATCTTAAGCAGGAGCGTATCAAAAAATCCCCAGCGATTCAAAATATTTACGACAATAATTGAGAAGGAGAAGGCGATGGTGGCTAAAAGCCAGAGGCGGCCGATAGGCTTTTGGTAGAGGGGCTTTTCGGTTAAGGTCCACGCCATAGCAGCTGGAAGAAAGACTAAAAGGATCGCAACAAAGGCGCCCGCATACTCAAGGGCGAGCAAAAATCCTCTTTGGTAGGAGAAGATAAAGAGAAGAGGGGGGATAAAAGATAAAAGAATGGCAAGGATCCGCCCTTTCCAGCTTTTTTTGATCTTAAGGCCGTCGATTAAAAAGTCGCCAAGGCTTAAGGAGACCCCCAAAAAGGAGGTGAGGATGGCAAAGAAGGCAAAGAGGGTGGCTCCAAGCGGTAGAAGGGGGGAGGCGATAATCTTAGAGAGGCTTCCTGTGACCGGGATACCTTGGAGCCAGGCTTGTGCAAGGCCGCCCTCTCCCTCTAAAGGGATCGTTCCTAAGGTAAGAAAGAGCCAGAGAAGATTGATCAAAAGCGCTAAAACACTTCCTATCGTCACTGTCAGAAAAAGTGCTTTTCTAGAGCGGTTTAAGTAGGTGGCCAGGGTCGGGATAATGATGTGGTAGCCAAAAGAGGTCATTACCACAGGGGCTGCATAGATAAAAGGTTTCCAAGAGGTCCGCATGATAAGCTCTCTTTGGACATGCTCCGGTAGAAGGCAAGCTAGAAGGATGTAAGAAGCAATAAGGCCGACCATCAAAGCCCGATTGAGTAAATCTACCCCTCTTGTGCCGAGGTAGATAAAGGGGCCAAAGAGAAGCGGTAAAAGAAATTTGCTAAAGGAGAGGGGCAGGTTGATCTGCAGGCTTTTGGCAATCCAGACAAAGAGGGGGGCAGAGGCGCCCATGTAGGCGGCTAAAAGGGAGTAGAGGAGGAGAAGGTAGACAATCCAAGAGAGAGCCCTTCCGGAAAAGCCAAGGGTCCGCTCTGCCATAGTGATAAGGTTCGTATCTCCTTCCATGGTGCTGTGGACATCGATAAAGAAAAAAGCAGAGGAGAGCATAAAAAACCAGGAGATCACAAAGAGGAGAAGCGATGGAAAAAAGCCTGTAAAGCCTGAGCTAATCGGAAGGCCGAGCATGCCGGCACCAACGGTTGTCCCAACCACAAGGAGAATCCCTCCTAGAATAGCGCTCCACTCTCTTTTCATACGCTCACAGCTCCCATTATTTGGCTGCGCATTATACCATTGCCGTTCATTTATTGGTGTGATATTGTGAAACGATGCAACTTGTACTCGCAACCTCTAACCTACATAAAATTTTAGAACTAAAGGCGATCTTAAAAGATCGGCTGGAAGGGGTCGAACTCTTCTCTCTGAAAGACTTTCCGAATTATGTAGCCCCCGAGGAGAATGGTAAAACATTTCTTGAAAACGCCGAGATAAAGGCAATGCACGCAGCTGCAACTTTGAAAATGTACGCCTTAGCAGATGATTCGGGCTTAGTTGTGCCAGCGCTAAATGGAGAGCCAGGGATTTTTAGCAGGCGCTATGCAAGTGATAAGGCAACCGATAAAGAAAACAGAGATAAGCTTGTTGCTAAATTGAAGCTTTTATCAGAAGAGGCTCGGATGGGCTACTATGAGTGCGCTCTCTCTTTTGCCTCGCCTGAAAAGATTTTAAAGACAGCGCTCGGTGTCTGTGAAGGGACGCTTATCTTAGAGGCTAGAGGTGGCTCTGGCTTTGGCTACGATCCTCTCTTTTTAAAGCACGACTACAATCGCACGATGGCAGAGCTTGGCGAAGATATTAAAAATCGTATCTCTCATCGTAGAAAGGCGTTCGATAAACTTCTTCCCATTTTTGAGGCACAAAGATCGCTTCTCACTTCGTCATAGACGGCTACAACCTTTTTTTTCGCTCGTGTCATGAAAAATTCCCCTTCTTAGCTAAAAGAGAGGAGTTTGTCTCCTTCTTAGCAGAGGCTTTGGAGATGCTCCGATTTTCTGCGCTCCTTGTCTTTGATAATAACCCCAAACATGCACTCTCCTATCCGCACCGTAGCCAGCGTAGTACCTTAGAGATTGTCTATGCGCCCTCTCACTTATCGGCAGATGACTATATTTTAGAGTATCTTGAGAGGTTTTATGAGGTGAAGAAAAAGCCGACTCTTATCACCTCTGATAATGAATTGTCCCGAAAGGCGCATCTTTTTGGCGTAAAGACTTTGCCCATTAGCGATTTTTTTGCTCTTCTACATAGCAAGCATGAAAAGAGAAGGCGCATGGATGAGAAGCCAACGGGAGAGCTCTCTCGTCAAATAGAGCGGTATCTCTCTATTTTTACGAAAGATCTTTAGACCCAACGTCTGATTTGATAGGGGATTTTTTCTAACTCTTTTAAGCGATCCTTTGCTTTAGAGAAGGTGACCCCATCGCCTACTTTAGATTCTATAAGATGATTCTTATCTAGGAAGATAAGAACGTGGCCTGGCCAAACAATGATATCTAAAGGCTTTGGAGAGGTTACCTCGTAACCGAATTCGGAGAGCTCTTTTGTGTTACGCGGTGTTGTGCCATTTGAGACATCGTAGAGAAGCCCTGAACAGTCAACCCCTCGAAAATGCCATGAGAGCCACTCGTAGGGAGAGAGAGATTTTTGTGGGGGGTAGTAAGAGAAGATCTCGGGGATGCCAGAGCGCGTATTACCGCCCCAAACGTAGGGGAGCTTTGGATAGGAGATAAGACGCTCTTTAAGAATAGATGCCTTTGGAAGCATGCGAAGAGATCTTCGTGGCGTCTCTGTCTCTATGATAAAGCGTCTATCAACGTAGAGAGGCTTGGAAGAGGGGTAGTCGTCACTCTCGACTGCAAGGATATTCCCAAACGTCTCTTTGATAGTAAGAAGGCTCTTTGGGAAGAGGATTGTCTCTAGCGGGCGCAGTAGAAATTGTGAGTCAAGCCCAAGCGGCGCCTTGAAAAGAGAGGTGAGATCTCTCGTATTAAAGAGCGGTGTTTTGGTTGTTGTGAATCCAAATATTCCCATTGCAATTATAAAAAAGAGTGAGTAATTTATACAGATCGCACGGCAAAGCTGTTTTGCCCTGCAGTTGACACAAGCGTTTTTAAGGTGGTTGTCTATGCGATGCTTATTTCTCTTTCCCCTTCTCTTTACTATAGGATGCAGCGGGAAAAATCCTCAAGATCCAAACTGTCCTTGCAAAAAGAAAAAGCAAGTGCTTCATATCAACATTGTTGATGAGCCCCAGACACTCGATCCTAGAAAAGTGCGTAGTCTTAATGATGCGAATTTAATAGGCCTTTTTATGGAAGGGCTTATGCGTATCCAAAAAGATGGAACGACAGCGCCAGCGGTTGCTGAAAAGTATAGCGTCTCTAAAGATATGAAGTCCTATCGCTTTCATTTGAAAGAGACAAAATGGTCCAATGGCGATCCCGTAACGGCCCATGACTTTGTCTACGCATGGAAAAAGGTCTTAACGCCAAGCTTTCTAGCAGATAACGCCTTCCAACTCTATCCGATAAAAAACGCAGCCTTCGTTAAGCAAGGTCTCCTTCCTGTTAGCATGTTAGGTGTTAATGCGATCGATGACTATACCCTCGCCGTAGAACTAGATCAGGCAACACCCTACTTCCTAGAGCTCTTAACTCTACCTGCCTTTTTTCCTGTCCACCAGGGAACAGATAGACAAACGCCAGATTGGCACAAAAATCCTGAAATGTTTGTCTCTAACGGCCCCTTCCAAATGCAAGAGTGGCGCCATAACGATCAGATCACAGCAGTAAAAAATGGCAACTATTGGGATAAAAGCGCTGTAAAATTAGAAGAGATCACGATGATCATGGTCGATGCTGAGACAGGGCTAAAGATGTTTACAAGTGGCGAGATCGATTGGGAGGGTTCTCCCTTCTCTGTCATCCCTCTAGATGCTCTTGCCTCTTTGCAAGAGAAGAAGATGATCGAAAAACACCCTCTTCTAGGTACTTACTGGATCCGGGTGAACACAGAGCTTGCCCCTTTTCATACAGAAGAGCTTCGTAAGAGCCTTGCTCTTGCGATCAATCGGGAAGAGATCGTAACACATATTGTAGAAGGTGTTCCTGCGACAGGTATTGTACCTGCCTCATTTGGACTACAAGATAGCCCCTATTTTTGTGATGGCAGTGATGAGGAGGCAGCGAGCTTTTTTAATGCCGCTCTCCAAAAAGAGAAGCTCACTATAGAGAAGCTTCCAGAGATAACTCTTACCTATATTGCAGATACAAAAAACCATAGAATCGCACAGATTATCCAAGACCAGTGGTATAAAGTTCTCCAAATCTCGATAAATCTAGAGCCTTTAGAGCGAAAGATCTATTTTGATCGTATCTCGAAAGGAGACTTTCAATTGGCCTGTGGCTCGTGGGTTGCCGACTTTCGCGATCCGATCAACTTTTTAGAGGTCTTTAAGAGTAAAAATATAGGCACAAACAATACCAATTGGGAGAGCTTAGATTATCAAAAAGCGCTGGAGGCGTCCTACACTCTTCTAGCTCCCTCTGAGCGAAAAGAGGCTTTAAAGAAGTCTGAAGAGATCTTAATGGCCGAGATGCCTGTAATACCGATCTTTCACTACACGATGCTTACTGTAAAACAAAACCGCCTAAAAGATGTTGTCTTGACAGATGCTGGTCATATCGACTTCAAATGGGCAAGCTTTGTAGAGTAACATGAGAAGAATTCTTGCCTTTGCTTTTCTTGTAGCCTCTTCTTTAGAGGCTGCAAGCCTTACACTGATTAATGATAGTGCCTTTCCTCTCTACGCTAATATCTATAACGCAGCGGGGATAAAAGAGATCACGATCAAAATGAGCTCAGGTCAGACCTATATCTGGGGGCAACCCCAAAGCCCCTTTAATAAGCAGTATGACACCCCCACAACCCCCTATACCGTCCGCTGGACCTGTACAGATGTACAGCCCTACGACTATAGTGTCGGCAAGAAAAAGCCGCAGCAAAAGTATTCGATGGAATATGGTGTCTGGAATAATGTTCCCCTCGGAGCCACCATCAACGCGCAAGGCTCTACCTCAGGTGCTATGACTTGCACGGTCCGCAAAGAAGATCCGACCAAATCCTCCTCCAAAGTCGCTCAGCAAAAACAGCGCAAATACAAAAATGAAGGGTTTAATAACTGGTCTAACGACGGTGGTCAGACTTGGTCCAACGATGCAGGCCCTGGCTGGGAAGAGGAAGATGATATGAGACGCGGCGACCCTGGTTGGACAGAGGAAACCCCTCAGCCTCCTACTTCTTCCAAAAAACAGTAGCTTTCTGTACAAAAATAACAAATTCAAAAATAGACTTGAATTTTCGCGTGTTTATAATCAGTGTGTTAGGATTTCATTCTACTCAAAACTGACATTTGTTAGTTTTGAGCAGAATGGATTGACGTAGCTATCCTGCTCATGTAATATAGATTCTATGAAGCCGTTTGTAGGAAGAGATAAAGAATTAGAGAGGCTGGAAGATTTATCAAAGTCAGGCCGAGCCTGTCTTGTTGTTCTTAAAGGGCGCCGCCGGATAGGTAAAAGTCGTCTTGCCGAGGAGTTTGGAAAAGATAAAGTCTTTTTGCCTTTTAGCGGTCTTGCTCCTGTTAAAGGGGTGAGGGGAGAGGAGCAGCGTGATGCCTTTGCTCGCCAACTTGCAACCCTCTTTAACATTCCTCCTTTTACCTTCAGAGACTGGAGTGATGGCTTTCTTCATCTATCCAACCATCTCACAACAAAACCGACTGTTATTCTTTTTGATGAGATTTCGTGGATGGGCTCAAAAGATCCAGCCTTTATCTCTAAGTTAAAAGTTTGGTGGGATCTTGTTCTGCAGAATCATCCCTCTGTTATCCTTATTTTATGTGGCTCTATCTCAACTTGGATCGATAAAAATATCATCAACAGCACCGCTTTTTTTGGCAGAGTCTCTCTTTATTTAGAGCTCTTTGAGTTGTCAGTTCCACAATGTAGAGAACTGCTTTACCTCCAAGGTTTTAAAGGATCAGATCTCGACTTTTTTAAGATTTTGAGTGTGACGGGAGGGGTGCCTTGGTATCTTGAGCAGATTCAAACGCACCAGAGCGCAGATGAAAATATTAAACGCCTCTGTTTTGAAAAAAATGGCCTTTTAGTCCACGAGTTTGACCGGATTTTTAATGATCTCTTCAGCTCTAGAGGAGAGGTCTACAAAAAGATCATTACAATTCTAAGCCAGGGGATGAAAGACAGAGCTACCCTCCAAAAGATGATGTCTTATGCGCCAAGCGGTACGCTGAGTCTTCATCTTAATGCTCTTGAAATCTGTGGATTTGTCAGTAAACATCCAGATTGGTCTTTAAAGACAGGTAGGAGAGGAAAACAGACGCTCTATCGACTTTCTGAGAATTACCTTCGCTTCTATATTCACTATATCGAACCTAATCTTACAAAAATTGAACAGAACTCCTTATTAGAAGTTCCACTCTCTAGCTTACCCGGTTGGGAGCCCATGCTCGGCTTCCAACTCGAAAATCTGTTACTAAAAAATAGATCTCTTCTTTATCAGGCTATTGGTATCCATGCTCAGGATGTGGTTATCGACAATCCCTATATCCAGAAAGCTTTAGGCCGTAAGAAAGGGTGTCAAATTGATTATCTAATTCAAATGCACTCTAACACGCTCTTTGTCTGTGAAGTCAAAATGCGCCGGCGTGAATTGGGACTCGAAGTGATTGATGCTATGAAAGCTAAAATAGCTTCCCTTGATTTTCCAAAAGGCTTTGGTGTTTCTCCCGTTCTCTTCCATTTAGGCCCAGTCTCTGATGCGCTACTAAGCAGCCGCTATTTTTACCGTATCATCGATATCGCCGATTTATAAAAGGATCTAAAATGAATTATAAAATCAAAAGAGAAGATTTTTCTAAATGGTCGCGCTTCGAAGGAAAGATTGAGAGAGCCGCTGCCGTTGTCGTTTTTCTTATCTTAATTGCCTTCTGGGGAAACCTCCTCGTGGAAGGCCTGCTCGGAATTACGATTGCCCTTTGGTGTTTAGTTAAGATCTACTTCAAACCGCACCAGTGGGCTTTTTTAATGCTTTGTGCTCTTTGGGTTTCATCACAAGGCATATCTGCTTTATTGCAGTATATGAAATCTTAATCTCTTTTTTGATTAGTCAGCTTTTGGGCCTTCGTAGTCGAGATAGAGATGCGATTGGCTGGGCCGCTCTAGTGTATAGATGTTTGTGAGAGCTGTGATATCGCGGTCTCTATGGGGGATAATCGAAAAGGTTGGCAAGGTATTGCCGGGTAGGGGCAGGACTACCTGCTTTGTGGTTTGTGAGAAGGGGGGATTAATTTTATCCCAGCGCATATCTAATTGGGGGCTTGTGCCGTAAGAGATCTTAAGGTGATCGCTATCTGCAATATCTCTTCCTGTAATAGAAAAGGCGACTTTATCTGAGAAAAGATTAAAGGTGACCTCTTCGATGAGAGGTAGTTGTAAGTTCGGCAAAATGATTTCTACAGTGGCGTTTTCTCCGGTGATAAGGGCGTGTTCTAAATCGCTTGGGTTTGTCAGTCTGATTAAAATACCATCCTCTTCCTTTAAGCAGACAAGAGGGACCTCTCTTTTTAAGCTTCTACCCTCTAGCCTTCCTACGAGAGCTTTTGTGTGAAGCTTTACGAAGGGGGAGTTGTGCAAAAATGTGGAGGTAATCTCTGTTGAAAAGAGGTTTATATTTTGTAGGTATGGATAGTAGAAGTAGCTCGTTTCTATATTTTTAGAGGTGAGAACAAACTGTAGAGCGTAGATCTTTTTTTGTGGAAGAGAGAGGGAAACTTCTATAGCATCGTTTTTCTTAAGGGTCTCTAGAGAGGTGGTTTGCGACATAACAACGCTTAGTTCATTTTTTCTATTACGCTGATCATCTTTGTCCTCTAGTGCAAATACTTGCACCTTTGAAGCTGCATTAACCCCTTCACCTTCTATCTTAAAGGTTACATGAGAGACCTTGTTAAAAATACCAAGGCGACTTTTTTGCTTAAGAGAGATGCTTTTAATCTTAATATCCATAAATAAATACATTTTATTTTTATTTATTATGAGGATATCACAAATGCGAATTAATTATTTTACTGTTGGGAAAATAGATAGACCCGACATCTGTGTTGTTTGGTAGAAAAGGACAAATAGAGCGATGGCTAAGATAGCCATGAGAAGAGGGGTTCCCCCGGAGACGATATACTCTGTCGCCTCTTTAGTTTTACGCTCCTTCCAAACCATAAGGACAGGGAGAAGACCAAAGAGAACCACAGCACAAAAGCCGCCGGCAAAGTTAAGGGCGGCATAGAAGATGGTAGGATTGACAATAGCAAAGAAGAGAGGGGGCATTAGAGTAAGGAGAAGAAGTAGGAGATTTTCTTTTTTACCTGAGCGTACTTTTAAGCCATCGGCTAGGAAATGCACAAGGCTTAAGGTCTGCGCTAGAAAAGAGGTTAAAATCGCAAAGAAGGCAAGTAGAGTTGCAAAGATACCGATGCTTGAGGTGTGTAGAGCGCTTAGCGCTTGTGCGGCATCTATACCGGTTTTGTAGCTCGCTAAAATGCCGTAAGCCCCCTCTAAAGGAAGGGTGCCAAGGGCCACAATCTGCCAAAAGAGATAGATAAGAAAGGTAAAGGAGGCGCCCCCTAAAATGGCTTGCTTCATCCGCTTTACATCTCGTCCTAAATAGTCCGAGAGGACGGGAATCATGTTATGAAAGCCAAAAGAGATGATGAGGATGGGAAAGGAGAGAAGGGTGTATTTGGGGTCACTATGCATAAGGAGCTTTGGATCTATATAGATAAATCCTAAAGTTAAGACGACAAGGTAGGCGGCAATTTTGCCAACCATTAAGGCTCTATTTGTCATGTCGACAAAATGGGTGCCAAAGAAGACGACACCCCCGAAGAGAAGGACAAAAAAGAGGCTTCCCATAGAGGCGGGAAGAGGCAGTAAAGAAGAGACGTGGTTACCGCTAGCGGCTATATAGGCGATAAGAAGCGCATAAAAGACAAAGAGGTAAAAGAGCCAGCAAAGAATTTTACCGATAGGGCCCAGGGTCTTTTCCATCATAGTAAGGTAGTTTGCTTTTTCACTATATCTTTGTGTCACTTCAACAAGCAGAAGGGCCGTTGTGGTCATAAAGAAGGCGGCGATTAAGAGCATAACTAGAGAGGGAAAAAAGCCAGCAATTCCTGTTAAAATAGGAAGGCCCAGCATGCCTGCGCCGATGCAGCTTCCAGCGATGAGAAGTATACCGCCTAAAACACTGCCTTGCTTACTGTTTAGAGCGGTAGATTCTCTCATTTAGATAACAAAGTCCTTTACCTTCATCTCTTTGCGGAGCTCTTGGTCAAGTCTTCCTAATTCATACCCTTCAAAATCAACGAATTTAAAGAAGCGTTTAGATTCTGGTAGAGCATGGAAAGCTAAGTGGGCCATGGTTTGAGCAACGAGGCGGTAGGCTGGGTGGCCTTGTGGGCTAGAGCGCAATTCGCAAAGCCATTGAAGCGCACGGAGATTGACATGGAAGTACCACTGGACGTTGTAGGCCATAGGGATAACATACTGAGCCTCTTCTGGAAGGTCTTTTGCCATTCTGTCGTAGGCCTCTTTTGCTCTGTCCATGGCTTCTCTGTAAGGTTTTTCCATGGGAGTATCTAAGATCTCATCGGGTATAAAGTAACCAAGGTCGCATGTTAAGAGTTGGCGGCGCTCTGTCAGCATACGGTGTCTTTGTAAGTCTCTATAGATGCCAAAATCAGCTACAATCTCGTAGGTAAAGAAGGCTTGTTCTAAGGCTCTTGGTGACTTATGGCGTCTATTTTCACGGGCGCAGGCGGCGGCATCAAGAATTTGCTCAAAGCCTTCTACAGGAATCTTTTTGAGGTGGTTTTGTATCTCTAAAAGAGGCGCCTTTGTGTGTGGGAATAGAAGAGCAGCCGCAACTTTATAGAGGCCATCTCTATCATAATCTATTAACTGGACCCCTGGTTTATTAAATGTGGGGGTCGGGGCGTACTGAGAGGCGAGCCCCTTGACTTCGCGATCGATCTCTTCTTGGAAGGTTTGGAAGGCTTTAAAATGTCTATGGCCTGCCTCAGCTCTTCTAATAAAGGAGGGGATCACCTTAGATAGCTCGCGAAAGCCTCTTCTACCGATATCTTGTATCTCTGTTAGATTGTGGCTCTGGAGCTTTTGTAGTAAGACCTCAAAAAAGCGGCCATTACCAAAAAGACCCATGTTCGTGAGGGTGCTAGCTGGTAAAAGCCCTCGCAAGCAGTCGAGAACTTTAGCTCTAAGAGCTGCTGTATAAGCCGTTTTTGAAACCTCTGGCTCTTTTGGAAATTTCTTTTCCATAAGTTCTGTCATTGGGGGAATTAGGCGGCTATAGGTATCAAAGAGGTGGTTACAAGTCTCCACATACTCTTCTCTAAAGGCAGAGGTCATCAAAACAGGCTCGCGCAAAAAGAGATACTCGCCCTGATGCTTTTGGTCAAAATAGATGTAGCGTGTCGATTTTTCCAAAGGAGAGCCACCGATACGGGAAGATTCAATCGTCTTAGCGGCAAGCATAGAGATATTTTCTATCGCAAGGTGAGCACCACCAAGTTCTCCAATAGAGTCATCGCCGTAACCATCTAGAATTCTATCATAGAAGGCTTGCGCTTTTTTAATGGCGGCGGTTTGTTCTTCTTTAGGACTCTCCCCTTTATTACCAGTAATTTCATCGAAGCAGGTCTCTTCATTGGTAATAAATTCTTTAAGAAGAAGAGAGCGAAGACCGAGTCCGGAGCGTGAATATCTAGAAAAAAGAGCTCCTTTAATGACCTCTGGAAGATTTTTTAAGGCAAAGACGTGGCTCGAAGTGCTTGTCACGTAGCGAGAGAGACGCTCTTTTTGTTCATCGGTAAACTCTTCGTAATCTTGAAACATGGGGGCCTCTTTTGCTTCCGTTTTCGCTAAACCTGTTAGTTTAACGCACTCTACACTGCCTCGTCAACTCGTTTTAGAAAGAAAGCCAAGGCTTGCAGAATAAGAAAGGACGCTATATACTGCATGTAATTCTCGCCAAAGGGGTTCTTACACATGGAGTATCTGAAGCAATTTCACAATCATCTCGCGACAAATAATCTGCCTCAGGTCTTAAGCCTTTGGCAAGAGTACTGCCTTAGCGATGAAGTCGATGCTGAAGAGTTTCATCTAATCTTAAAAGAGATCAAGGGCTCTTCCTTTCGCGACACCTTTGGCCCTTACGCCCAAGAGGCTCTTCTATTATGGGAAGGACTACCAAACACGCCCACGAAGCATGAGATTGTAAAGTTAATTTTTGACTTACAAACGACGAACGACAAAGATCTCGCCGAGTTTGCTTGGAATTACCTTACAGCGCGCTATACAGATGATCCGCAATTCCAACAAAAGATGCGTCTTGTCGGTTTAAGAGAAAGGGTCTCTTTCCAAAATGCTCTTACAAATTTTGAAATTTTAACCCACATGAAGAAGGGGAATTTCTTTCTTCATACAGGCGGCTGGGGGGTTGGAGAGGTTGTTGATGTCTCTATGCTCCGTGAACAGATTACGCTAGAGTTTGATTATGTTGCCGGTCAAAAAGAGCTTAGCTTCTTTAATGCCTTTAAAACGCTTCTTGTGATTCCAAAAGACCACTTCTTAGCAAGACGCTTTGGTGATCCAGATAGCTTTGAAACCTTTGCCAAAGAAAATCCTGTAGAGACGGTTCGTATGATCTTACGCGATCTCGGCCCTAAAACAGCCCAAGAGATCAAGGATGAGATCTGCGACCTCATCATTCCAGAAAAAGATTGGGCGCGCTGGTGGCAGATGACACGGATGAAGCTCAAAAAAGATACTTTCATCCAAGTACCGGAGAGTTTAAAAGATAACTTTGTTCTTCGAAAAGCCGAAGTCTCACATGAGGAACGTTTAGAAGAGGCCCTTCGCTCACAGCCTGATGTTGCGACCTTAATCGAGATGATCTACTCCTTCTTACGCGACTTTCCACAGTCTATCAAAAACGAAGAGTTTAAAACCTTTCTCAAAAAACAGCTTACTGATGTCCTCTCGCATACAGAGATTACAGCAAGCCAAGAGCTACAGCTTCTCTTTACCCTGCAGGATTTAGGCCATGAAAAGGCAAAAAATCTTACAGATCTCGTAGCAAAGCTAACCGATGTCGAGCGGATTATGAGTCAGATTCATATTCTTGCTTACAAAAAGCGTCTCTTAGTAGAGCTTAGAAAGGCAAGAAGCGATTGGGCTACGATCTACGTCTCACTTTTATACAATATCGATCAGAATACATTAAGAGACTATATCTTAGAGGCTCTTCTTGAAGATAAAAAAGAGGCTATTGTTGCGGCTAAGATAGAAGAGCTTATCGATAAACCGACCCTTTCTCCTGCAACTTTTGTCTGGTATTTTCAAAAGGTCATGGCCCATACGAAGTATCCTTATGCCGACCAAGAGGGCTGGAACCGCTGTTTAGAGGCGTTTTTCACCCTCCTCTATAAGATTGAAGGAGATGCTGAAGAGAGAGATCTCGTTAAGAAGATGCTCCAATTCTTGACTACCGGTCGATTTGCTAACCTTCGACGGATCTTCCAGGGAGCTAGCCTCGAAGTTGTTAAAGAAGTGCTTCTTCTCTCTACAAAGTGTCAGAGTCTCTCAGACCACGACATCAAAATTCTCCATTCTTTAGCAGAAGTAGTGCACCCCTCTCTTGCCTCTCTCCGTAAAAAAGGGGGCGAAGAGCCGGAAGAGGAGATTGTTTGGACAACCCAAGAAGGCTATCAGAAGATTAAAGCGCGTATCGAGCAGATTGCAACAATTGAGACTGTTGAAAATGCCAAAGAGATTGAAATTGCTCGCTCACACGGCGACCTTCGCGAAAACAGTGAGTACAAATTTGCTCTAGAAAAACGCTCTCGCCTGCAAGGCGAGCTTCGCTTCCTCTCAGATCAAATCAAAGGGATGCGCGTTCTAACAAAAGTTGATATCGATACCAATCAAATAAGCGTTGGTACCGTTGTCTCTTTAAAAAACCCCAAAGGTGAGACCACCACCTACACACTTCTAGGCCCCTGGGATGCAGACCCCGACCGTAATGTGCTCTCCTTCCAATCCAAGCTTGCTCAAAGCCTGCTTGGCCAAATGAAGGGTGCTACTGTCACTGTCCATAATGAGCCATGGGAAGTGACCGCCATTGAGAGCTATCTTTAATAGGTAGAAAGAGTTATATCTATATGCAGGGATGTTTAAAAATTGGTTTTTGCCAAAGCCTTAATTTTTGAGCATCTTTTGGTATGCCTTTCAAAAAGGGCATATGAATTCTTCCTTTGCTCGATTTATAGCGGTGTGGCTAGATAGTCGTTTCCAAATATAAGTTCTACCTTATAACCCAAAGCCTCTACAAAAGAAAAAATTTCTTTAAAATCTTTTCGAACCGCATCGCTACAAGTTAGATAATCATCTCCTGCTAAAACTTCAAAAATGATAATCGGTTTATTTCGAAGAAGTGTTTCTCGAGCCCCTTGTAAAACATACAACTCGGTTCTTTCGACATCCATTTTGATCAGTGAAATATTTTGTAAATGTAGGCTATCAAGAGGGATCATTTCTGTTTTATCGCCACCCTCTCCAATAGTTGTTCCACCTTCATTAAAGGGGTTTGCTTTGCACATTTCTATATTTTTATAGGTCTCTCCTAAAGCTTTTCTTGTCGAAATAACATTTTTACAGCCATTAGCTTTTAAGTTTTGTAGCTGCTCTTTTAGCATCTTTTTTTGTGGCTCAAAGGCGATGACAGTCCCTTTAGGACCTACTTTTCGTGACATTGTAACGGTATGAATACCAATATGAGCTCCGATATCTAAAGCAAGCGTGCCCTCTTTTACGTATTGTTTGATAAGATTGCCAATACCGCTTTCCCAGTAGATACCTTGTTTTAAATGCCACTTGATGCCATCTGGGATATCATCAACAAAGAAATAAGCTTGTAAATCAGGTATATAGCACTTTTGGTAATTGTGGTGTTCGAAGTCGATTGCTTCGTTTTTTATAAAAATGGCTTGTCCTTGTAAGCCTTCTCTGTACCAATGGCTAAGTAATCTGAAGCCTGCTGCTTCGAGAAATTGTCTTAAGTCTCTGTACATTGTTGTTCCCAAACGAAAAGGGAAAAAATATGTTTCTAGAGAGATTACTTGTACAGATTTTAAGATTTCAGGCGAGCTTTGTAGTACTTGTAATTCTGCTCCTTGTAGATCTAAACGCATAAAATCAACTTTTTGAATCAAGTTTTCTTTGCACCAAGTATCTAATAGGGTGGTAGGAACGGTAATAACAGGGCCTTCATAATGTACTCTCATTTCATTGGAAGGTGGTAGCAAAGAGCTTGCATGCTCAAAAGAGGGGTCTTTTCCATGGGTGCCATGGCAAATATAAAAAGGTGCTTCTCCTGTGATATTGCTAGCAGCAAGATTGTAGGTCTCTATATTATAAAAACCCTGAGTACTGCTCATCAACTTGGGATAAACTGATGGGTTAGGTTCAAAAGCAATAACTGTTCCCAAAGGCCATTTTGTTGCTAAGCTAACAGTTTCAGCCCCACAATAGGCTCCTATTTCTAAAATTATCGGATCTTGTGGCAAAAATAAGGAAATAAGATCAAGCTGCTGTTTTTGAAACTCTTCTCCTGCACCTTCAAATCGATACGGATATTCGATTGCACTTAGTGGAATAATAAAAATAAGCAATAAAGAAGAGAAGAATGGATAATACATTTAGAAGCTCCAAATAATTTATAGAAGCAGTATACAAAAAAGGGATTTATTTTGATGCGATGACTACTAAAAAATTATACCCAAGTAACTTCAAAAATTGGAATTTTGGCAAAAGCAGAACTTAAAATTTGCACCAGATGAAATCGTCGCTAAAGCGAGCCGCTATGGGACATAGGGCGAGGTGCAGCGGGTGCAAATTT
>JAFEGE010000062.1 GCA_018240105.1 Verrucomicrobiota bacterium | reverse complement strand
CATAAAATCATCGCATCTTTTGCCAAATAAGTTCGCTCTCGATCTCGTTAACTTACAAGAAGTTAACCCTCGATCTCCGAGCTTTCTTATTTGGCAAAATTTTGCGCGCTTTTATGTCTTTATTTGTTGCGAATGGTATAACGCTGTTTTGAGGAGATGATGGGCTTTTCTACCTGTCTTGTAGGCTCTATAATAAAAGCTTTTATAAGTATCAAAAAGACAAGAAAAAAGGCCGTTTGGTTTAGCCAAAATCTAACGCGCCTATCTCTTGGAGGGCAAATCTCAAACCCCTCTAGCATATCAATAACGCCACGGATAAGAAGCCATAGCGCAAGCAAAACGCCAACAACTCCAAATGGCACAAAATCAAAGATAGCCTTTAATAAATCTCTTAAGCCGATATATCCGCTCTCTTTGATTCTTCTACGAAATAGATAGGCTGGCTAATCTTATCGGGATAGGCAATCGATAGAGTCACCGCCTTATTTTTCTTAGCTAAAAAATCGCGAATTGTTTGGATGGCAAGATCAGGATGGTTACACTCTGAAGAGAGGTGGGCTAGAAAGACGTGCTTTAGATCTGTATGGTATATCTGATCTAAAAGCTCTGCACAGGCGCGGTTTGAAAGGTGGCCCTGACGGCTTAAGACTCGTTGCTTGTAGACCATAGGTCTTGAACAGGCATGCACCATATCTTCATCGTGATTAGCCTCAATATAGAGGTAGTCACAATCTTTAAGATGCATCTCGACAAGCTTTGTTACAAAGCCAAGGTCGGTACAGATCGCAAATTTAATATCGTTATATTGAAGGGTAAAGGCAACTGGATCTAACGTATCATGCTGAATACTAAATGGATGAATCTCTACATCTCCAAAATAAAAGCTCTCCCCCGTCGAGAAGATCTTAAACTTTGGCCGCACTTCCATGAGCTGGCAAATCGCTTTGGCTGTGTCACTATTACAGAAAATAGGAATCTGCCGTTTTTTTACAATCATCTCTAACCCTTTGATATGGTCGAAATGCTCATGCGAAATGACAACCGCATCAATATCATCGATAGAGACTTGTATCTCTTCTAGCCGCTCTTTAGCGACCTTATAACTAATGCCTACATCAAAGAGGAGTTTGGTTTTTTCTGTCCCGACAAAAATACAGTTCCCTGTTGAACCCGATGCTAATGGACAGAACCCCTTCATACAACCTCAAAGCAAAAATCTTTAATTATTAGATGTATACCGAAGTAAACTCAAACATTAGTTTTTGGCTGCATTCTGTTTTTGCCAAAATTCCAATTTTTGCATTTATTTAGATATAGCGAATTTTTCTATCCTCATTATAACGCAAAGGTATTTTATACCAAAGTGCTCCTCGGAATAGAAAAAAAACTTTCCGATAAAATCAGCTCTCCGTTATAGAGAAAATTATGGTAAGCGAGCTAAAAAAAATAGAGGAGACCATCGATTCACTCTTAGAGTGCCAGTCGATGCTGAACCGCTGTAGAGAAAAGAAGGCCTTTTCTCTTGAGAGCGCCTCTTTAGAAAAGATGGTAGAGAGTTTAACCGCTCGCCTTCGCTTTTTGGTAAAAGATGAAAAGATGAACCCCTCTTCCACACGCGGCCTTCGCTATCGCATCCAGAGCAAAGCCTCTCTCCTACAAAAAATCTGCACAGAAAAAAAAGCGGCTCTTCCTCTCTTGTTATCTTCCCTAAAAGAGGGACCAAAGCTTCGCAAAAAACGTCTAAAGTCTATACCCAAGTAAACTCAAAAATTGGTTTTTGGCTTCACAAGAATCTTAAAATTTGCGCCCGCTGCACCTCGCCCTATGTCCCATAGGGGCTCGCTTTAGCGACGATTTCATCTGGTGCAAATTTTAAGTTCTGCTTTTGCCAAAATTCCAATTTTTGAAGTTACTTAGGTATAAAGCTACTAAAAAACAGTAGATCTGTTACATTTTTGTGATGGATATCCTATTCTCAGAAGAAAAAAAGATCGGTACGATCGTTTTAAATCGCCCCTCTGCCTTAAATGCCCTCACCTATGAGATGCTCGCTCTTTTAGAGAGCCATCTTATAAAATGGGAGGAGAGTCCTCTCATAGATATGGTTGTGATTACGAGTAGCAACGATAAGGCCTTCTCTGCAGGGATTGATCTTAAAACCTTTTACCAAAATGGCCTTGCCAATTGGCAAAACTCCTACGCCCTTGCCGAGCTTGAATACCGCCTAAACCGTCGGATTTTTCACTATAAAAAGCCATATATTGCAATCATGCATGGTATTGTTATGGGAGGAGGCGTTGGCATCTCGCTTCACGGCTCACACCCTATCGCAACCGACACTATGCGCTTTGCTCTACCAGAGGTACGCATTGGTTTTTTTCCAGATGTCGGCTCCTCCTATTTTTTACCACGACTCCCCCATAAAGTCGGCTGGTACTTGGCAATGACAGGCAATACCATTACAGCTTTTGATGCCTTAACGATCGGCCTTGTAAAGCATGTCATACAAGCTGACAAACAAAAAGAGGTTCTCTCTTCTTTACCTGATAGACTAGAAGAGGCTCTTTTCCTTTACCAAAGCCCCTATAAACCCTCTCAACTTGATCTAAAAAAGATTGAGCACGCCTTTAGCAAAAAGAGTGTAGAAGAGATCGTAAAAGCTTTTGGTCCTGAGAATTTTAAAGGAAAATCGCAAGAGAGTATCGCTATAGCTTTTAAGCAGATGCAAAAAGGGCTCACACTCTCTTTTGATGAAGCTATTGACTATGAGCTTAGCCTTGCCAAAGATCGTCTACAAAGTAGCGATCTATATGAGGGGATTTATTACCGCCTTATAGAGAAGAGAGAAAATCCTAAGTGGTAGTGCCTTCTGTCTCTGCAGTTTTTTTTCTTGCGATCCGAGCTTTTCTATTAAGAGTAGCTTTTTTACGCCTCTCTTCATGAACTTCTGGATAGTAAGTTCTTATCTCTTCGCGCCTTACCTTCTCTCTTTCACGGCGCTTAGCTAAATGGATTTCATGAGCTTCACGATTCTCTTCACGTCGCTTTCTATACGCCTCTCTTTGTCTTATAGAGCGTACGGAACAAAGTCCTGGCCCGCTATAAATATGCCTTGGTCGAGGAGCCTTTCCAGCATGTGGCAAGCTAGAGGCTGTTATAATATTGAGAGCAACAGCTCTTGTTGTCTCTGTCACAGGAGGAGGCGCTTGAAATACTTTACTTGCCTCTCCTTCATCACCACTACCAAAATGTGGACTTTCATAACCCGCCCTATCCCATGGTAAGGGAGATATATCCATAAAGAGCCTACCTTTTTAAAATTTATAGAGATCGAGAATCGCTTTTTTTACCTCTTCCTTTTGTGGTAAAACTTCATTCTCTAAAGATTTAGCATACGGAACGGGAAGAAGTTTGCCCCCGATTCTTTTAATTGGAGCATCTAAGTAAGAAAAGGCCTTCTCCCCCATCTGTGCGGCAATTTCAGCACCAAAGCCGCAGAAAAGAGGCGCCTCATGGACAATCAAGAGCTTACCTGTTTTTTTAACAGACTCTAAGATTGTCTCACTATCAAAAGGGACAATCGTACAAAGATCTATCACCTCTACCGAAAGATTAAGCTCTTCTACGGCATGGATTGCAAATAAAACGGCCATTCCCCAGGCTACGACGGTTAGCCCCTCGCCTTCCTTTAAAACTTTAGCCTTACCGAGAGGCATAATAGCATCTCTTGTCGGCTCTTTTTGTGCAGAGAAAGCTCTTTGACGATAAAGCGCTTTGTGCTCTAAGAAAATTACAGGATTAGGATCGAGAATAGCAGCCTTTAAGAGCATCTTGGCATCAGCGCTATTGCTCGGTAAAACAACTTTAAGGCCACCGGCATGGGCAAGAAAAGCTTCGATACTTTGAGAATGGTAGGGACCGCCTTGGATATAGCCACCACAAGGCATACGGATCACTAAAGGTAAGCTCCAGACACCATTAGAACGAAAGTAGTAAGAGGCAATCTCATTAAAGAGCTGGTTTATGCCAGTCCAGATATAGTCAGCGAATTGGATCTCCGCAACGGGACGTAAAAGCCCTCCAAGGGCAGTTCCTAGAGCAAGTCCCATAATAGTTGCCTCTGCAAGAGGGGTATTAAAACAGCGCTCTTTACCAAAAGCTTTTGTAAGCCCCTCTGTAATACAAAAAACACCGCCCTTACCGTGTGCGACATCTTGGCCAAATACGATAACACGCGGATCTGCTTCCATCGCCTCATGAAGTGCATGATTTATGGCTGTTGCCATAGGCACCTCTTCATCGGTATATCTTGCAATAGGTGCAATCTCTATCGGACAGAAGGCATCACTCTCTTTTACAGAGGGCGGTAGAGGCAGATTTTCTGCATAAAGAATCGCCTCTTCAACTACTAAAGCAGACTCTTCTAAAAGAGCCTCGCACTCTTTTCCTGTTACAAGATCTCTTTCTAGAAAAAAGGAGACAGCTTTCGGTAGAGGATCTTTTGCTTTATCAAGAGCCATATCCTCTAGCGTTTTATACTTTTTTGGATCATCACTACTACTATGAGGGCAGATTCTTGGGACTTTGGCAACGATGAGTGTAGGGCCATTTTTAGCAAAGTCCATAGCTAACGTATAAGCCTCTACCACTTCATTTACACAAGAACCATCGATTTCCAATACTTGTAAAGGTTTATACCCCTCTACAAGATCTTTTATAGAGTCTCTACAGGTCTGCTCTTCCCTCGGCACGGAGATAGCCCAGCGATTATCTTGGCAGACAAAGACTATCGGAAGGCGGTGTAAGCAGGAAAAATTTAAGGCCTCATGAAAATCGCCCTCTGATGTGGCACCATCGCCAAAAGAGACGTAGACAAGCTCATCTTTTCGACGGATTTGAATACCTTTAGCAATACCGACTGCCTGTAAAATTTGTGAGGCAACGACACTTGATTGGCAAGGGATACGTCTTTGGTAGTCAGAGTAGTGCTCTGGCATCATGCGACCACCGGAGTGGTTTGTCACAGAGCGAGCCAAAAAGGCCGCTACAATCTCTTTAATAGAACAGTCTTTGCCAACAGCAAAGCCACGATCGCGGTAGTAGGGAAGGCCAAAGTGCTTCTCCTCTTGGAAAAAGATGCCCCCGACAACACCGATTAACTCATGACCTTCGGAGGAGAGATGGAATGTACCACCTTTATTTTGTTTAGCAAGGAGTGCGCACCTCTTATCGAGCTCTCTAGTTAAAAACAGCTTACGCAATATCTCAAGCGCAAGCTCTCTCTCTATAGAGCATCTTTCAAGAAGCGGGTGGCTCACTTTTTCTTATCCCAATTGTATTTAATTTGGGTGACCTGCTTAACCCCTTTCTTCTTCTCTTCAATCATCTCTTTCTTAGTCGGGCGACCACGTTTCTTCGGTAAAAGGTCCATGGCGACTTTAGAGAGTTTTGATTCACTCTCAGGGATAACTTCTGCACTCGCTGTGATAGAGGTTTTTTTCTCCTCTGCCCCAGAAGCGGTTGGTCTAAACTCTTTTAATCTATGAGAAATATGGCGAAGCGATTCTAATCTTTGCGATAAAACCTCTAATTTAGAATCAACTTTTACCTTGTTACTACCCTTTAAGGAAGCCAGAAGTTGCGCCTCATTCTCAAATTTCGACGAGAATGTAGCCGCGTTGCTAGAGTACTCTGGAAGGAATAGGAAGCAACGAAGCGATAAAGGTGTTGTCGTGTAGATATCGTCTGCAAGCTCCGGCTCCATCTCAATTTTGAGCTGCTGCTTTGGCGGACGACCTCTCTTTGGACGCGGGTTAAGCGCTTCATTAGAGTAGTAAGTCTTAGCTTTAGCCTCTAAAAGATCTCGTGCTTGCTGTACTTCTTTAGAGACTTTCGGCGTAAAAAGGTGCTCCTTAAGCTTTTCAACAACATTTTTACTAAGCTCTAGATCCTCTTCAAAAACAAAGATGATATTCCACTTACGTAGATATTCAATAATACGGATACGAGAGCGCTCATGGTAATACTGCTGCCACTTATCGAGCTCTGTCAAATGGTCGTAAATAAACTCTAAGAAGTTTTCTCTCGCCTCTTTAGAGCCGATGATATCTAAAAGTTTTTCTTTAGTGTCGATATCATATACTTTTTCGTTTACGAAACCCTCCATAAACTTCTTGGTTTCGTAGTAGGTAAGCTTTGGCACCAAGCAGTAACGATCGGGGGTGCTCTTGATCTCTTTTTCACCTTCGGTAAGCTCTTCTTCTGTCTTATCTAAATCGAGATAAAGAAGAAAGCCCTCTACTCTGTCAAAATAAAAATCACGCTCATCGTCTGATTTAGAGAAAGCTTCTAGGAGTCTGTGATAACGTAAAATAAGGGGGTTTCTTGCTTTAGGATAATCTTCTGCCATAAATTCCGTGGTAATATATGTTCCATTTTAGCAAACTTGGAGGGAAAAGGACAGATAAAAGTTATGTTAGGTATAAAAGAGATTGTTAAAAATAAAGAGGAAATTGAAAAGCGTCTACGTACAAAAGACCCCTCTATTTCTCTCGACACAGTGACGACTCTTTATGAAGATGTCTGCAAACGTAAAACCCAATTAGAGGCGCTTCAAAGTGAGGCTAACCGGATCTCTAAAGAGATCGGCGAAAAGAAACAAAAAGGGTTAGATGCAGGCGTAGAGTTTGACAAAGTGGCCTCTCTTAAAAAAGAGATTCACACGCTCTCCTCTGCCCTCCCTCCTATCGAAAAAGATTTTGAATATGCCCTCTCTCTTCTACCTAATATCCCCGACAAAGAGATTAAAGTCTCTTTAGAGCCTAAAGACAACGTCTGCATTAAAACTGTAGGCCACAAAAGAGAGTTTTCCTTTGCCCCCAAAAACCACCTAGAACTTGGTGAGTCCCTCGGTCTCTTTGACTTTAAAAGAGGCGCTAAAATTACAGGCTCTGGCTGGCCTATCTACACAGCCCTTGGCGCACGCCTGGAGTGGGCCCTTCTCAATCTCATGATTGAATCAAACCAAGCAAATGGCTTTACCTTCCTCATGCTCCCCCACCTCGTCCGCTCTGACATTATGTATGCCTCTGGCCAGCTCCCTAAATTCGGCTCACAGCTCTTCAAACTCGATGACGAAGACTACCCCCTCTATTTAATACCGACCGCAGAAGTTGCCATCAACGGCCTTCACTACGATGAAATCTTAGACAAGAAAGAGCTACCAAAGCTCTACTGCTCCTACACACCTTGCTTCCGTAGAGAAGCTGGTGGCGCCGGTAAAAATGAGCGCGGCCTTATCCGCATCCACCAGTTTAATAAGGTAGAGCTCTTCGCCTTTACAACCCCCGAAGAGAGTGATGCTATCTTTGAAAAGATCCTCACCTCCGCTGAAGCTATCTTAGAAAAACTAGAGCTTCACTATCGTAATATGCTCCTCGTCACAGGCGACATGTCCTTCGGCGCTAGCCGCACCGTTGACATCGAAGTCTTCCTACCAGGACAAGAGCGCTACTATGAAGTCTCCTCGGTCTCTAACTGCCGCGACTTCCAAGCAAGACGCTCCAAGACTCGCTTCCGTGATGACGAAGACAAAAAAGAGTTCGTCCACACGCTCAACGGCTCAGGTCTTGCTACCTCTCGCTTGATGGTATCTCTCCTAGAGAACAACCAAAACGAAGATGGTACAGTGACTCTACCAAAAGCTCTCCACAAAGCTCTTGGCCAAACAACTCTCTCTCCGAAAAAATAATCTTTTATACCGAGAGTAATTTAAGAATCGAGATGTGGCAAGAAGGTGCCTCGCATTTGAAATAGGCAAAGCCGATGCGAAAATTAGCTAAACTTAACAAGTTGGCTAATTTTTGCAATTTCAAAAGCGAGAGCTACCGACGATGCCAAAACCGATTCTTGAATCACGAGCGGTTCTCTAATCGCGCTGATGTCAAGCAAGTTTTTCTCCTTTGTCGAATCGTGAAAAAACTCCGCGGTTCTCTACGGGGTCTTTAATGGCGAATAATTTT
>JAFEGE010000061.1 GCA_018240105.1 Verrucomicrobiota bacterium | reverse complement strand
CCTTATGCTCTTGAGGCCTTTGACCTCGGTTTATTGTTTGGAGAGTTCTATAACTACTCCGTCATTAAGGAGCAACTGCTTTTCCATTTCGCCTTTAAGAGCGAGCGCGATTACAGTATGTATATCATGAAGCACGAAAACGCTCTTGCAATTTTGCGGTGACAAACTCTTCTAATTGTTTTGGAGGCAGATTTGGTGGAAGGGGGATGGAGACTTTTTGCGTCCCTTTTTCAACCATAAGAGCATTTGTAAGAAACTTTAGAGAGGTGAAGTGGTGCTTGTTCGCAAAGAAGCGAAGGCGCGTTAAGTGGTAGAGAAATAAAGAGGCATCGGGCAGAGGAGCGGATAGATCGCCGCTAGAAATCCTAATATGATAGGTCTTAAAAAAGTCTAACCTTACATGTTTAGGGATACATAAAAAAGCCCTTGACTATAAATGGAAAAATTTTTAATTTGTCACTCCATTTATTAGGAGTCTTTATGAAACCAGTTGTGCTTTTTGGAGCTATCTTTACTTTTGTTTTTGCTATTCCTCTTTTTTCCTTATCTCTTAAGCAAGAAAGAGGTGTTTATGCATGTTGGAGATGCGGTAACCATGTCCTAGAGTGTAAATGCAAAAACATTAATTCTTTTCACAGCGGCTTTTTTAGTACTTGTGAAGCTTGATTTTTCTCTCGGTATCGCCACAATAGGAATGCTGGAAAAAGCATTAGTCCAAAGCCGCAAATAACAAAGAATGAATAGAAGACCTTACTTTTAATGACGACACCACTAGGAGGTAAGAGTCCAATAATAATAGTCATTATACATGCAAGGCATCCTGCAAAACAAGAAATAGTCCGAAGGCCTTTGGGAATCTTATACCCAAAGGCTGGTCTTTTGAGCTTCAAGGCTGCTAGAAATAGCAAGATATACATTAGCATATAAAGTCCTGTGCTTAGCGCCATTAAAAACCAGTAGTAACTATTTATATTCGACACAAAATGGATAGCGAAAGAAAAAAGAGATACTAATAGAGCTTGCAAAATCAGAATTCTATAGGGGACTTCATGGGAATTTTTAATTAAGAAATAGGAAGGAAGAAAACCGTGCTCAGCGGCTTGTAAAAGTCCTTTTGCTGGCGATAAAAGCCAATTGACCGAACCGCCTGTTGCTCCTAATACAATACATAGAGCAAGCAAAGGCATCATAAACAATAATCCGAAATTGCTCAGAAACGTCCTAAAAGTCTGCATGACCCCATCCACAAAATCAATATCTTGTTTGGGGATTACAATAGCTATAGAAAGAGAACTTAATATTAAAGTAACCAATAAAATCAATACGGAACATCCAATAGCGAGAGGAAAGTTCTTTTGTGGGTTTTGAATGTCCTTCACGTGGACCCCTGCTAATTCCATGCCTAAAAGAGAGGCCATAATAGTTGTTAGGCAGTTACTGGCTTCTAACCAATTTTCAGACGGAAAAAAATCTCTCCAGGAAAAAGCGATGGCAAGAGAGTGACCGGAAAAAAGCCAGCCTATTCCTAAGGCCATCAAAAATATCATAGGAAATAAGGTGCCAATCGTCCCACAGATTAAACTAATTTTTGTTGAGGCGTGTATTCCTCTTAAGTTCAGTAGAGTGAGGCTCCAAAATATGAATAAAGAAGTGGCTAAGAGATATGTCTTGTGATGCACAATTGTTGCATCGGCTATATAAATGGTTGTACCTGAAATAAATAAAAGCATTGTCGGGTACCAAACCATCGTATTGATCCATTGAAGCCACACTGCCAATAATCCAATCTTATCTCCGAAAGCATGGCGAATCCAATGAAATATACCACCTTCTTCGTCGTAGCGAGATGAAAATTCTGCTGAAATAAAAGCGACTGGAAATAAGAAAAATACGGCAGCAAGGAGGTAGAAAAAAATGAGTGAAGTCCCAAAAAAAGCTGTTGTTGGCAAAGTTCGAATACTATCGATAGCAGCTACGATAAGTAAGACTAAAGAAAAAAATGGAATTTTATTTTTCATAAATAAATATGATAAACAAGATTTCTCTAATAAGCAATCTAGATGAATAATTGTGCAGGCAACTCATTTGATCGGCTCCTTGCCCTGGTGTTTTTTTTGTCTTATAAAACCAAATATATCATGAAGCGCGAAAACGCTCTTGCAATTTTGCGGTGACAAACTCTTCTAATTGTTTTGGAGGCAGATTTGGTGGAAGGGGGATGGAGACTTTTTGGGTCCCTTTTTCAACCATAAGAGCATTTGTAAGAAACTTTAGAGAGGTGAAGTGGTGCTTGTTCGCAAAGAAGCGAAGGCGCGTTAAGTGGTAGAGAAATAAAGAGGCATCGGGCAAAGGGCCGAAGCGGTCTTTAAGCTCATCGAAGATAGCATCGATCTCCTCATAGGAGACAGCTTCACCAAGGCGGTGGTAGATCTCGAGCCTTTGCGCGCTATCAGAGATGTAGGCGTCTGGAAATTTGGCAATAAAAGGGCACTCTAGTTTCGTCTCGAAGAAGGAGGCGGTCTCTTTCTTTTTGAGAGCATCGATTGTGCGCTTTAACAGCTTACAGTAGAGGTGAAAGCCGATTTTAGAGACGTGGCCTGATTGCTGCACGCCAAGAATATCACCAGCTCCGCGAATCTCTAAGTCGCGCATAGCTAACCGTACACCGCCACCAAAGCCAGAGGTTTCGATAAGAGCATTTAGTCTTTTTTGTGAGACTTCAGGAAGAATGCGCCCTTTTGGTACGAGGAAGTAGGCGTAAGCTGTCTTATTCCATCTCCCTACACGACCACGAAGCTGATAGAGATCGGAGATGCCAAAGGTATCGGCGCGATCGATAAGGATTGTGTTCGCATTCGGAATATCGATCCCATTTTCTACAAGAGTTGTTGCGACTAGTATATCGATCTTACCTTGCTTAAAGGCTTGGAAGACCTCTTCTATAGCATCGCTGTCCATCTGGCCGTGGGCGATACCGATCCTTGCATGGGGGATAAGCTTTTGTAGATGTTCAGCGGTAGCGTAAATAGACTCTACCCGGTTATGGATAAAGTAGCCTTGGCCGTCGCGGGCAAGCTCGCGCAAAAAAGCGTTACGGATGATCTCATCCTCTTTTTCTGCCATAATACTCTTTATGGGGAGGCGGTCGTGTGGGGGAGAGCTGATGACAGACATGGGTCTGGCCCCAATGATGGACATGTAGAGAGTACGTGGAATCGGTGTTGCAGAGAGACTGATAGAGTCGACGCCTGTTTTGAAGAGCTTTAACTTCTCTTTTGCCCGTACGCCAAAGCGCTGCTCTTCATCGATGATCACAAGGCCTAGATCTTTAAAGCCGATATCTTGGCCAAGGAGTCTATGGGTCCCGATTACGATATCGATAAGACCCTCTTTGAGCTTACGCACGATCTCATCGCTCTCTTTTTTTGTTTGAAAGCGGCTAAGAAGGCCAATCGTTACAGGAAAGAGAGAGAATCTTGCTTGAAAAGTCTCAAAGTGCTGCATGGCGAGAATAGTTGTCGGTACGAGAACAGCTACCTGCTTTTGTCCGTCAGCAACGGCTTTAAAGGCAGCGCGCATAGCAACTTCTGTCTTGCCATAGCCGACATCGCCTGCAATCAGGCGATCCATAGACTTAGAGGAACACATATCTTGTCGAATGGCCGAGATGGCGCTCTCTTGGTCGGCAGTCTCTGTAAAGGGAAACGCCTCGCCAAAGGCGATCGTATCGCTACCATCTTCTGGAAAGGCAAAGCCCCCTGTGATTTCTCGCTCTGCTTGGCGGACTAAAAGGTCTTTGGCGTAGCCAAGGATCGCCTTTTGTGTGACATCTTTTGCTTTTTGCCATTTAGAGCTGCCGATCTGATGAAGCTCAGGCCTCTCCTCTTCGATCCCGATATAGCGTGAGACAAGGTGTGATTGGGAGACGGGGACAAAGAGTTTACTTTGATTGGCGTACTCTAGGATCAAAAATTCTGATTCGATACCGAGGTGGTTCTTCTCTTTCTCTAGGCCGAGATAACGGCCAACCCCGTGGTGAAAATGGACAACAAAATCTCCGATCTCGAGGGCGTGGTATTCAACAACAGGGGTGTGGTAGGAGGCGCGCCACTT
>JAFEGE010000060.1 GCA_018240105.1 Verrucomicrobiota bacterium | reverse complement strand
TTTCATGAGAAGTAGCGTAGCTAAAAAGTTTAAAATCCCAACGCAACTTATCCAGAAAGATCTAAGAGAGCTTTGCTCTGTTAAAATTAAAGAGGATAAGGTTTTTGTTCTGCCTGCTACTAAAGGGCTTATCAAAGGGCTCCTCCCGATTTTCAGAGAAATACAAAAAAGCGGCCTTCCTAAGAACCTAGTTATCAAAAAATTAAAGGGAAAAATTGGCTTTGGGGTCTTTTTACACCCAATGGCTAAACCGATTTTGAAGGGGGAGCCTATCGCTCCTTACTCTGGAAAGGTGGTTATATGTCCTCAAAATGTCGAAAACGATACGGCATACAGCTTTACTCTCTTGGCAGATCTTCACCTAACACGAGAGGAGCAAAAGAGATGGGATCCAACACGCGCCTATCACCCAAAGCGTCTCTATACGGTTTTGGTAGATGCTTATAAAACAGGAAATTTTACCCGCTTCATCAACCACTCGGAAAAGCCGAACATTGAGGCGGAGCTTGTTCGTATGTCTAAGGGCAAGGGGGCTATCCCGTGTGAGATCGTCTATGTGGCTAAAAAAACTATTCGCCCCGGCGAGCAACTTCTAATCTCTTATGAGGGAGAAGATAAAAGCTACTGGGGGACCCTCAACATCAAGCCATTTCCCATGACCCCAAAAACTTTTCTACTAAATGACGCCTCTGAAATTGTAGAGGGTTAATATTGCTTCAGAAAGGAGCCCTCATTATAGTGTATAGAGGTGTCTATCCAATATAATAGGGGAGTTTTTTGTGGAACTAGCTTGGCTTAAGTGGGATCCAAACAGCGATATTATACTAATACCCTATTTAGGGCTCCCTCTAACGTGGTATGGAATATTCTTTGCGACCGGCTTTTTGATCGGATTCCATATTTTTGTATACATGCTACAGCGGTTTTTTATCCAATTTCCTGAATTTCATCCAGGAGAGGTCGATTTTCGGGCTTGGAAAAAAAGGCCGATAAAAGAGCTCTCTTCCATAAAATATAATGACTTAACCACCGCTGAGTCTTTATTAGATACCCCGACAGCAGAGCCATCTTCTTTAAACAGCCTTCTTGCTTTTGCAAAAAGAGTGGTACCTTCGGAGACTTATGAGAGAGTAAAGACAAGGCAAGCTTTAGAAGAGAGCTATCCAGAGATTTTTATCCCGATAAAGCAAAGAGCCTCGGTCTTTGCTGAAAAAGTGCTTTTGTATGTTCTTGTTGCGACTATCATAGGAGCAAGACTTGGCCATATTCTGTTTTATGAAAAGCCTTTAGATTACCTTCTCCACCCACTCTCTATTTTAAAAACATGGGAAGGGGGACTTGCTAGCCATGGGGGGATTTTAGCGGCAGGGATTGCGATTGTCATCTTGCATAGACGTATCCAAAAATCGATGCCAGAGTTGAATATATGGACTCTTTTAGACTACTTAGCAGTGCCAGCTCTCTTTATTTGCGCTATGATCCGCTTTGGTAATTTTTTTAATCAAGAAATCTTAGGCGCTAAGAGCCATCAGCCATGGGCCATTATATTTGGCCATCCAAGAGGCGGGGAGGCGAATGTTCCGCGCCATCCAGCGCAGCTCTATGAGGCTTTCTTTTATTTAACTTTTTTTGCAGCTCTTTTTACTCTTTGGAAAAGGGTTGGCCACCGTTCTTTGCCAGGGCAAATCTGCGGTCTTGGTATCACCATCGGCTTCTTATTTCGCTTCTTTATTGAATTTGTTAAAACCGAACAGAGTCTTTGGTTTAACGGTATAGGCAATTTCTTAAATATGGGTCAGTGGCTGAGCTTCCCAATGATTGCAATCGGCCTTTTCTTTCTATTCAGAAGGAAAAATCAGAGCGACTTGGGTCGAGTGGCATAAGAGGGACCATCTTCTCTAGTAAAGAAGAGTGTGTTTTTTCATGCCAAGCTAGAAATCTTTGATAGCTAGAGCTCTCTTCTTTTTGGTACCAGTGGTATTTATGAAGAATGGCAAGGCGCATCTCTAAAAAGCTTCTCCATGGAGTTAACTCGGGATGGGCTTGTAGAGTTAGAGATAGGGCTCTTTCTACATTCCCTTCTCTGGCGATAGTTTGTAGGAGGAGGTTCTCTTTAGGAAAGCTAAGGCATGAAATGACCATGTCGTGCTGTAGCGTCCAAAGCTCTAATTTTTCCTCAATGGAGGAAAAAGAGAGCGCTTTGATTTTCGCTAGATTTTTTAGTGTCTCTTCAACAATCTCGCTAAGAGCTGCTTCTGGACGATCGATATGGCTTGAGGCAAGAAAGTAAGATAAAAAGTTCTTCAAGGGCTCAGAGATCTTTTTTGTGGGCAATCGCCAGAGGATGATCTCTATTTCGTTTAAAGAGAGCTGCCAAACCTCAGGTGTTTTTTTCATTTTTACAAAGAGTTGTAAGAGAGTCTCTAAAAAGGTTTTCTCAAGCTTTGCCTCTTTTACAAAAGCAAAGATCTCTTGCTTCAATACGGGGCAGTTAGCTGGCATAGAGCCCATCTCAAGAGCTTCGATATAGGAGATGGCGGCCTGTAGATTTCTTTTTAGCTCTTCTTCGGAGAGGTGCTGCAGGGGAGCTAAAAAAAGAAGCGTTTTAATATTTTTTTCTGTAACAAAAGAGAGCCCTTTATGAGAGGGTAGAGTCGGATGGACTCTCTCTGCAAACAAGAGTGAGAGTGTCTCTCTTAAGTCATCAAAATTGCTAATTTTTTGAAGGCGCTCTAACTCTAAAAGGCGTGCGTGTATTGACTCTTTTAACTCTTTTTGCGAAAGCAGAGGCTGTTTGATTAGCTCTTCTAGCTGGA
Source organism: Verrucomicrobiota bacterium (assembly GCA_018240105.1). Lineage (GTDB taxonomy): Bacteria > Chlamydiota > Chlamydiia > Chlamydiales > 2-12-FULL-49-11 > JAFEGE01. The sequence continues at coordinate 2,154 of JAFEGE010000060.1, read as the reverse complement.
TGCGAACAAGCGTTTTATCTAGGAGATCGTAGCTTCTTTGAGGCAGCTTAAGGTCGCGCTCTTTTTTAGGTAAAAGATGTCTTTGCATAGAGCATATCGTCTCTGTAAGTTTATTCACCGATGGGCGCTCTCCATTAATAAAAGCAATACACTGCGAGACTTTCATAGCAAGTTGCGAGGCTGTTTGATAAGGGTGCGCATCTGTGTGGCTTGCTTTTTTACTCCAAGCGGAGAGGTTTTTCTTAAGAAGGTAGCCGACATTTAGCCTTCCGCTTGGGTGTAGAGCTTTTTTCTCTTCTTGGAAGCGATCTAAATAGTAGCGGATTTTATCAAATGTTTTTTTGAGAGCTGTCTGGCCGAGTCTGTAGGTCGGAAACCTTTTGGTAAACTCAGGCATAATCTCTTTAAAAAGAATCGAGGCGATCTTATGAGACCATGTCTTGGGGTTTTTTTCGCGTAAAAGCTCCTGCTTTACCCTTTTGGCTAGAAAAAGATTAAGATCGGAGAAGGGATCGTAGAACTCTTCCGTTTCATCAACAGGAAAAAGATCTTTTAATTCTGTGTGAGGCTCTTTTTTGGAGGTAGATGGTTTTTTATCTAGAGGTAGCTGGATCTCTTCCATGCTTGGAAGAAAGTCGTCTTGTGAGAAGGGGCTGTTCGAAGAAGAAAAACGCATCTCTTAACTAAAAAAATTTTTAACAGGTAATGTCCCTTCTACTACATACTTTGTTTTTTGTTAAGAGAAAAAATCTCTTTTTTTTAAAAACGGAACTTGGAAAAGAGAAGAGAAGTTGCTACACTAGTAAATACAAAAAGGGAGGTTACCCATGAATTATACGCATTTGGCAGGCCATTTAGGTGCTGATCCAGAGACAAGATTTACCCCAAGCGGGCAGAAAGTCACAACACTTAGAGTCGCCTGTAGAGCCCGTAAAGACGAGACTATTTGGTGGAAAGTTACTATTTGGGGCGAGCAGTTTGATCGTATGCTTCCATACTTTAAAAAAGGAAGCGCTATCATGGTCTCCGGAGAATTAATGAAGCCTGAGATCTTTAATGATCGTGAAGGTAAGCCTCAAATATCGCTACAACTAGTAGCGCACAACGTATCTTTTAGCCCCTTTGGTAAACCAAATGGTGGTAAGAGTGAAGGTGGCGGTCCTGATGTTTCTTATAACTCTTCTTTCTCACAAGAGAGTAGTTTTGGAGGCCAGGGGCAACAAGGTTATGATAATGACAAAACGGCTATATTAGATGAAGAAATCCCTTTCTAACAAAAAAGCTCTTCCAGAAGGAGCACTTTCATGGAAAGTAGAGAAGGGCGGTCTTTCTCTCATCCACCTATTGCGTGAAAAAGCTGCTATTTCTGGTAAGGAAGCTAAGCGTGCTGTTGAAAATGGTGGCTGCTTTATCAATGGAAAGATGGAGAAATTTGCCTCTACAAAGGTAGAGGCAGGTAAAGAGATCCTCTTTTTTCTCGATCGGCTTGCAAAAAGAAAAAAAGAGGATTTAGCGCTTCTTTATGAAGATGAGTATTTCCAAGCCTTTTATAAGCCTATATTTTTTACTTGCGATAAGCGCTGTACGTTACATCGCTTAGATAAGGAGACCTCGGGTGTTCTTCTCATCTCTGAGAGACCGGAGTTTTTTTTACTTTTCAAAAGACGCGAAATTGATAAGCGCTATTTTGCAATTGTCGAAGGCAAGATCGATGGCGATAAGGGGGAGATAAATAGACCTCTTTCCGTTGTTAGAGCCTTTGCGGGCCAAAAAATTATGGGGAGCGTAGAAGATGGCTTGCCTAGTATCACCAAATGGAAAAAGATCGCAACAAAAGATGGCCTTACCCTTTTAGAGTGTCGCCCTGTTACAGGTAGAACCCACCAAATACGTGTGCACCTTTCGCTACTTGGAGCTCCTATTCTTGGCGATAGCCAGTACGGTAATCGCTATAAAAAGGGAATTAAAAGGATGTATCTTCATGCCCACAAAGTTCTTTTTACTCACCCCTTCACTAAAAAGAAGATGACCATCACAGCTCCTATTCCGAAAGAGTTTTTAGAGTTTTTTGATGAGAGTTTGTTTCGTTAGGCTATCGGCCCTAGGGGACGTCGTTATGATGCTTCCCTTTGTGCGGACCTTGCAGAAGAGTTT
>JAFEGE010000005.1 GCA_018240105.1 Verrucomicrobiota bacterium | reverse complement strand
TTTTTGGCATCTTTTTTAAGGATTTTTTCGACCATATGTACACATATGCTCTCAAAATTCCTTAGAAAACCTGCTCAAAAATAGTTCATTTTTCCAAACAAAGCGAGTTTCGAAAGAAGTCTATTGGAATTAATTGTGAAAGAAGAGAATTACATCATCGCCATGGACGGTGTAGCTTTTACCTTCGATGCGTACTTTGCCGGCTTCGCGCGCTTGGACCCGTCCACCATAGCGGATGTAATCATCGTAGGAGATAACCTCGGCTCGGATAAACCCTTTTTGTATATCGGTATGAATGGCAGCCGCGGCTTCAGGAGCGAGGGCTCCTTTGTGGACTGTCCAGGCTCTAGACTCTTTCTCACCAGCTGTATAGAAGGTGATAAGATCAAGAGAGGCAAAAGAGACTCTAATGAGGCGCGATAGACCGCTCTCTGTTAGGCCAAGAGAATCTAAATACTCTTTAGCGTCCGTATCAGATAATCCAGCGAGCTCTTCTTCTAGACGAGCGCAGATAGGGATTACGGGGATATTTTCTTTGGCTGCATAGGCACGTACCTTTTCAACGTAGCTGTTTTCCATAGAAGGAAGATCTTTTTCTGAGACGTTTGTGCAGTAAAGAAGGGGTTTTGCGGTTAGGAAAGGGTAGGGCTTTAGCGCTTCTTTCTCTTCCGGTGTAAAGGAGAGTGTTCGGATAGGTTGATTCGCGTTAAGATGGGTCCGTATTTTTTCTAAAACGGTGAGGACAGCGGGCTTTTCTTTTGCGCTTTTAGCATTTTTTTCGAGCTTTGTATAGATTTTATCGGCGGTATGAAGATCTGATAGGATGAGCTCTAATTGTATGATTTCGATATCGTGGATGGGATCAATAGTCCCGTTTACATGGATCACATTCTCATCTTCAAAGCAGCGTACTACCTGTACGATAAGATCAGTTTCGCGGATGTTTGAGAGAAACTGGTTCCCAAGCCCTTCACCTTCAGAGGCGCCTTTAACAAGCCCTGCGATATCGACAAAAGAGATGGTTGCTGGGACAATTTTTTGGCTTTTTGTCAATTTAGAGAGTGCCTCAAGCCTCTCATCGGGGACGTTAACAACACCGACATTTGGATCGATCGTACAAAAGGGAAAATTAGAGGCGGCAACCATCTGTTTTGTGAGAGCATTAAAAAGTGTAGACTTACCAACGTTTGGTAATCCTACAATTCCGCAAGATAGGTTAGGCATGGGAAGTCTCCTGGAAAGTTGCATACCCCTTTAAGGGGAGAGATTTAGAAGTTGTTTGTGCAAAATAGTCTACTAGCTCTTGAGTAGTTATACACTCTTTTATAGAAAACGGGCCTTGGCGCGTCCGTCTAAGTTCAAAAACTGTAGCGCCACAGCCAAGGGCTCTACCAAGATCAAAGGCAATCGTGCGAATATAGGTACCCTTTGATGCGCTAATGTGAAGGTCGAGATAGGGATATTCATAAGAGAGAAGTGTCGTTTTAATGGTGACTATCGAGGGTTTTCTCTCTATCTCTTGCCCCTTGCGAGCAAGTTCATACAGCTTTTTGCCTTTATGTTTTTTTGCGGAAAACATGGGGGGAATTTGAGAAACTGTTCCTTGAAAGAGTGTAAGCGCTTTTGTGATCTCCTCTAAGGTCGGAATAGTCGTCTCTTGTCTTGTGATGGCTCCTGTAATATCGTAACTATCGGTCTCGGTACCTAAAAGGATGCGTGTTGTATATTCTTTATCGTGAGTGAGAAAGCTATCAGCTTTAGTAGTAAAAGCCTTTCCTACTAAAAGGACCATAACCCCGGTTGCAAGGGGATCAAGGGTGCCACCATGGCCAATCTTCTGTACGTTTGTTAGCTTTCGAAGAAGAGCGACAAGGTGGAAGGAAGTCTTTCCTTTGGGTTTATCGATAAGAAGGATCCCTTCCATGTTAACTTGCCTCTTCTTTGCCTCGCTTTTCTTCGATGCGTCTTAAGAGCTGATCAATTTCCATGTACTTATCGATGGAGGTATCAAGCTTAAAAGTAAGAGAAGGAAAATAACGTAGGACGACTTTTTTTGAGGCTAAAACGGCAATGTAGCCGGCAGCATCCTGGAGGATCTGTAAGATCTCTTCTTTTTTGTGTGTATTGTCTTCAATAATACTGATGTAGACTTTAGCATATCTAAGATCTTTACTGACGTCGACGTTTGTAATCGTCAAAAGGTCTGGAAGCGTGTGACTTTTAAGGTCTTTCCGAATAACTTCGGAAAGGACCTCTTTTAAGAGGGAGTTTACCCTTTCAATACGACGAGAAGAAGACATAAAATTTTTATAGTTCTTGGGCTATGTAAGTGATCTCGTAAGCTTTGATTACGTCACCTACAGCGATATTGCTGTTTTTTGCAAGAACGATTCCGCACTCGAGATCTTTTTTAACCTCTTTTACGTCGTCTTGATGGCGTTTTAAAGATGAGATGGCTCCTTCCCAAAGTAGTTCGTCTTTGCGGTATACGCGTATGTGATGAGAGCGTTTAATAGACCCATCGACAACTTGACAACCTGCGATAACCCCTAAATGAGAGGACTTAAAGACGGCGATTACTTTAGCTTCACCAGATGCAACCTCGTGGCGTAATTTATCTAGTAAAGAGAGCATGTGAGCTTTGACAGCATCGACTAGGTGATAGATCACATCGTGTTGGATGATCTTTACCTTTTTCATGCGAATAAGGCTCTCAGCATGGCTTTCAATTTTAGTATGGAAGCCAACAATTAAAGCATTAGAAGTTTGGGCAAGTTCGATATCGGACTCTGAAATTTGGCCCACTTCCATGCTAATAAAATTAAGCTCTACTTTCTCTGTAGGGATATTCTGTAGAGACTGTCTCACAGCTTCTAAAGAGCCACCCACATCTGCTTTGAGGATGATATTAAGAATTTTTCTCTGTTTTTGAGCCTCTTTCTGTTTGAAAAGATGCTCAATATCTCTTGATTTGCTATGGAGGAGAAGCTTTCTTTTCATAGAAGCTTTACGCTCTTCTGTAATTTTGCGCGCTTCCTTCTCATTTTCCATAGAGATAAAGTCATTACCTGCAAGAGGAACGCCTGAAAGACCTGTTACCTTGACAGCTGCAGAAGGTGGAGCTTCTTTAAGGTTGACGCCATGCTCATCGTGCATGGTTTTAATACGGCCATACTCATATTCAAAGATAACAGCATCGCCAACGCGTAAGGTGCCATTTTGGACGAGTAAAGTAGCTGTTGGACCAAGGCCGCGATGTAGTTCAGACTCTAATACGGTACCGCGAGCACGGGCTTTAGAATTGGCTTTTAGCTCTAAAATATCAGACTGCAAAGCAATCATTTCGCCGAGCTGTTCAATCCCTTGTCCAGTTTTTGCCGAACAGTTGACAGTGATAACTTCACCGCCCCATGCTTCTGGAAGGAGGCCTCTATCAGTTAACTCTCGGTAGATGTTATCGGTGTTAAAGCCAACTTTATCCATCTTATTGATAGCAACAATGATCGGAACGCCTGCTTCTTTGGCTTTTGTGATCGCCTCATCTGTTTGTGGCTTTATCCCTTCATCACCTGCGATTACAAGGATTACGATGTCTGTTACATGAGCGCCGCGTCTTCTGATTTCGCTAAAAGCTTCGTGGCCCGGTGTATCTAAAACAGTAAAGCTACCGTGCTTTGTTTTTACTTGGAAAGCACCGATATGTTGCGTGATTGCGCCAGCTTCCCCAGCGATCAGATTACTCTTTCGGAAACAGTCAATAATGCTAGTCTTTCCGTGATCGACATGGCCCATAACCGTAACAACAGGGGGCCTAGTCTTTAGATCTTCGCTTGAAGTATCTGAGATCTCTTCATCTATCGATCTACCGGTAATTTGTAGGCGCTCTTTTTTAGAAGTATCAATAGTAACAGTAACACCAAACTCTTGGCCAATCAGCTCTACAATAGTCGGATCATCTAAATCGTCATTGATGGTAACAGGAAGACCTTGTAGAAAGAGTTTTTGGATAACATCAGATGATTTTAACTTCATCAAGCTAGCAAGATCTTTTACATTGATCGGAAGAGCAAGTGTGATCTCTTTAGGCCGCTGTATTGACTCAGGGGCACGCTCTTGTTTTTGTTTGCCGTATCTTCTGCGTCTCCAATTTTCATCATCACCCGTTCTAAGACCACTACGATCTCTTGAATCGAATACGCGGCTAAAAGATTGTCTTTTTAAGGTCTGCTGCGGCTTTTTATTTTTGTTTGCATCATCTTCAAACTCTTTGACACCTTCTTTGGTCGGCGCATCAGGTTTTTTCTTTTTCTTATCGATAGATACTTGTTCTTCCTCTTTTTCCTTTTCCTTAGTGGAGAGCGGAGCTGGAGGCGCAACTTCTGGAGCCTTCTCTACAATCTCTGGTAAGGGAGGGGGGGGAGGAGGCGCTTTTTCTTCTACGATAGGAAGAGGAGCGGGTATTACCGGAGGAGGTGGCTCCTCTTTTTTTAAAGCGTCAACGAATTGTGGAGCTTTCTTTGCCCGTACAATTTTCTTTTCGGCAAGATTTTCATCACCTTTAACAGACTGAGCATGGCTAATAGAAGGAAGTTTTTCTTCTTCAATACTACTTTCTGAAGAAGGCTCTTTCTTTTGTTGCGCTTTTTTAAGAACAGCTGCAAGTTGGGTGTTTTTTATCGTGAGCTTTAAGTTTTTTGCCAAACGTTTTAAATACCTTGATCGAGTTTATGTGCAAATTGGTTTTTTACCTGCTCTAAGAGTTTATCAGCCATCTCTAGACTGATATCTGCAAGTTTTGCAACTTCTTGCGGAGCAGTTTTTAATAATTTACGAGGCGTATCTAGACCCGAAGAGACAATAGTATCAACAACGAGTTGGTTAACATCATTGATTTTTTCTAAAGGCTTATCAAGTTCAGGATCTTCTGAAAGCGCAATTTGTCTACGTAAGATAGTAAGCTCTTTTTGGTGCTCGCTCATCTTATGTACTTCAACGCGTACACCTACAAGTTCAGAGGTGAGGCGAACGTTGTTTCCTTTTTTGCCAAGGATAGATGGATAATCTTCATCAGCAATAATGAGGCTAATTGTGTTCTCTTCTTCATCGAAATCAGCTTTATGAATTTCGGATGGAGAAAAAGAGCTCTTTAAGAGGACAAACGGATCTGCAGAGTAAGGGATAACGTCAATTTTTTCATTGTTTAGTTCGCGAATGATATTCTTTACGCGGCTACCACGTACACCCACACAAGCGCCTACAGGATCTACTTTAAGATCGGTAGAGGATACAGCCATCTTTGTTCTAAAGCCAGCATCACGTACAATCTTTTTGATCTGAATAGTACCATCATGGATCTCTGGCACTTCTTGTGCAAAGAGAGCAGAGACAAACTCTGGATGAGAGCGAGATAAGATTACCTCAGCGCCACCATTTTCTGTATCTTGCACATCTTGTAGAAGAGCGAGTACTTTTTCTCCGACATGGTATTTTTCAGTTTTAGGATAAAATCTACCAGGTAAAATCCCTTCGACTTTGCCAAGATCAATGATAAGCGTATGACCTTTTGTAATACGGCGCACAGTACCAGAGATAAGCTCTCCTATACGATGGCGGTACTCTTCATAGATCACATCTCTCTCAGCTCCTTTAAGCTTTTGAGAGATCATTTGACGTGCTACTTGCGCTGCGATTCTACCAAAATCTGCTGGCTGTACATCGACATCGATCCAATCGCCTACTTGGCAGTTTGGATCTAGAAGGCGTGCCTCTTCTAAGAGAATCTCTTCAGCAGGGTACTCTACTTCCTCTACAATCTCTTTTTCGGCAACAGTCGAAATATTTCCGGTCTTAGCATCTATCTTGACTTGGATATTGTTCATCCATTGCGTACCTTTTCGTCCAGCTGCTATAAGAGCTTCCTCAATAGCTTTGACGACGAGATCGCGCTTGATGCCTTTTTCTCTCTCAAGATATTCAAAAATCGCAATAAGATCTTTATTCATTATAACCTACTACCCCGGGGCTCTATTTCTTCTTCTTTTTAGATTCTTTGGAAGCTTTAGAGGCATCAGTATCCTCTTTTCCACCACTATAAGATCCAACATAGATATCATCGCGGTCTAAATGGTTTTTTTCTACTAAGAACTCTTTGATTGAGAGAGAGACGCGTTTGTGTTCTCTGTCAATTTTTAAGACCTTAGCTTGTACTTCGCCACCGATTGTTACAACATCTTCTACCTTGCCAAAAGCTTGGTCGGAGAGTTCAGAAACATGAACAAGACCTTCAATGCCGTTATCAAGTTCGATAAAAGCGCCGAAAGCTGTAATTTTTGTTACAACACCGCTTACGATACTGCCTACAGGCATAGTTTTTTCAATAGTATCCCAAGGGTTGTCTGTTAGCTGTTTGACGCCAAGAGTAATCTTCTTGCTCTCTTTATCAACGGATAAGATAACAGCCTCTACTTTATCGCCTTTTTTAAGGACTTCTGAAGGGTGAGAGACTTTCTTAATCCAGCTTAAGTCTGAAATGTGGATAAGACCGTCAACACCAGGCTCTAGCTCTACGAAAGCGCCATAGTTAGTAAGGTTACGAATCTCTACAACGACTTTCTTGCCTTCTGGGTATTTTTCATCGACAGTTTCCCATGGATTTCTTTCCATCTGCTTGATGCCAAGAGAAATTTTCCCCTCATCTTTTTGTATAGAGAGAACAATCGCTTCTACATCATCACCTTTGGAGACGATTTGGCTCGGGTCTGTCACGTTTTTCACCCATGACATTTCAGAGACGTGGATAAGACCTTCGATACCAGGCTCAAGCTCGATAAAGGCGCCATAAGCTACAAGGTTAACGATCTTACCGCGAACGCGTGTTCCAGGCGGATATTTCTTCTCAATCTCATCCCAAGGATTAGAATCTTTTTGTTTTAAGCCGAGAGCAACTCTGCCTTTGTCTTTGTCGATATGAAGGATCATCACTTCTAGCTCATCGCCCATGCCAACAAGTTCGCTTGGGTGCTTAATACGCTTCCAAGTCATGTCTGTAATGTGGAGTAAGCCATCGATACCATCTAGATCTAAGAAAACACCGAAATCCGTGATATTTTTAACAACGCCTTTACGGATGTCGCCGATACGGATATCTTCAAGGAGCTCTGCCTTTTTAAAGACACGCTCATCTTCTAAGATTTCGCGTCTTGACACAACGATGTTTTTACGCTCTAGGTTAATTTTAAGAATTTTTACATCGAAAGTCTTACCGATGTATTCATCGATGCTCTTGATGCGCTTATTGTCAATCTGTGAGCCTGGAAGGAAGGCATCCATACCGCCGATATCAACCATAAGACCGCCCTTAACTTTACGTAGAACGTGTCCTTTAATGATTGAGCCCTCTTCACAATGCTTAACAATGTATTCCCACTGGCGCTCTTTTCTAGCTTTCTCTCTAGATAGAGCAATCTGACCGTTGTCAGCTTCTGCTTCGTCTAGGTAAACTTCGATTTCTCGGCCAAGAGAGATTTCATTTGGATCAGGAAATTCACCCATCGGGATGAGTCCTTCTGATTTAAGGCCTACATCGACCACGACAAAGTCTTTTGTCACTTCGACAATAGTGCCTTTAAGGATCTCACCAATGGTAAGAGAGTTGATAGTACCTACACGCGCTTGTTTTTCTCGTTCATCCAAGAGTTTATGGAACTCTGCGATATCTTTAGAACTGTAGTTTTCTTCATCAATGATTTTGCTTTCCTTAGCGGCGCTTTGGTTAGACATGTTAAAGGTTTCTCCATATAGTAATTGTTAGTGCAAGAGAGTGTAGCAAAGTTTAAAAAATAAAAGCAAGGCGAGAAAAATCTAGCCGTCTAATTAAAATTTTACATTCCTAAAAATTTCGAGTTATACCTGTCTAAGATCATAAAAAACGGTATCTTTCAAAGGAAAGGCATATATAATACAATTGTTTATGCAAGATTTATTAGTAGTAAAATTTGGTGGGGCGGCTTTAAAAAACCTAGAGGGTTTTATAAGAGCGGCTAAGGTTGTTGAAGAGCGCTCTAAAAAATTTTCTAAGCTCATTGTTGTGGTAAGCGCGATGGGCGATATGACAGATCGTCTTTTAGGATTGTGCAAGAAAATTAGCGATAATCCGCCCAAACGAGAGCAAGATATGCTCATTTCAGCAGGTGAGCGTATCAGCATGGCTCTTTTAGCTATGGTATTTGCAGATAGCGGTTGTGAAGCGATAAGTTTTACTGGCAGCCAAGCTGGGATCATTACTTGTCAAACCCATACGGATGCTAAGATTATTGCGGTTCGACCAAGACGTCTTTTAGAGGCTCTAAACCTCGGTAAAATTGTGATCGTTGCCGGTTTTCAAGGTGTTAGTGAGAAAGGGGACATCACAACTTTAGGCAGGGGGGGCTCTGATACAACGGCAGTTGCCCTCGCTATTGCTCTTAAAGCTGAAAGAGTGGAATTTTATAAAGACGTACCAGGGATTTTTGAAAGTGATCCTAAGCTTGATCCATCGGCAGAGAAGCTTTCAAAAATAAATTATCAAAAAGCCCTTACAGTTATTGAGAAAAGCGAGAGAAAAGTTTTACACCCCAGGGCTGTAAGACTTGCCGAAAAAAATGGCCTCTTGCTTCATGTCCACTCTTTTCAAGAAGAGGGAGAGGGAAGTATAGTTGTAGATGAGACGATAGAGAGATCTTTGGTCCCTTATTATGAGGAGGTATGTGAAGGAAATCACAGTTTTTCCCTCTGAAGAGTTAGAAGCCTTTGCTAGAAAGAAGTGTGAGGAGATAGGTGAGCTTCCGCTTTTTCAGTTAAAGCCGCCCTCCTCTTTTCCAGGTACTTTAACTCTCCTTATTATAGCGCCCTATCGAAGCGATCTACCGCGCTTTTTACAAGAAATTTTTGGCCGTGAACTGCACTCTCTTTTTTATACTAAACATAAAGAGGCTCTTCTTTTTTATGGAAGCCTCTCTTTTGAAACAAAAACAGATCTTGAAACGTTTCTCTCTCATTTTCCTGTCTTAGAGCGTGAGATGGTTTTGGGGATTCGCTCTATATACCACGCTAAAAGGCTCCTCGAAGGTAAAAGCTTTACTTGTGAAGAAAAGACTTTACAAGTCCAAGAGAGAATTCCAACGCTTTTACGGCGCTATGGAAAATTTTTTGATTTCGATCTGTATGATTGGATGCAAAAGCTTCTGCTGCAAGCTAAGGAGGCGTATAAAGAGGAGCGGTCACCGCGGACGCTTTTAAAAATTGGCGCTCTTAGCTACATTTTTTTAGGGGCGCTCTCCCGGGCTGTCGAAAAAGCTAAAAATAAGCGGCATCTCTTTTTTAAACTAATAAGAGTCTCTTTGGAGACGCTTTTTGGTAGTAAAGAGACCCTCGGCTTTTTCATCGCTTTAAATTTTATAAAAGAAAATGAAGTCTTTGAAAGAAAACGTTTTCTTAAAATCATCCAAAGAGCCTCACCACGGATGCGCCTTATAAAAAACTCTCTTTTTCAACATCATGAAGGCTCTCTTTATCTTCTCTATGTCGAGATGGAAAAAGAGGGGGAAGAGCCGATCTCGAGAAAAGAGATCCAATTTTTGAAAAAAGTACTTCAAAGCCATTTACAAGGCTGCATTGAAAGTTTAGTAAGGCCAATCTTTATGCCTCGCAATGAAGAGGAGGTGATGAAATATGTAGTGACTCTTGGCGGGCAAATCCACGCAGAAACGGATTTACCCCAGATCGTCATCCTCTTTGATGAGCAAAGTGATAAGGAGCTCTTTTTTACGGTAGTTATTGTACGCCCCCTTCTTTCTGAGGCAAAGCCTCTCGATAAACTCTTCCCAAGAGAGGTTGAAAAGACAAGAGTCATTGGCTATGTGGAGAAGAAAATTCCAAAAGAGGCTGGTGTTTTACGCCTCCATCTTTCTAATACCCCCTTTCTAAGAGAGGATTCTGCCGTTGATCTTTATAAGGCAAGGCAAAAGGTGGTAAAGCATCTTACTGATATTCTAGGGCCCTTACGTGACTACAATGGGGGAATGATTGCAAGGCAGATGGAGGCACTCGAAGAGTTTAAGCAGTTAATCGGTAAAAGCCATAGCTTTATCGCAGAGAGCTTTTTTCATGCCATCTATCCTGCTGAAACAAGGCTTATCGTCAAAAAAAGCGATCTTAAAAACCTCTATCAAACCTTTCTAGATGTCTTTGAAGGTAAGAGTATTTATCGAGAAAAAATTGATCGCCATGCGCTTTGTGTCTGTATGAAATTCTCTGACCCTCGTAGAGGGAATGCTTGTTATAAAGCGATCCATAAGATGCGTATACCAAGCGGTCAGCTGGTTAGATTATCCTTTCCGATACAAGGCGCTTTTTATCTCGGGTACTTATTCTTTTCTGAATCTTCAATAGAGCGAGAGCTTTTTTTAGAGAAATTGAAAGAAGAGCTTTACGCTTCCCGCGAGACAAAAATCTCTTCTTTGTGATAGCCTCTTCGCCTTTATCAAAAAAAAGAGGTAAATATGGTAAGTGCTGTAGGCCATCCGGCTACAAGAACGCCTTTAGGAGCGTCTCCTATTGTAAGTGTCCAAGCTATATTTACAAGAAGAGATGATCTTCCTTGGCTACACCATGTTAAGCTTATTTCAGGCTTTCTACACGTCGCAACAAAAATATGCCAATCTATGGCGTCTGTAGGAGTATCGTTTTCTGAAAGGGTGCTTGGGCCAAGGCGCGTCGTACTTATCGAGACATCTGAGCACTTAAGAGATGTATTGCCTGACATTGAAACTGTATTAAAACCCAGGGAAAGAGAGGGAGAGCCAGAAATACCAAAACCAACCAGCGAGGATGTTGCTTTACTTGAAGGACTCGCTCTTCGGATTACAGCGATATTTACCCCGGCTATAGAGATACTGAAAGGGGGCTGGAGAGTTCTAAATACACCAGGTCGTTTTTCAGTAGAAGCTGAGGCTGTAGGCTGTGCAAGCATTCTTGCAAGGGTTATAGTCCCCCTAGGACTATTATTAGGCGATGAGACATTACAAGTATTAAGAAACCCTGAGGATAGAGTTAACATGAATTTGCAGGCCTATCCAGGGGCAACTGATTTACTATATACTCGCCAAGACCTTCGGGTTGCTACGAGAAACGCTGTCTTACCGAGTAAATATTTTCCAAATATGGTTGTAGGGTTTTGCCGTAGATATTTGAGTGAAGCAGAGTTCCGTGATCTACGGTTTATAGAATGGAAAGGAGGCGTCCATGCCTGTCTTGGGACTCTTCTGCAAGGTGAGGCCGATCATGCAGCCGTTCTCGTTCTTGAGACAGGAGAGACTGTAGAAAAGGGAAACGCATTTTTTCAAGAGGAGAGAGAAAGACTAGATGCTCAGAAAAAAGCAAAAGAAAAGGCTGTATGGAAAGGGTCCACGCTTCTCCCTCCGAGACCTGTTTCAAAAAGCTATGAGGCGGAGGATTTGGTTGCTAAAGCGGCTGCTGAAGAGGAGGTCGTAGAGGCTTCTTCAAAAGATGATGATAAAAAAGCGGTTCCTGTTCTCCTTGATATCGCTCCAGGCCCTTCAAAGTGGCCTATTTTCAAAGCGGAACACAGTTTTTGCTATACAGAGGTACAGGCAAGGGATGTGTTTCTTATGGCAGCGCCTGAGAGAGATATGAAATCTGCTTTAGATACTGTAGAAAAAATTAAGCAAGGAAAGGCGCAGGTTATTGTTCTGACAGGAGCGCCTTTTTTTACACATGCACGTAGTGGTAAGCCGTCTCCAGAAAAGGTTTTTTATGATTTTTTTGCAGGTGATAAGAGTCCCTTAATACGTGTCCCTAAAGGAGAGTGGTCTTTTCTGGAACCGGGCCCAGGTATTGTAGTCAAAGCCTCTACCGCTTCGGACTTTGGGCCGGGAAAACTTTATCCCCCGTTAGTCAGTTATAGGGATTATGATTATACCGACTGTGGCATTTATGTGAGAAGAGATGGCCCTATAGCAGCTGCAATCGCAGCTAAATATGCGCCTCCTGAGCCACCGCCAATACCTATACCCCTTCCAAAGCCTAAACCGCCCGCTAAAAAAAAGAGGTAGTTGTTGTGTGAGCCTTGGCGGGGGACCTCTTAGCCGCCAAACTTTAGCTAGCGCGGCGCTTCAAGGAGGCTGCTTCTCGCATCATATCCTCTGCAATCTCTGTGAGGCGCTTGTCGGCACGACCCTCTTCTTTAGAAGATTCGTGAAGGAGTTTTGCGATCTCCTTATAGTTTAAGTGGCGAGCGAGGGCTTTTAAAGTGCCGTAAAGAACGATCTCTTGGTGTTCGACTCTTTGCATAAGAGCAATCACAGCAACATCATGCGCCTCACCTTGATAGCCTTGATGAGCCATCTCCTTTAAATCTTGGATAAAGCCCTTGAGAGCATGCGAGCCTCCTCCCGTAAAAAAACTTCGGTCGCTGTAGGTGTGCTTGCTATCAGCTGTACGGCCTTCGGAGTGGTCATAGCCCTCACTCGTAATTCCTGGGAAGAGAGAGGTTTTCTCGTGACCTCCTTGGGGGCCGTGTAAACTATGGCCTGTAAGGCTTCGCCATTCGTTAGAAATTTTGTGGAGGCGGTTGATTTCGTCTTTGATCTCACGATAGTGGTTTAATAAGACCTCTTTTAAATGTGTGTTTTTTACGGTCTTAAGCACTTCCGGTAGAGTCTGTTCTAAAAGAACCTCTGTATGGTAGATCTCTCTTAATTGATTCTCAAACAGTTTATGAAAATGGTTCATAAGCGCCTCCCTTGTTGCTATTCATCTTCTAAATCTGAGGTATTAATGCAATGAATTACTTAAATTGCTTGCATTAAAAGAATTAAGAAATTAGTTGCCTATATGAAATTTTTATTCATAAAAGAGGGTGTGAGAAAATATCTTTATATACCTTTAGCCCTTCTTCTATCAGCCTGTTCGACCCAATCGGTTAAAGATTGTGGGAGAAAGTATTGGGATGGCGGTGCTGCTCGCCATTACGGTAATCATACCTGGTATGGTAGCCTCTATTATTATGTAGAACTTTATGATAAAGAGACATTTCTCATAGCCCCCGAAGACGTAAAAGAGGTTGGGGCCTGGGAGTGGCCGAATGAAGAGGCCTGGGTAGAGAAGATCTCTGGCGATTCAAAATGGCCTTATCGTATGCACTATAGAGGCAGTGTTGTCCGTGCCATGCGTGTTGTAAGAAAATCTTTTTAAACCTCTCTCCATATATAAGTCGACGGACAACTTAATATTATGATAGGATAGTCGTTACAAGCCAAAGTGTAACCAAAAAATGAAGAGACATCTTATCCAGTGCGAACCCTCGCTTATAGCGGCAGATTGGGGTCGTTTTGCCGAAGAAGCAGAGCTTTGTGTTGCGGCTGGCTCCGAGATCTTGCATCTAGATGTAATGGATGGCCATTTTGTTCCGAATTTGACGATGGGACCTGATATGGTCGCAGCTGTTAAACTTGCTGTCCCACAAGCCATATTAGATGTCCATCTAATGATCTATAATCCAGATCGTTATATTGAAAATTTTGTTAAAGCCGGTGCAGATGAAATCACATTTCATTTAGAGGCAACCGAAGAAGTAGAGCATACGATCCAATATATCCGTACGTGTAACCGCTCGCCTGGGATCGCTATTAGACCGGAGACCTCAGAGGAGATTTTACTGCCTTATCTTCCCCTTGTGGACAAGGTTCTTGTAATGACCGTAGAACCAGGCTTTGGGGGACAAGCGTTTTTACCGAAAATGCTCACGAAAGTCGAAAGGCTGCATAAGCTGGCACGCCAGCACAAACTCTCTTTTGCTATCCAAGTCGATGGCGGCATCACTTACGAGACCGGTAAAAAGTGTGTTGAGAAAGGAGCTACCCGCCTTGTGATGGGAAGCGACTACTTTCGTCAAAAAGATCGCAGGAAAGCTGTAGCTCACTATAACGAATTAAGAAATGTGGCTGTATGAAAAAGGTCTGTACGATCGGTGGCGGAACCGGAAATTTCGTAGTTCTTCGAGGGCTCAAGCACTATAATTTAGATATCTCTGCGATCGTTTCTATGGCAGATGATGGTGGTAGTACCGGTATTTTACGGGATGAACTTGGCGTTCTTCCGGCAGGCGATACAAGACAGTGTGTTGTAGCCTTATCGAACTCTTCTAGATTAATGCGCAATCTTATGAACTACCGCTTTGAAAATGGTAGCCTTATGGGCCATAGCTTCGGAAATATTTTTCTCTCGGCTTTAGAAAAGGTGACTGGCAGTTTTGAAAAAGCTGTAGAAGAGCTTGGTAAAATTTTAAACATCCGCGGCAAAGTCATCCCTGTAACGACGCAACAAGTGCGTTTAAAGATGGTCTTAAACAACCGAAAAGTTCTGGAGGGGGAGAAGGAGATCTATCTTTCGCAAGAGATCGATAAGGGTTACAAGAGCATTTTTTTAGAGCCGCATCCAACGGCAAATCCGCACGCTATCGATGAGATCTTCAATGCAGATGCGATTGTTATAGGCCCTGGTGGTCTTCATACATCTCTTATTGCTAATTTACTCGTAGAGGGGGTTGTTGAGGCTATTGTAAAATCAGAGGCGACCAAAATCTTTGTTGTGAATTTGATGAATCGGCGCGGACAGACAACAAAATTTAAAGTTAGCGACTATCTCAACGAAATGGTGCGCTTTTTAGGGACCGATGTATTTGATTATATCGTTGTAAACAACCAGCTCCCACCACAAGAGCTCATAGATAGCTATCGTGAAGAGGGGGAGCTTGTAGAAAATGATATGGCAGATGAGAGGGTCATAGCGCTCCCTCTTCTTGGTGAAATGGTGGAGACCTTTGGTAAGGATTTGATGAAACGGAATTTGATTCGACACGACTCTAAAAAACTTGCCGATGTCCTGACAAAAATTATTATGAAGGTGGACGAGCCTTGCTACTCATCTTTGATTTAGATGATACTTTGATTCCAACCTCTGAGGAGCTTACCCCACAAAGGCTTTCTTGGGTTGTAGAAGATTGCCTTAAGATGGGGTATCTGGAGGGAGAGAAAGAGGCACTTTTTACAGAGCTTTTGGCTCTACATAAGAAAAAAGAGAGTACAAAGGCTGTTTTAAAGGAATTTTTTGACAATAGGAGCGAAGAGGGGTATCTCTATGCAGTAGAGGCTCTCTACAGAGGTCCCTTAAAAGTTAGTAAAGCTAAAGCACTTACAGAGGAAATTCTTCTTCTAGAGGAATTAAAAAAGAGTCACCTTTTAGCGCTTGTAACGATGGGATCGCCTCTTTTACAGCGTGAAAAGCTCCAATTATATAAGCTAGAAGAGAGCTTTTTTGAGGCTGTATATATCGTCCCAGAAGAAGAGAAAAAGGGAGCCTATTACGAAAAGCTAAAAGAGGTGTGTCATAAAGATTTTGAAGAGATGGTTGTTATCGGGGATAAGATTGAAAACGATCTATATGATGCAAAAAAACTCGGATGCAAAACTGTCCATATCCGCCGTGGACGAGGCTGTAACCAAACTAAATATTTAGATCTTCCTGACTTTGTCATAGATGATCTGCAAGAACTGAGGAATATAGTGTATGACAACTAGTAATCAAATCACGCCGGGAATGACCCTTTCCCTCGATGATAAAATCTATCGCGTAGAGTCTTCTGTTAAAGTAACGGTTGCCAAAGGGTTGCCGTTTATCAAGACAAAACTAAAGAATCTCATTACAGAAGAGGTTGTTGAGAAAAATTTTAAACTAGATCAGACCGTCGAAGAGGTGAAATTAAACGAAAGACGGTTGGAGTATCTATACATGGAAGGAAAACAGCACCTCTTTTTAGATATTGACACTTTGGAGCAAATTTTAGTTTCTGGAGATGTGATCGGGCAAAAAGTGAATTATTTGAAAGAGGGGATTATCGTTCTATCTCATTTTTATGGAGATACGATCTTTTCTATCGAAGTGCCACAATTTTTAGAGTTGATGATTGTTAAAACAGAGGACCTAGATGCTTCGAATGCTATGGCTGCATCAAATCGTCTAGCTATCTTAGAGACGGGTGCTCGTATTGAAGTTCCGATGTTTATTGAAAACGGCGATGTCATTAAGGTAGATACTAAAACAGATGAGTATGTACAGAGGATATAACGATGGATTTAAAGTACGTTAAGGATTTGATCCTAATTTTAGAGAAATCGGGGGTCCAAAAGCTTTCGATTCGTGAAAAAAATGGGATTGAAATCACCTTAGAAAAAGGGATGGGAGGCTCTACAGCCCCGATTATCACATCGGCATGCGCTCCTTTATCACATGTGCAGGCCTTAACGCCTAAAAAAGAGGCTGTCCATATAAGTAAGCCCCCTGAGATCCAAGATGCGGATGAGAGAAAGTCTATTGAAATTGTTAACTGCGTTGTCTCTCCGATGGTTGGCACCTTTTATCAGGCGGAAACTCCTGAAAGTAAGCCTTTTACAAATGAGGGTGCAAGTGTGAATAAAGGCGATGTTCTCTGTATTATTGAAGCTATGAAAGTTATGAATGAAATTAAATCGGATCGCTCGGGCATTGTGCGTAAGATATTAGTACAGAACGGCTGCCCTGTAGAATTTGGCCAACCCCTTTTTGAAATCGTATGAAGAAAGTATTGATAGCTAATCGAGGTGAGATTGCTGTTCGTGTGATTCGTGCCTGCCACGATCTTGGCCTCTCCACAGTTGCGGTCTATTCAGAAGCAGACCGCGAGTCTCTACATGTGTTACATGCTGATGAGGCTGTCTGCATTGGAAGCGCTTTAGCCGCAAATTCTTACTTGAAAATACCCCATATTCTAGCGGCGTGTGAAATTACAGGTGCTGACGCTGTCCATCCAGGTTACGGTTTTTTAAGCGAAAACGCTAAGTTTGCCTCTATTTGTAAGCGCTCTAACCTCACATTTATTGGCCCGTCGCCAGAGGCGATCGCCCTTTTAGGGGATAAAGCGAAAGCTAAAGAGATTGCAAAAAAGAGTAAATGTCCTGTTATTCCTGGCTCAAACGGTATTGTAAAAGATCTAGAAGAGGCTATGAGAGAAGCCGATAAGATTGGTTATCCAGTCTTTATTAAGGCGACTGCGGGTGGGGGAGGAAAGGGGATTCGCATTGCTATGGATCGCGAGGAGTTTGTCCGCATGTTTACCCAAGCGAGAATGGAGGCGGAAAAATCTTTTGGTAACCCCGATCTTTACTTAGAAAAGATGATTGTTAACCCGCGCCATATTGAAGTCCAAATCCTTGCCGATCAGTATGGACACTGTATCCATTTAGGGGAGAGAGACTGCACTATCCAAAGAAGACGGCAGAAATTGATTGAAGAGAGTCCAAGCCCTCTTTTGTCAGCCTCTATGCGTAAGAAGATGGGGGAGGCCGCCATTCGTATTGCAAAAGCTGCCTCTTACCATACGGTCGGTACGGTAGAGTTTCTTCTCGATGAGAAGGGGCAGTTCTATTTTATGGAAGTAAACACACGGATTCAAGTAGAGCATACTGTTACAGAAGAGTTGACAGGTATCGACCTTGTTCGTGAACAGATCCGTATGGCCGATGGCCAAAAGCTTACCATAAAACAAGAAGATGTTACTTTTAACGGCCATATTATCCAGTTTCGTGTGAATGCCGAAGACCCACACAATAACTTTACCCCTTCCCCTGGCAAGCTTGAATACTTTATTCCTAGCAGCGGCCCTCATGTCCGTATTGACAGCGCCTGCTATCCAGGTTACACGATCCCGCCGCATTATGACTCCATGATTGCAAAGCTTATCGTGCGTGGTCATGATCGAAAGGAAGCAATTCTTCGCGCTAAACGCGCCTTAAAAGAGTTTCACGTGGGAGGGGTCCGTACGACAATTCCATTTCACCAGTTTATGTTAGAAAATGAAAGGTTTCTCTCTGGAGAATACCCGATTACTTTTGTGGACACTTTGATAAAAGAAGGATGCAATTTTAAAGATGAGTAGAAAGGGCGTTATTCTCTCTGGCGGGCGCGCAACGCGTCTACAACCTTTAACCTTCGTAACGAGTAAACAGCTCTTGCCTGTCTATGATAAGCCGATGATCTACTATCCTTTAGCCGTTCTTATGATGGCAGGGGTACGTGAGGTGATGATCGTCTCCTCTTCCCATGATTTATACCGATTCCAGACACTTTTTGAAGACGGTTCTCATCTTGGTCTTAAAATCTCTTATGGTGTCCAAGAGGAGCCGCGTGGCATTGCAGATGCCTTTTTAGTAGCAGAAGGATTTATTGCAGGGGAGAGCGTCGCTCTTATTTTAGGCGATAATATTTTCTATGGAGAGGATCTGGACAAAGCCTTGTGCGCTATCGATAAAGATGAGAGAGGTGGGGTGATCTTTGGCTACGAAGTGAATAACCCAGAGCGCTTTGGTGTTGTCCGTTTTAATGAGAGAGGAGAGCCTCTAGAGATTCTAGAAAAGCCTAAAAAACCGCCCTCTAATTATGCGGTAACAGGCCTTTATTTTTATGATAATCAGGTTATTGAGATCGCAAAGCAGTTAACCCCCTCCGGTCGTGGTGAGCTTGAAATTACCGATGTCAATAATGCTTACTTACGTAAAGGTGAGCTCAAAGTCGTCAAACTCTCTAAAGGTTTTGCTTGGTTTGACTCTGGTACCTTTGAAGACCTTCATAAAGCCTCTACCTACGTGCGTATTATGCAAGAGATGCAACATACAAAGATTGCTTGCATTGAAGAGATTGCATATCGGTTAGGCTATATCAATCGAGAAGAGCTGCGTAATCTAGCAGATCTTCATAGTAAGAGTTCTTACTCCGAATACCTTTACGCTATTT
The DNA here is from genome assembly GCA_018240105.1 of Verrucomicrobiota bacterium. Lineage (GTDB taxonomy): Bacteria > Chlamydiota > Chlamydiia > Chlamydiales > 2-12-FULL-49-11 > JAFEGE01. Next base: position 103,717 of record JAFEGE010000005.1, on the reverse strand, counting down.
TGTCTGATTATCAGCACGTTACAGTATAAGTCTCTCTTTTTGTAAGATAGTAATAAAAGAAATAGAGAGGATTATTCCATGGCTCAGGAAAAACGTAGCAAATTACCGGCGCTTTTTGAGAAATTATTCCAACGTAAAAAAAAGACAAAGGCAAAACCACAGAAAACCTCAGCAGACCGCTCTAAGAAAGATTGTCCTTGCAATAAGAAGCCTTCTACTAAGAAAAAAGGATAGTTATGCAAGAAAGGCCTTCAAGCGATTCTCCAAAACCTTCCGAGAGCTGCCAATACAAATGCAAGCTAAGCAATTGCCAGTATAGAGATAGACCTCTTAACGCCCCAAGCAATAACGTCTATCTATATCCATACATGGAGAGTCTGGCGGAGCAAAAAGCAAGCATTATGGCTCTTCTTTTTTCTTTTGATAAGAAAAAAATTAGCGAGGTCTTTCCCTTTATTGTAGATCGAAAAGGGGCCATGAGTCGCGCTATGGAGAAGCTTGCAGAAAATTTACCCTACTATCCAAAAGCTTATTGTGGCGTTAAAGATCGCTTTTTAGATCTTTTCCAAGCGTGGGATAAAACTCGTCAAGAAAGGGGAGGGGTTGAAAGACAGGTAGAGAGCTTACAAAGGCTTTTACCTCCTTTAGAAACGCTTCTTTTTACTTACCTTTTTGTTAGTGGTGAGCCTAATGCAGAGGTAGCTGTGCCTTTATCACCAGATAGTCCAAAGCCTGTAAATCCTTCTAAAGAAGAGGAAGCTGATTTTTGGAAAAAGGTGATGCGAGCCGTAAAAAGCGATCCAGATACTGTTTGTAATGCTGTAAAATCTAATGATTCTTCTAAAGTCGAAGAGAGAAGTCTAAGAAATGAGAGACAACTTGATAGCAACACAGGAAAAGAGCAAAAAGCCTTTGGTCACTTAAGCCAAGCCGAGAGAAATATCGATGAAGCGCAAGAAAAAATCATGAGACGCAAAGACATGGAAGCGCTAGAAGAGATAAGAGCTGCAGAGAGAGACTTAAAAGAAGCAGAGAAGAGTCTTCAAACATCAGGAGATAGCGCAAAAAATACAGGATCTTCTAGTCAAAGTAAAGGGACTACTAACGATAAATCCCAAACGCCACCACCGATGAGCCGCGCTTTAAAAGAGAGCCTTTCAAAATTTGGTGGTCCTGCGCAGAAAGCTATAGACCGTGAATGTAGACAGTGTATTCCACCTACTACCCCTGTCTCACCAACGCGCAAGCCTCTTTTTAAAACAGAGGATCCAAAGACGCCGCCGCCGTTTCCTAAAGAGCCACCACCGCCAAGAACGCCTGATAATTAATTGCTAATACCAATTCTACAGTACTCCTAAACACGGAATGCTGATCTAAACAGATCATATGCCATAAGAGTAAGTGTAAAAAAATGGGGAATTAGCAGCCGCTATAATTCCCCAAACCCCTGATAGGGCAAGATCTCAACGCAATAAACCGCTTTTTATCATAACCGCGAAGCGGTTATTTGGCTATTCGCATGTACAACATAGTTTCCTCACCATAAAAAACGCTTTCTTTTTTCGATATCTTGCCATCGGCTGTCACGTCCGCTAATCGCTCCCATGACAGAGGTAATAGAAAGGTGCGGCTAGATCGCCGCTAGAAATCCTAATTTAAGACTACTAATTCGTAGAAGAGGTCTATTATTTAAAGAGGCGGGTAGTCGATCGTTTTTTACTGCGAATATTCTTCTTAGGCTTTTGTCCGTATACCACTTCGTAGATATTTGTAACGGATATAAAAGCTTCAGGATCAACGTGCAGTACTAGGTCCTTTAAATCTGCAAGATCAAGACGTTCGACTAGAATATGTAAAAGATCTCTCTCCGCACCAGAGTAGCCGCCTCTACCTTGTGTAATCGTAAGGCCAAGGCCCATCTCATCGATAATTGCATGGCATAGTTCTTCTGTCTTTTGCGTGATCACCGAGACCGATTTAATCTCTTCTAGCCCGACAATGACAAGGTCGATCATCTTAAAAGCCACAATGAAAGTCAGTAAAGATTGCACGGCTATGTGCCAGTCTAAAAATATAAGGCCATAGAGAGCAAAGACAAAAAAGTTAAAGAAAAGGACTACTTGGCCAACCGTAAAGCCGTAGCGCTTGTTAGCAATGATGCCAAGAATTTCGCTACCATCTAAGCAACCGCCATAACGGATAATTAATCCGACACCGATTCCAAGGATAGCTCCTCCAATAACGATGATCTCTAAAGGATCACCCACAAAAGTCGGTATATGCTCTAACAAAGCAAGGAAGATGGCAAAGAGTAAAAGAGCTACAAGCATTTGAATCACAAACGTTCTTCTAATAAAGCGATAGGCAAGATAGATAAAGGGGGCGTTTAGTAGAAAGAAGAAGATGGAGATGTAGCTATCTCCTAAAAGGCGGCCTAGAATTAGCGAAAGACCGATAATACCACCGTCAATGATGTGGTTCGGGTATAGGAAAGCTCGGATAGAAAGCGCTGCTAAAAGACAGCCAACTAGGATCCAAAAATAGCCTAGGATAATTTGCCACTTATTCTTTGTCGATAATCCAAGGTGATGAGCCATAAACGTAATATTCTCTCGTTGTTATATTGCAATAAACAAAGGAGTATAATTTTTGGCTACAAGGAAAGAGAGATATTTTTGAAAGCTTACAGAGTTGTAAAGTAACTCTAGGCTCCAAATAGTATCTATCTTCCAGTAAGATAGATGCGTTTCTGTTTTTCTATATTATAGATAGAACAGAAACGCGAGAGACGGGACTTGAACCCGCAACTTCCAGCGTGACAGGCTGGTGCTCTAACCAATTGAACTACTCCCGCATATTCATCCAAACAGTAAGCATTTAACTTACTATGTGGTTTTTAGCATGTTGGGCGCAAAGGGATTCGAACCCCTGACCGCCTGTGTGTAAGACAGGAGCTCTACCGCTGAGCTATACGCCCTTCAATTACCGCAGTATTTTAGATCGATAAGAGATTTTTTCTCAAGTATTAAGTGTTTTTGCCTTATACTATTTTTATACCCAGAGAGGGACCCTTTGAAACCTAGAGTCCAATTTTTTCTTCCGCTCCTCGCCACAGCCCTTACGGCTTGTAGTCCGACTTCTTTAGAAGAGTATCACTATGAGGGGGAAAATATCGCTAAAGAGATTGCTTTAGAGCTTACAAAAGTCCACTCCGAAAAAGATTTACTTCGCCTAGCTCCTAAGTTAAAAAAGAAGTTTTCTCTGATGGTCGATTTAATGGTAGCAGCGCGCAAGTGTCAAAAAAGGTCTGAAGAGGATTTTTATCACGGCTCAGAAGAGGCGAGCGATCTTTTAAAAGAAGAGTTGATCCGTATCTACGAAATAGATGGTTGCCAAGAGACCTTAGAGGAGATGCAAAGGGAAGCGTTGCATCGCCTAGACCTTCTTACTTGAGTATATCTTCCCCAGACTTTTGTAAGCTTTCTTTTGGGAAAAAGAGGGTGTTAAGCTTTTCAAAAAATGGCTTATGCGCCTCTTGGTGCGTATGATCAGTCAGATCTTGTATGTGGATTGGTACACAAGTAATAAAGCCTTGTTCTAAGAGGTAGATATCGCTCTCTGCATGCTCTTCTTGGAAGTCCCAAGAGTCTAAAATCGGGTATTTTTTAGTCCCTTTTAAAGAGCTGTCAGATCCGATGCGAACATTCCAATAGCTTTGCCCTTGGCGCGCCATTCTAAAGCCCCGTACTGGCCCCTTGTCTTGGCGTGGGAAATTAATATTCATAAGAGTGCCCTTAGGAAGGGAGTGCTCTATAAAATGGTCTAAAATACCAGGAATAAAGGGGGCTGCTTTACCAAACTTTTCAGGCCCTTCATCATACATACAAGAAAATGCTATGCCCGCTACCCCAGAAAAAGTCGCTTGGATCGTCGCTGCAATGGTGCCGCTATGTATAATATTACGACCTGCGTTGCTCCCATCATTAATACCAGAGAGGATAAAGTCAGGCTTTTCTTTTAACAAGTAATCTAAAGCAAATTTGATACAGTCGGCCGGTGTTCCATAGACTTTCCACGCTTGTCCATCCTCTTCCCAGGCAATCTTTTCAGCTTCTATGTGCTTAAATCGAGGTAAGGAGATGCCCATCCCTTTACAAGATTGATCTTCAGCGGGCGCTACAATCCAAAGGTTTGCTATAGAGCGGAGGGATTTCCAAAGCTCATAGATACCGGGAGCGTGAATGCCATCATCATTACAAAGAACTATAGTTGGTTTTTTCATAGCATTAATTCGTTAGATTTCTTTTTTTCAGTAATAATAGAAACGGCCCAAATTGTAAATGAACTAATGATAAAACCTGGAATAAGAGAAGCATCTTTTAAAGCGGGCATATCTAGTGGTATAAGTGTGGCAATAAAAGGCCAAAATCCTGCTACTAAAGCACCTGTAATAAGGCCGCCCCAAGCGCCATAACGGTTAACTCTCTCTGAATAAAGGCTAAAAAGAATTAGCGGTCCAAAAGAGGCGCCAAGGCCATACCAAGCGTAAGCAACGATCGCATAAACGGTGCTTTTACTTTTATAGGCAAGGATATAAGCAAGAATCGCAATAAAGATAATGCTAAGACGAGATACAAACAAGAGTTCACGCGATGTCGCATTTTTACGTAAAACTTTCTTATAAAAATCCTCTGTTAAATTAGAGGCAAGGACAAGGATCATGGAATCCATGCTAGTAATTGTCGCTCCTAAAATAGCGCACAAAATGAAAGCAGCTACAAAGGCCGGAAGGGTAGAGAGCGTCATATTAACAAAGACAAGCTGTGGGTCGCTGATAGTGTGATCTTTAAAGAAAGCAATAGCAACTAAGCCTACAAGAGTTGCAGCAGAAAGGGAGAGTATTTGCCAAGAGATTCCAATCCATTTAGATTTTGGTATCTCTTTTACGTTGTTAATTCCCATAAACTTAGTGATAACGTGAGGCATACCAAAGTAGCCAAGACCCCAACTTGTCATTACAAGGAAAATAGAAAAGAGCGTCTTAGGGGTGAAGTCAGGAAAAATGGGCTGATAATTTGCTTTTAAAGCGATCGCTTCTTGTACGCCTTGCCAGCCACCAACGCTTGGTAGTACATAAAATGGAATAAAGATAATGGCACAGAGTAAAAAGATAGCTTGGAAAAGGTCAGTCCATGCAAGAGTAATATAGCCACCAAAAAAGAGGTAGGGGACAATAATGCAAATACCAATGGTCGTTCCCCAGATAAAACTTAAGCCAAAGAGCGTCTCCAAAAGTAGGCCAAGGCCAACGAGAAGAGCAGAGATGTAGATAGCGTAGTAGATAAAAGAGATAAGTACTGTAAAGATCCTTAGCGTGCCTGATGTGTCAGAGTATCTGCTTTCAAAGAAAGACGATAGCGTTAAGCTTCCGTACTTTTCTGTCATAATGCGAAGGCGGGGTGCGACAAATTGCCAGTTGAGGAACATAAAAAAAGTAAGGCCAACGGCTACCCAAACATTGAAAAGACCCGCTGTAAAGATGACTGCCGGATAGCCCATAAAGATCCAGCCACTCATATCGCTTGCATGGGCTGCAAGCGCTGTCAGCCAAAAATTCATCTTTCGACTGCCTAAAATAAAGTCTGTCGAAGTCAAATGTTTTTTATGAGAGGAGACCCCGATCATGATCAGAATAACAAGATATAAGCTAACAGCAAATAAAGAAGATAGATGATGCATAAGGGGAAACTATACTATAAACGAGGTTTTAAGAGGAGAGAGTTTTTAGGGCTTTTTGCGTGCCGTACGTCCGGTGGGCCAGGCTAAGATTAACGCGGGCGTTTGGAAAGGAGGCCTCCATTGTCTCTACAAGCCTTGCCACCTCTTTTCGCATCGAGTTTTGCCCTACAGGACATTGGCAGGTAATACGTAAAAAATTGTAGTGGGTTGCAAAGGCAAGAATCTCTTTTTCGTAGGAGTATATAAGCGGGCGAATAATCGTCACCCCATAGTCATGCATTGGCACTTTTGGTAAATTTCCCTCGACCTCTCCCTTATGGAGTAAATTTAAAAGAAATGTTTGGATAGAATCGTCTGCATGGTGGCCAAAAGCAAGCGTTTTATAGCCATGTTCTTTCGCTGCTGTAAAAAGAAGGCGTCTTCGCTCTCTAGAGCAGCTATAACAAGCAAGCCCCTCTCGTGTCTGTGTGGAAGAGCGAATGGTCAAAGGTATATCTAGAGCTTCACATAGCTCTTTCAAATATTTACTTGTCATTCCCGGGCCACAGGAGAACTCTCCCTCTACATGAAAGGCGTGCAAGTCAAGCTTTGGAAACCCTTTTCCTGATAGGATCTTTAAGAGAAATAGGAGCGTTAGAGAGTCTTTACCGCCGCTTAAGGCAATGCCAATCTTTGTCTCTTCAAATAGAGAGAAATCGTAGACAGCCTTTCGCATTTCGCTCTCTAGCTTTCTGCCGGCGGCACAGAAGGGATGGGTTGGAAGGATCAAAGATGTACAATAACTCTGCATGGTGATAAACTATAGGCTTTATGACCAATGGTTGCAACATATGAAAGAAGCCCCTCAGCGTAACAGTCCTTGCCCCTGCGGTTCAGGAAAAAAGTATAAAAAATGTTGTGGACAGCCAGGCCTTGCAAAACATACTTTTACACAAGTTAATGGCAATTCCTCTCTTATAAACCGCATCCAAAGCGCTGTTTCGCCGGCAGCCAATTCTATTGCTTCTCTTAAAGATCGCATAAGCCGCATGCCTATACAGCCCTCTCAAAACCCTACTACCTCTAGCGAAGAGAAAGAATAGGCAATTTTGCTTGAGAATAAAACAAAAGCTTTGGTATAACAGATCCCACTATTATGCTGGTGTAGCTCAACTGGTAGAGCGCCCGACTTGTAATCGGACGGTTGAGGGTTCAAGTCCTTTCGCCAGCATATAGTTTTCTTCTTCTGGGGGATTCGCATAGCGGCAATTGCACGAGACTGTAAATCTCGCGGTCTTCGACCTCCGCCAGTTCGAGTCTGGCATCCCCCACTCTTTTACTAAGAACTTTAATAAGCAAACGGCCCTTTTTAATACCAATTGATGATCAGAGTAAGACTCTTACTTTTCCTCTCTACAGCCCTTTGCTTTGGGGCTAAAATTCCTTCTCTTCACGGAATTTCTTATGAATGGGAGGGGACTCATGAAATGGAAATTCTTCATAATCTCTTTCTTAATAGCTTTTTAGAAAACTATCAAAGGCTTGGGTTAACAAACGAAGACCTTGCTACAGATGATATAGCACAAGTTTTAAATGATTATTGGGATGTCGAGCTTCAGAGCCTTGCAAATAAGCCAATTCGTTGGATCGTAGCAAAAATAGATGATGAAATAGTTGGCTATGCTTCGTTCAATACAGAGGAATCACCCGATGAAATTTATCTAGAGCTTCTTTGCGTAAAGCCCACATATCAAGGGCAAGGAATTGGGAAAAGCTTACTCTATTCTATCTTTCAGATTGAAGATAACGTTAAAAAATTATCTCTAGTAACAAGGCGTGTCAACACTTCTGCAATTGGATTTTATAAAAAGCTTGGGTTTGAAGAGAGTAGTGAAGTGGATAAAAAAGCGAATATCGATAAAGCTCTTTGCGTCCAACTCGAAAAGTCATTTAATAGATCCTCTTAAAGAGGTGTTATAACGGCGCTAACAGGGTAGTGATCCGAGGGATTGTCAATATTTGGTAGCGGTTGCTTTATATCGACACTCTCTTCTTTAAAGCCCACAGCGACGTGGCTAAACTGAAATTGACCGCCAAGCTCAGGCTTGAGCGTAATCAAATAATCTTCTTCATCAATAGCAAATCTTCCGGCTTTTGAATGTTGGGCCGTTACCATTCTCTTTTTTATCGTTGTTGGCCCAGCTTGCGTACTCACCAAACCTAGTCGCTCGAGATGTTCCTTAAAAAGTTTTACATCCTCTTCGGTTTTGGTATTGGCATCTATTCCGATAAGTAACTGAAGGCTACCGTCGTTTAATTGATGAAATTTTTGCATAATAAGCTCGATTTGCAAACGGCCATCCTCTGATTTTGTAGAGTGTCCATGGCATGATGCTAGCAAAAATTGCTGTCCTGAGTTCTTTCTTGTCGCTAGAATTAGATTCATGCGTCCAGCTGTATAGCCGTCATAGCCATCGATGGAAACTATTTCATAGTTAGATTCCCATAGATCACCTCTCAGAAGAATAAGAGTTCCATCTTGCCTATTTTGACGATCGATAGGCAAGAAAAGCCCATCATTTGTTAAAGCTTCTGGAACTAGAGCATCACTTTCTTGCGTAAAAAGAAGACCTGCATCTGAAGCCATTAATTTGTCTTTAAAACCATTTGCTCTAGCGACAGGATCGCCAAGCGTCTTCGCAAAGATATCTTTTACTTTATTGACTTGAGCTATCATTTCAGAGTTAGAAGATATGAGTTCCAGATTCAAAGCTTGGTACATCCAGTAAAAAAATACCTGTCCTAGAGGAGAGCTAAAAGCTTCTAAATCTTTAGTATCTGCAGATTCGCCAAAAAATTCTCTTAAATAGCTGTCGCTTAATTTTTTTAAAGCTTCTTTTACACTGTTTTGTGGCTTCGTTAGGGTAAACGTTTCCTCTGTAAAAACAGCAGTTACTAGATTCTTCTTTAAATCCAATCCATTAGTTCCTTGAAGAGCCTTTGTGGATCCAAGAATTGGCAAATTAAAAATCTTGCCATCTCTAGCAGCCTTATCACGTAACGCTTTATCAAGACTTAAGAGCTCTGAAGGGGTGTTTCGCAAAAAACGAAAAACCTTTTGATCTTTGTAACGCTCTATAAAGGCAACGATATCTCTAAAGTCAGACTCTGTGAATCCCCGACTACTTAGAGTATTCTGATGCTTCTTGATTTCTTGGAGCAACTCAGCGGTAACTAATTTTCCGAGTAGAGAGCCGTATACTTTTTCTTCATGGATAGCTTCCATAACAAGGATTTTTTTATAGACGCTGACTTCTTCTTCGGTCGGAGCGCTCCGCTCCATTTTCTCTCTTATTTCCAGATCAGAAAGATTTTTAGCGAGAGCTTCTTTGGATACAACCAATGCAAAAACGTGTTGCCTCGTAGGATTTACCTCTGGGCCATAATCTCCGTCAAATTCAAAGGGATCGGTAAAAATGCCTAATATGTTTGCTGTGTGTATTACAATAGATAGTAATAAATTCATTTGAAAAATGATTATTTATTTAATTTACGGTGTAATTGTGCAATAAACAATCATTGAGAAAAAGTTTAATTAAAAACTACATAGGTATACCCAAGTAACTTCAAAAATTGGAATTTTGGCAAAAGCAGAACTTAAAATTTGCACCAGATGAAATCGTCGCTAAAGCGAGCCGCTATGGGATATAGGGCGAGGTGCAGCGGGTGCAAATTTTAAGATTCTGGTGAAGCCAAAGACCAATTTTTGAGTTCACTTGGGTATAACTTTGTCGCAGCTAAATCAAGAATATATTGGTGAAAGGGGGTCACATCGTCATTTTTAAATCGGAAATAGACATGAACATCTCTTCCTTCGTCATCTGAAATAATGACGCCGTGATCTGCCTGTTCGGTTCGAACCTTTAATCTCTTTAAAACGGGCTCTTCAAAAAACTCTGGATGTGTAAAGACAACAGCCGTAACCACGTCCCACATATAATATAACTCTAAGTCACACACAGCTTGATAAGCGCTTAAAATAAACTCTGCAGAGAGAAGACCGCTCTCTTTTTGTTTCCTAAGCTCGTCTAAAAAATTGGGGGTAATTTTAGCGTAGTTTGTTACGTCAAGGGGAACTAGAAAAATGTCAAACGTTGTGTTGTTAAAAATCCAATCTGCTGCAAAGGCATCTGCAAATACATTCCACTCAGCTTTATCGTTAAGAGCCTTTTTATTAATAGGAGCATCTGTGATATTCCCTGGGACATTGATCGCGCCCCCCATCCAGTAAAGTGCAGATATTTTACTTTTTAAATGAGGGTGATTTTTTAAAATATCCGAGAGAGTAGTCAAGGGTCCCGTTGCTATGATGGCGATTTCACTCTCTTGGCTGCTTTCTAAAGTTTCAATGAATAAGGGGTTTCCATCGAAGATGAGCTCAGGTTGGATATGTTCAAAAGGGGCTAAACAAGGAATTTCATGCACTCGAATGGTATCTTCCCTCCAATGCCATGGGAATTGATTCCATGTACGAGATGCACTTAATCCGTACGGTATTGCTTGGTTAAGAAATGAAACAAGTTTACCATAAGCGCTTAACCCATATTCCGGGATGCAGTCCGCATTCGTGATAATGATCGCTTTTACATCTACACTCTCCTCTAAAGCTAGAACGCAGGTGGTGACGTAATCATCGGCTCCGGCATCGCTCGAATGAATCACCTTGGTCTTATTTTGTGCATGAACAAAAGAAAAACAGAAGGTGTTAATAATAAATGTTAAAAGTAAGTATTGGTTCATCTTTTTCCTTTTTAATTATCCGTAAGTGCATGTAAAAGCAAGCTACCACAGGTTAGAGCGCCATCAGCTTTGATTAGTTCAGACATGTTGAGCTTCACCAAAGAGATCTCTTTTTTGTCTGAGAGGGCTTGCAAGATAGCTTCGCTTTCAGGAAACCCTTCTTGGATAATCAAACTATTTCCAATGCGTAGGGTATTTGCTGCTACAGAGTCTGGCACTGAAACAAAGACATATTCATTGTCTGTTGCTACGTTAATGCTATCTTGGACCGCTATCCCAGCAGGGGTGGCAGCTACAATAAGCGTCTTAGCATCAAAGAGGCTTACGATAGATTTGAGGTGAAGCCCTTCTACAACGGGTATACCAATGACAGAAGTTTTATCTTTAAAGATCTCTGTAAGTTGATAGAGCGCTTCTTTGTTTGTTCGTTTTGAGAGGCCAACGAAAAGATGGTTTCCTGTATAGAGAAGATCGCCGCCATCTACAGTACATGGGGCTGTAAGCGTGATAATATTTTTCACGCCAAGCTTTGTAAGAGCTTCTTTTACGGCAAGCTCTTCACCGCGGCGCTGAGGAGCTCCCATTCTGCTAATAACAGCAGTATCACCTACAATAACAGCTGTATCTTCTATAAAATTACAATCAGGATGGTTAGGATTGCCCTCTAATCGAATCACGTTTGGAACTAACTTCTCTAGCAAACTTATGTAATTCTCATGCTGCTCTCGTGCTAAGGCAAGGTTGATAGGGCTCTCTGGTGGATGTAGTTTTAAGCTATCTTCAAAGCCATCGGAGAGATCTCTTACTAGAGCGTGTTTATAAAACAAAAAGTCTTCTGCGGTTGCTTTTTTCTGAGAGTCGATCGCCTCTGTTGGGTGCCAAAAGAAGACTTGCGTTTTGTGGTTACGGGGAAAATTAGCGTTGGCACCGGGGTATTGGTATAAAATACCGGGGCAAGTAAAGCCTTGGCTACTAAAAAAGCTGAGAGAGGGGCTGTTTTTAATAGGGTCAATAAAGACATCGCTGATTAATCCATGTGGTTTTAAAGCTTTACTACAGGCAATAAGCATAGAGCCGAGCCCAAGCCTTGTATACGCAGAGTGCACACCAATTTGTTCGATGTAGCCTACAAGAGGATCCGATAGCCAGTTGTGAATTTCTCCTAAATCCTTCTCAGTTTCAAAAGAGCCTGTCAGAGGTTCTTGGTAGAGCTCTTCAAATTCGCTTGCAATTGTAAGGATGATATAGCCTAGTAGTGTTTGATCGAGGTAAAGCGAGACAATTTGGGCCTCTTTTCTTTCGAGAAGGGACGAGACATAAGCAGCTGTCATGGGTACTAAGAGAAAACCTCTTTGTAAAAACGCCTCAGGAATAGCTTCAGGGGAGACAATAAGAGATTTCTGCAAAGAGAGAATGTCAACAATGTAATCGTCTCTAGAGGGGCTGTTTTTATCGATAATGACAACTTTTGGCTGTACGGCAAAAGTAATTGTAAAAGAGAAGAAAGAAATAAAAAGGAGAAAAAGCTTTTTCATACAATACCCTTTGTAAAAAGAACAGCTTGATCTTATTGTTTAAAACTTTCAACATTTTATTAAATTTGAGGTTTTATATGTTAAAAAGAACTTTTACAATCTTCTCTTTTTTTATAACAGTTTGCTCGCCTATTTTTTCTACAGAGCAAGAGATACCTCTCTTTTACTGGGACGCAAGGCCAAGGCTTGGTTTTTCTAATTTTGGCGATGCGATGTCTGTTAGCATTGTAGAGAAAATCTTAGGAAGAGATGTCAATACTGTGACAAATCTTACGCCAGGGGAGAAAAAGTTTTTAGCGATTGGTTCGATTGCCAATTATGCAGAGGAGGGCGATCTTCTTTGGGGAACCGGTGTGAATGGGAAGTATCCTAAAAAAGGAGACTACCACTTCAATGCGTTAGATGTGCGTGCTGTGAGAGGGCCGTTATCCAGAGCATTTTTACTTGATCTAGGAGTCTCTTGTCCTGAGGTCTATGGCGATCCTACACTACTTCTCCCAAAGCTTTTTCCAGAGTTTGAAAAGGCTTCCTCTCCATCGCAAGAATACATCGTAATTCCACATTTTTCTGATGAAGATTTCTTTCGTGAGCTACCCAATATGGTTAGTGTAAAGGAGGATTGGCGTGTTGTTGTGGCAAAGATTCTAGATAGTAAATTTGTCATCTCTTCAGCTCTCTCGGGTGTTATTGTGGCCGAGGCCTTCGGCATTCCGGCGCGCCTTATCATTTCGCCGAATGAAAACAACACAGAGACCATTTTTAAGTACTCTGATTACTACTACGGGACTAATCGCTTTAACTACCGCTTTGCTACCTCTATTGAAGAGGCGCTAGAGATGGGCGGGGAGCCTTTACCAGAGTGTGATTTAGAAAAGTTATTAGAGGCTTTTCCCTATGATGCATTTGACAAATCGTAGGAAATAATCAACCGTATCTTTCTTTCCAGAGAGCCTTCTTTTTAGCGTAAACAGGCTCTTTTTCCGCCTTTTTCCAAAAAGCGTAGTAGATAGAGGCGCTCTCAGCCTTTAGAGGGTCGCCTGATCCTTTAGGAAACGTGCCCTCGCCATCCGGTAAATACTTCTTACCGCCCTTATAATTCATGTAACGTCTCGCCCTTGTGAATCCCATTTGGAGAAACTTTCTTGCCATGTCGGCCCCTACAAAATCGTCTTGGCTTACGTAGGAGAGAAATAGATCGTAAATGGCTTCGGCCGCTTTTTTTGCGATTTCAGGTGTTTTAAATTTCCAGAAGGGGAGGATTTCGGATTTGTACGGTTCGCAGATTAAAACGCCCTGCTCGCCTTTCCCTACACGGTACTTTTCAGGATGAAGGCGGTAATCGACATCTTTTGTCCAGCGGTAGTTTTTTTTGTCGAAGGCTTACTCTTTCTTAGCTGTTTTTTTAGAGGATTTCACCCCTCTTTTTTTTCGAATACGGTTTGCAATAATACCGTAGAGGCTGATGGTAAACCAAAAGATCTCAATAACAACGGAGGAGGTGTTCCAATGAAAAGAGAGCGAATAGAGGATAAGAATCGCCCCTATAGCATTGATAATAGAGTAACTTAAATCTTTAACTTGCAATAGAGAGGCTTGGAGAAGAAAGTAGGAGCCTAAGATACAGCTAACCCCAGCCATTCCTATAATATCAGCAAAATCTAGCATCACATTTGACTATGGTTTTTTACTATTGATAGGGAGATAATAGAGAGTAAAATTGTTTTTAGCGAATAAAAAGATGGGTTTATGGGTCAGAAATATTTTAAAATAATTGCAATGGTTATACCAGGAATCCTTTTTGTTGGTTGTAGCAGAAGCGCTTCTAGAGAAGAGTCAACCTTGGCAGAGAAGTGGCATGAGAGTCCTTATGCGGCTTCTTTAGAGATTGGGGAGGTAAATCGGCAAAACTTTTCCTACTCTTGTGAAAATTTTTATAGTTTATTGAAACCGCCATCGGAGTGTGTCTATGCTGGAAAAACGGAAGAGACTGTTCTATGGGATAAAGAGAACTTTACGCTCTTCACAAAAGTTTGCGGCCACGACTCTAGCTTCCACCCAATAGTCGCCACAGTTACTAAAAGCCAAGCGGATGTTGATCTTACAGTTCTTTTATTAGAAGAAATAGAAAAGGCAGATCTTGCCTATCCTATAAAGGAGCTCTTTACAGAGGAGGTTTTAGCGAAAATTCTAGCCTACAGAAAATGCCGTAGGGGGCAAGAGTTTGTGATTACTTCTCCTCAAGGTCCTATTCGTTACAAAGTCGATGCTATTTTTAATATGGGAGGAGGTGTTCCTGCTTATGGGTGCATTCCGGTCGGCGAAATAGGCTCACCTATTATTATCTTTAGAGGCTCTGAATTTTCTTTGAATAGAAGAGGAAGAGCTACATTAGCTGCAAACATAGATCGCAAAGGGCCAGGCTATTTTATGTATAAAAGGGTGCAGCCGCGTCTCAGATATTGGTTAGATAAACAGACAAGAGTCTATGGTAAAGCTAAGGTTTTAGGATTTAGCTTAGGGGGCGCCTTAGCAGCTTACGCTGTCACTTTAGATTATGATCTTTTTGAAAAAGGGACCTCCTTTAATATGCCGGGCCTTAGAAAGAAAATAGCCCATCGGTTTTCTCTTATCAAAGAGGAAGATAGACCTCTATTTATCTCTTATGTGAATCGGGGTGATGCGGTCTCTAAAATCGGTAAGCTTTTAGGTAAAGTACAAGAGTTCTCTTTTCCAGAGACTTTGAAGCTTGTGCGTGCACACAATTTGTTGATTCTAGGTGAGCCTAAAGTCTTTGTAAGGGAAGTTAATCTAGAAGAGGAAAACAGTTCTTCTCGTATTCTGTCCACTTTATAAAAAAGGGAGCAAGAGCTGCTCCCTTAAGAAAAGGCTTCTTAGTTTGCGAGTACTAAAGGAAGCGGTGTGCTTTTATTGCCATTAGAAGCTACGGCTACTAAAGTGTAGGCAGCATCTTCTAGAGAGTCACAGCCAAGAGTGTGAACATAGGTATAAGGACCTTCGCCAGCAACATTAGCAAGAAGCTCGCCATCTTTAAATATTTGATAATTTAAGACGTTTGGCGCTCTGCTTGGGCTCCAATGCAAATGAAGCTCGTAGTCATCACCTGCCTCTACAATGTAGCCACCAAAGCTTGATGGTCTCATGACAGGAAAGAGGCGGTTGTTTCTAGCCCCTTTTAGATAGCTTGTCTCTGTATCTAGCCATACAGCAACAGCAGTCCCTTGATCACTTAAGACGACTCTTGGCAGGAGACCTGTTGAAGAGAGGGTTAGTGCATTAGACCATGAGCCTCCTTTTAAGCAAGAAGCAACTTGGACGGTTGGCGCCTCATCTACTAAGAATTGCCAAACCGCTACAGCATTACCCCAGGCATCGATATCAAGTAGAATGCTAGATGAATCACTTGGTGTGGTAGGTGTTGTAGGAGAGGGGCTTGTTAAGTTAGAGATTTCTGATAAGTCTTCTCCAAATGGCAGAGTTGCAGCTCTTATGTATAAAGTGTTATCAGGTGTTACTTCTCCCCATACCAAAGTGGAGTCGCTGTTTTTATCTGTTTTTACAGATAAAAGCATGCCGTTACTGTTGTTGGTAGGATCAGATACAGGTATTGGGAATGTCCAAATATCGCTCTCTTTTGGTAAAAAAGAGGCGTAGAGATAAAAATTATTTTCGTAGGCGATCTGTACGCTAAAGACAGCAACAACATCACCATTGTCTCCCATAGCGCCTTGGATAAACCCTACATTAGTTGTTCCTGAAGGAAGAGGGATCTCATCGATTGGTGTTACGGTATTTGTTGCAAAGTTATAGCGCGCTGTTTTTAGGATAGAATCGGCTCTCCATCCTAAAACGGCATTACCTTTTGCGCTAGCTGCAAAAACAGCAGGCGATGCATAAGTGTTATCTGTGTCTAAGTTTACTGGTCCGCTCCAACTGTTTGCATCGCTATTGAAAGCGAAATAGTTGATAGAAAAGGGTGGTGTATTGGCATTGGAATCAGGGGCAGTTGCTAAGACAACAACACAGTTACCAGATTCGTCTGCTCCAACGCTACCGCCATTTGGAAAGCCAGTTAAAGCATCCGAGGCAACAGGAGCTGGCCAATAGTAGCTGAGCACTGTTTGTGTTGTTGTTGCGAGTGAGGTCTCATCAAAACCTGTATCGCCTTGGTGAAAGTTTGCCCAAGCAGCGCGGATAACACCATTTTTATTGGCAAAAAGAAGTGGAAAGGTAGCAAATTGTGGTGCTGTACCTTCATATAACAAGACATCAGGATTCCATCTGGAAGCGCCTGCTGGCAAGGAAGAGGTGTATAAGGTATTATCGGTCCCAAGCTCTCCTTGTAGCCATCCTGTAATGGCATTCGAATTGGCATCGATAGCAAGGTTAGACGGGGTTGGATTAATCATACTGGGTGCCTCTGAAATAGGCATGGCTGTTGACCAAATAGCAAACAAAGGGGCGCTTCCTGAAAAGAGAAGAGCTGTAACAGTCACTGCCGTAACAAGGCGCGGTTTAAAAACATACAACATAAAAATCTCCTATGATTTTTTCTTTCTACAGATGCGAAGGATCCGTAGAATTTGCAGTTTTGTACTATAATATTTTGAACCGAAAATGTCACCCAATATACAGAAAAATATTTAATATCTGTTTAGATGAGGTTAGCAAATTGCAAAGATCAAATTTTTGACCGTATTTGATTATAGCTCATTTTTCTTTTTGAGATTTTTTGAGAAATATTGTAGCTAATCTCTATAGGGTTTTGTTAAAATTCCCGATTTTCTATAAATAAAAAACATAATTGGAGCGGTTGTGATCAGAGCAGCATGCATTACGCCTTTATTACATCTGGGAAGCGTGGCTAAAGAGGCTGCTGTGAACTTTTACCAAAGTGAGAAATCAACTAAAGCTAAAATTGTCGGTATAGCGGCTGCTGCAATTTCTGCGCCTTACTTTCTAGGTGCTTATAACGCACTAGGTGGTGCGGCTCTTTTGTATACGGCCGGACCACGCGTTTGTCGGTTTGTTGGTTCTATGATTCCTGAAGGAACAAGAGCTAAAGTGGAAGAGCTGAGCGGTAGGACCTTAGAAATCGTGAAAGCAAAATGGTCCTTCGGTAAAAAAGAGGCTAAGGCACCACCACAACAAGAAGCGCCTCGCGAGGTAGTGACACCACCACCTGTACAAGCATTACCACCAGTACCACCCCCACTGGCACAACCTCTACCGCCTGCAGAAATCATCATTCCTCGAAGCGGCCCGCCTGTCGCGGAGCGAACGGTTACTGTATGGACTACCGTAAAGAAGAGCTTTTCTATCTTTGCCTTTAAATCAGGTCGAGGGTGGCAGCAATTTATTCGTACGCTAGCTTTATGGCTTGTAGGGTTTTCTACAGGCTGCATTGGGTTTCCTGTAATTGCTGCGATAAACGGCCTTCGTCAGAGATGGGCAGATAAAAAGACTGTAAAAGATGTAGGCGCGATTTAGAAGAAAATCGTAAGGCTTATACCGCTCGTGATGCAAGAATCGGTATATAAGAAAAAGGGCACCTTTGGAAAAAGGTGTCTTTTTTTTAAGAAACCTTTATACTTAAGCGAATTCAAAAATTGCTTTAAGAATTTTTATGAATTTCTACTTTCTATAAGGTTTATAGAGAGGCGCTTTTTCTATAGCTAGAAATTTTATCTTAAAAAGCCAGCTTTTGAATCCATTGCAGTGTATAATAGTCATCAGGACGTTTTTGGAGAGAGATTTTGAAGCGCACATCTATGTTAATAAAAATTTTACTTACTATTGTCTTAGCAATTGTTGTAGGTAACTTTGTAGGGGAGAGCCGAGGTATCTTTGGCATCTCTTTTTATAGTATATTTAGCTTTGGTGGGCAGCTCTTTTTACAAGCGCTTACTCTTTTGGTAGTACCTCTAGTTATGTCGGCCTTAGTAAGTGGGCTCTCGCAACTAGGAGGAAACTCCTCTTTTGGTCGATTAGGGTTAAAGACGATTGGTTTTTATGTCTTTACTATCTCTTTGGCAGTTCTTACGGGGGTTTTCTTTTTCAATATTATCCATCCAACACCGATCTCTTTGGGACAGCATATTGCTGTTGAACAGGTAAATCAGATAGCCGTGGTCTCTCCGGGAGAGGCATTTTCTAAACTTCTTTTAAAGCTTATCCCAAGCAATATCGTATACGCGGCAGCGGAAGGCAATATGTTAGGGATTATCTTCTTTAGCCTTATCTTTGGTTATGCCATTGCCAAGGTTGGGGGGCAAAGTGGTAACCTGTTAACGCAGTTTTGGCAGGCAATTTTTCAAACGATGATGAAGATTGCTGAGATCATTATGAAGATACTACCTCTTGGTGTCTTTTGCCTCGTTGCAAAAGTTGTTGCCTCCGGTGGTATGCAGTCGATACAGGGTCTTGGCTATTTTATTTTGACGGTAGTACTAGCTCTTGGGTTTTTTATCTTTGGCCTCTTACCGCTTCTTTTAAAATGTTTTGGGATCTCTCCTGTAGAGCATTTAAAGAAGATGATGCCGGCTTTAATTACCGCTTTTTCTACAAGCTCCTCGGCTGCAAGTCTACCTGTTACGATGGAGTGTGTGGAGGGGCTTGGTGTTTCCAGAAGAATTTGCGGCTTTGTTATCCCTCTGGGCACGTCCTTAAATATGGCAGGATCGGCCCTTTATGAGTGTGTTGCTGCTCTTTTTATTGCACAAAGCTTTGGCGTAGAGATGACGATCGGTTATCAAATCTTAATCGCGGTCCTCTCGCTTATTACTTCTATGGGGATTACAGGGATTCCGTCAGCAAGCTTAGTTGCTATTATCATTATATTGAACACGATGGGCGTTCCAGCAGAGGGGATAGCGCTTGTTATTCCGGTCGATCGTCTTCTAGATATGTGCCGCACAACGGCAAACGTTTATAGTGATGCCACATGCGCCACTTTAGTAGCGCATATGGAAGGGGAGGCTCTCTTTAATAAAAGAGCTTTGGCAACTTAAACAGAGCTCGCTGTAAAGTCACGATCCATAACTGTCTTACGACCATCTTTTTTGGCGTTTTCTATGGCTCGGTCGCAAGCATCTTGCACGATCTTTGTCAATGCTTCGATTGCTGATGCAGCTGTGTTCATTTCAGATTTTTCACGGATGTAAGCTTTTGCTTTGCTTACAACAACTAAAGTTTCGCTCATACAAATATCTCCTTAAAAATCGGTATATTAAAAATGGTAACGCCCTAATGTAGGAGATTTACTATTACCTTGCAAGGGATCTATCTGAAAATTTTTGATCTTCTTTTGTAAAGAGAGAGATAGATAGTAATTTTTGCTTTTACTTCTCGGTAGAGCCGATAGAGAGGCATTTGACAGATTTCATAAAGGTAGGAAAAAAGATAGAGGTATGGATAGAGATGGGAGAAAAAGGCGGGCAGTGTCCAGGCAAGTGGCTGTAGAGTTCTAAAGAAGAGAGGTTGCCTGGCTCTTGGATAAAAGAGCGGGAGTAAGGTAAGAAAAGTGCCTAGCAAAAAGAGAGCGGCAAAGGTAAAGGGGGAGAGATGGTAGGGATGATGAACAAGATAGAGAGTTGGAAAAAAATAGGGGAAGAGTGAAATCTCTTTTTGCTCTTTAGAAAAAACACGAAACCCGAGGTGTAAAGATTGGAGCGAGATAGAAAGTAAAAGGCTATTGGCTATCCCATAGAGGGCATCTTGCTTAATAAGAGAAGAGAAGAGAAAGAGGGGCCAAGCTAAAAGTAAGAGACGCTTTGCTTTTGGCTCTAAGAAAGGCAGCAAAAGCATAGTTAGTCCAAGAGAGTCGTAAAGAAAGGTAGGGGAGAGGCGGTAGTCGAAAGAGAAGAGAAGCGCTTTTTTATAAAGAGTGAGAGGGCCGTGGTGTAGAATAAGTGTTTTTAAAAGAGCTAAAGAGCCTTCTAAATAGGCGCCTGCGTACCAGAGGAGCGGTAGAAGTAAAAGATAAGAAATTTTTTTCATCTCATTTTGGGTATTATCAAATATTTTTTTAAACTGCAATTTGCTTTTTGTGGTGGTATACTAAAAGGGAAGAAAAATTGATTGATCATTTTGTATGAAAGAAGAGCATATCGCTATTCGAGATCTTGGCATCCATGGAGAGGGGATAGGCTCTTTGGATGGGCTTACGCTGTTTGTTCCAGGGATGCTGCCTAAGGAAGAGGGGCAGGTTAAAATTGTAGAGCGTAAAAAGAACTATGCGGTAGGTAAGCTCTCCTCGCTCTCCCAAATAGCAGAAGATAGGCAAGAGCCTCTATGTCCACTCTTTGGTAAATGTGGGGGCTGTCAGCTTCTACATTTAAAATATGAGGCGCAAGTAGAGCTTAAAGGAAGGCGGGTTAAAGAGGCGCTCGATCGTATTGGCAAAATAGAGGGGTATAAGATATTTCCATGTCAGCCCTCTAAAGAGCCTCTTTTTTATCGCAATAAAATACAACTACCGGTCGATGGAGCAAAAATTGGGCTCTATGCGGCCAAAAGCCACGATATTATCCCCGTAGAAAAATGCTATATCCACAACGAAAACGGCGATACGGTATATCGATTGATAAGAGAGGAGATACAAAAAAATCCTCACTTAGGATTAAGGCATGTGTGGCTTCGGAGCAGTAGAAAAACAAAAGAGGTGCTTGTCGCGCTTATTGTGCGCGGTAAAGTGGGAGAGGAGCTACGCTCTTTAGCTAAGAGAATCTTTGCTCACCCTTTAGTTGTTGGCGTATTAGGTGGCAGCCATGATCGTGTAGATAATGTCTTACGTCCTGATTCTTTACATCTACTTTGTGGAGAAGAGGTTCTAGAAGAAGAGCTTCTAGGGGTAGAGGTAGAGATTTCGATGGAGAGCTTTTTCCAAGTCAATAGCTCACAGGCAGAGGCTATCTATGAAAAGGCCTCTCTTTTAGCCGATCTACAAAAAGGAGCCTCTGTTTTAGATGCCTACTGCGGCCTTGGTCTTTTTGCTATTTTTCTCGCAAAGAAAGGAGCCAAAGTAACCGGGATAGAGATGGTTGAAAAAGCGATTGAAGACGCTAAAAAGAATGCGATAAGAAATCAGGTAGAGGCGCTCTTTCTTTGTGGGAAGGTAGAGGATCTTATTCGAGAGCTTCCACCCTATGATGTTGTCTTTTTAAATCCGCCAAGAAAAGGGTGCGAGAAGATTGTTATCGATACCGTAAGCCGCCAAGCTCCAGATAAAATTATTTACACCTCTTGCGACCCAGCAACCTTGGCGAGAGATCTCGCTCTTTTTCAAGAGAGAGGCTATAAGACTGTTGAGGTCCATCCTTTTGATCTCTTCCCACAGACTATGCATGTAGAGACCGTGGCTCTTCTCTGTAAAAATAACCTTAAATAAGATATACTTCATAATTTTGTGAGGATCTATGAAATTCTGGATGATTTTTTTATGCCTTAGTGGCCCACTTTCTTTTCTTGTAGCGGAAGAAAACCAGGAGAGAGTCAATCGTTATTTAGAGTTTTTAGAGAGTAATAAAAAAGTGCTAGGAAGCCTTGGTAATTATAAAAAAGGCGAAATCCAAATTGTTACAGCTCCTAAACTTCTAACAGAGATACAAGAAGTTTGCAAAATACGGTATCAAAAAAATGGTCTTTCTGAAAAAGAGGCTCTATTAGCGAGTCGAGTCGGTGTTCTCTCTGAAGATCCATTTTGGATAGTTGTACGCGATGCTGTTATCTTTCCAACAGGGGCTTATGGCGTTTACAATCGCCTTATTTTGAAAAGCTCACTTTTAGATAATTGTGCTGTTGCTGGTAGCGCTATCTTGCCTGTTTTGGAAAATGGTAAGATTATCTTAATTTTAAATTATCGCCATGCTAGTAGAAGCTGGGAATTAGAGATGCCTCGTGGCTTTCGGCAGCCCAAAGAGACCGTTGAAGAGACAGTTACGCGCGAACTTCAAGAAGAGACGGGCCTTAGAGCAATCTCTATAAAACCTTTAGGAGAAGTAGCTCTTGATACGGGTGCTTTGAATGCTATCGTTCCCGTTTTTCTAGTAATTGGGAAAAAGCAGGGTATCTCGAATCAAGATTTTTCCGAGGCTATCTTGCGCTCTGAGAGTTTTACGCTTCTTGAGCTAAAAGAGGGATTTAAGAGAGGGTTTATGACTCTAGAGATCAATGGCACAAAACAAGAGGTACCGCTTAGAGATCCTTTCTTAAGTTTTGCGCTTTTCCAAGCAGAAAATAAAGGACTTCTTCCTTAACAAGTAAGCTTTTTACGTAGACCATCTTCTGTCTCGAGATGCCTTAAGAACAAAGAGCCTGTTCCGCTAAGGCATAGAATAACGCTTAAGATAAGAACAATTGCTGGCCCGAAGAGGGCGCATAAAAGGCCTCCAAGCGGAGGTCCTAAGACGCCCCGTATTCCTACCATCACAATGTTAACACCGCTAAAGCGAGAGCTCTCGTTTTCATTGGCAAAAAGAGGTCCCGATAGGTGCCAGATTAGGTGTGAGCCTGCTTGTGCAACCCCATAAAAGAGATAGGCTAAGAAGATGAAAAGATAAGAATAGGTCGCAAGCAAAATGGAGAGGGCAAAAAGGGCAAAGCCCACAAGAACGAGTGAGGTGAATAGGCTAATCGGGAGGCGACCTAAAGCTCTACTCCAAAGAGGGGATGAGGCCACAAAACCAAGCCCCTTACAAATCGTATAAGCGATCATAAGATCTTTATAGGAGAGCTTGAGAGTCTCTGCAAAGAAAATAGGAATGACAGGTTGTATAACCATAAGACCCATCCCACCAATCATAAAAGCCCACTGGAATTTACGAAAATTACTGTGGTTTTTCATCAAAGAAAAGCAATCGACCCAAGGTCGTTTAAATTTTTCCCATGGGCTCTCTTTTGAACTCTCTATAGCTTCTGGTGGCTCTTCTTTAGAAGAGAGGGAGGCCTGGATGAGAGAGGCAATAAGCCCTAGTAATAAAGCAATGCCAAATAGAATCTTCCAAAGATGAATATGATGGTCTAAAAGCGAGCCGATGCTGATAGCAATGAGTGCTCCTTCGGCATATCCTATAGCCGAGCCAATAGCAAAATATTTTTCCAGATGGCGAGATGGTAAATTTCTTTTTAATATCTCCATCCAAGAGGGAATGCCTGCCCGCATATAAATCATATAAATAGTAGAGGCCATAATCAGTAGCCACACATTATCAAAACAAAGCGCTAGCAAAAAGGGGACTCGGGATAAAAGACTTGCTCCTAAAAGATTGCGATATAGCGAATGTTTTTTTTGAGAGACCTTCTCGCTCCAATAGAAAGAAAATAAAGAAGAGACAGGTTTTAACATCGTAAAAAAGACGATTTGGAGAGCCGTTGCTCCTAAATTTTTTAATAATATGAAGGGTAGTAGGGGATATAGGGAAGCTAGCGGCTCATGCAACAGGTTAGAAGCAATAATCGCCCAAAAAGTCTTTCGAATATAAGGCTTACTCTTCTCTGTCATGAGAGTATTATATACTTCTTCGACTTGAAATTCCTAGAACTTTGCGGTGAAAGTATATACCGAGAGTAATTCAAGAATCGGTTTTGGCACCTTCTTGCCATATCCCGATGCTTGAATTACTCTCGGTATAGCAAAAGATGTAAAATTATTTTTTATGTAATTTTATAATTTGAGTATGGCTTTTATAGAGATAAAATAGATAGACGGGGGCTATCATGAGAAGGTTCCCGGCTCCTATCATAGTGGCATACTTTAAGGGAGAGGCGATCTCTATGTGCGATGGAGGGAAGAAGCCAACAAAGATAGTTAAAAGAGAGCCAAAGAGACCAAGAAGACCAACAATCCAAACCCCTAGATGCTTGCCAGGAATGCGAAAGGTTTTTAGAGGGAGTTTGTATTTATATCTCACACGTAAAAGGGCCGCAAACATCAAAAGATACATAACCATATAGAGCTCTGTACTAAGTGTTGTTAGAAACCAGTAAAAAGCATTGACTGTGGGTACAAGAAAAACCAAAAGACAGAAAACGCTTACTAAGAGAGCTTGGGCAATCAAGATTCTATAGGCAACACCATAGCGGTTGACTTTTGCAAAAAAAGGCGGCAAAAAGCCATATTTACTCGCATGTAGAAGCCCTTTAGCAGGGGAAATAAGCCAATTTATAATGCTACCAGTTGTACCTAATACAATAAGAAGCGTTAAAATTGGAATAGCCCACTTCATACCGAAAAAAGAGAAGAAGGTTGTAAAGACCTGCATAATGCCAGCGACAAGATTAATCTCTTTTACTGGAGTTACTAGCGCAATCGCAAGAGAGCCAAAAAGCATGGAAAAAAGAATAAAGAGACACGATACAAAGAGCGCTCTTGGAAAGTTCTTTTGGGGATTTTTAATAGAATCAACATGCACCCCGGCAAGCTCTATGCCTAAAAAAGAGGCCATAATCGCTACAAGGCTGACCCAATGACTCGGAGAGTCTAAAGATGGAATAATTTTATCTAAAGAGAAAGAGATTTGAAGAGGGTTGCCTTGGTAGACCCAAAATGCTGTTAAAACAATAATAAGTGTAAGCGGAAACACCGTTCCGAAAAGAGCGCAATAGCCATTAATTTTCGTCGATGCGTGGAGACCGAATAGATTTATAAGGGTGAGCCCCCAAAATAAGACGAGAACAAAACCAACTAAATAAAATTTATTATTCGCAAGCTCCGGGCAAATAAGATACGCAAAGGTTGCCGCAATAAAAGAGAGAATCGTAGGATACCAGACCATAGTGTTGATCCACTGGAGCCAAATAGCTAACATGCCGATCTTTTCATTAAAAGCTTTCGTTACCCAATGGTAAATACCACCCTCTTCAGGGAACATAGCAGAGAGTTCGGCGGCGGCAAGGGAGGCCGGAAAAAGGAAGATAATGGCTGCTAAAAGAAAAAAGAAGATAAGATGTGCACCAAAGAGAGCTGCGGTCGGAAGGTTTCTGATGCTATCGATGGAAGCAACGATGAGTAGGACTAGAGAAATGAAGGATATCTTCTTATGCATACGGTAAAAAGAGTAAGGCCAGCCTTTCTTTTTTCTCAAGAAATATTAAGCCTCATAGAATAAGTTTTTAAGGAGGGGTTTTGCTTCTTAAAAATTGACCTCATTCCAAGGTTTTATCCGCCTTATTATAAGTGATTTAAATATTTATTTTGTCGATCTATTGACAAATAGGAGTCGTAAGGGTGGAGTAAAGGGTGACGAAGGGAGGTGTTTTCAAGAATTTAGAAGCCTAATCGACTTTCGATGGCGGAGGTTGAAACCATAAAGTGTCTCTATCTTCGGATAGAGACAAAAGAGTGGAATCACCCTAAGCTTTTATAAGATTTTGGCCCTAAAAATTCTAACACCTTCCTCGAGTCGCACCAAGCCTTGAAATTTAACGTTTTAAGAATCTTGGTGCGACGCTTTTTTTCCAAGTTCTGAAGAGGCATTGATCATGCGTGATAACTCTTCAACCGGTAATTTAAGAAGACTCTCCTTAAGAGCTCGCCCCTCAGCAGGTGTGTAAAGATTTCTTTTGGCTGCCATTTGAATAAGAACGCGGTGCAGGGGAGAAGAGGCATCTAAATCTAAAAAATCTCCGCGTCTTGTTATGTAATATTGTGAGGCAAAATCAAAGGAATGCTCCTCTAATTGTCCTATAGCTTTTCTTAAGAGAAGGAAGTTTTTATAGGTATAGCTATCAAAACTGTTACAGAAGTGAAAATTTACGTCGCCATGTTCTTTTGCTGTGAGGCATTGTGAATAAAAAAGGAAGAGCTCTACCAAAGAAGGATCTTTCTTAGGTAGTCCCCCTTTTTTTAGCGCTTCAAAGGTTGTATTAGGGGCGGTAAGAGTAAGAACGGGCTCAAGTGATGGTAAGGAAAAGAGATCGTTAAGAAGTGTTTGTTGGGATTTTGAGAGCTTGCCAAAGGTTGGAAAAATCTCTGGATGTTGCCTGATCATCTTGGCTAAAAGAGTGGTTGTCTCGTCTTTAGAAATTTCGTAAATCCAAGCTTTGCTTTGCAGAGTTTGTGATTCTTGTAACTCATCCAAAATAACAGCAAATTCAAGTAGTTGGATGATTTCATTTTTAGATAAGCCTCTTGTCGAAACGATCTGTGTCTTTACATGGGCCTGTAATTCTTGGAATTCACTCCACTGTAATTTTTTTTCTTTTGGTTGCCCTGAGGTAAATTCCAAATAATCTTCGTACTTACCATCTACAAAAAGAGCGATAGTTTTTAAGCCAAAAAAGGCGCGATCAAAGGCTGGCGAGACTTTTGTAAAAACCATTTCAGAGGGGATTACAGAGGCTTTAGAGCCGGTTTTTTTTGTGCCAAGCCAGAGTAATTCTTCATAACGCGATAAAATATCTTGAAGAGCTTTTTGATCACAGGCAGGGGGATGGTTTTCATTATGTACATGAATCTCGTGGCGATCTTCCGTTGCAAAAGAAAATGCGTAGACAGCAAAAAAAAGAAAAACAGATCCAAAATAGATGGTTCTTCTAGACGTTTTGTTTCTAAAATAAGCTTTCACGACAACTTTTTTTTAAAAAATTACGTCTATGTTACCTGGATAGGGCTGGAAGAGTCAACGGCTTTTTCTAGTTGGATTGTTTGTGTTGGCGGGGCAACTTTTATGCCATTTTTTCTAAGTATGTTATAAACTTTAAAAAGAAACTGCTCAACAAACTCTCTGTAGTAGGGGTCTCTTGTAATCGTTGTAAAAACCGTGAGATTAAGCTCAAATCCCATGGTGCCAAGATTTGTCAAAGTAATAAGGTTATTTTGTTTTGGGTCTAAAGATTCTGTCTCTTTAAAAAGCTTTCGTACACTAGCAAGAGCTAGCTGTAGCTTATCCTCATCCTCATAACGAATAGGGATGGTTTGTAAAATACGTCTGTGAGACATCTGCGAAGCATTTACAAATAGAGTCGTTAAAAATGCGCTATTAGGAATGTAGAGAACTCTTTTGTCTTGTAGACGAAGACGGGTAAGACGCCAGCCAATGTCTTCTATGTGGCCATCAATTTTACCATCGATACCATAGATCCAATCACCAAGATGAAAAGGCTGGTCAAAGGTGAGTAAAAAGCCCCCAAAGATATTAGCTAGAAAATCCTTTACGCCAAAACCGAGGATAATACCGCTCAATCCCCCGAAAGCTAATATACCGCCAACATGTATGCCTAGAAGAGGTAATAGAAGAAGAATAGTCGAGATGAAGATGATGACAGAGCCGCCTCTTGCAATTAACAGTATTGTCGTCTCGTCTTTACCTTTTGTTCTTCGTAGATGTTTTTGTACTTCGTCAAGACCAATCCAAAAAGACCAGGCAAGAAAGATCACACACAAAGATTGTTCTAACCGTTCTAAAGGTAGAGTAGGGAGTGTGATGAAATTTTTAAGATAGGTATAGACAAAGACTAGAAGAATACCGATCGAAATAAGGTATTTGAAGGGGGCGTGAAGAATACGAAGTAAGATCATCTTAGGACAGGTAGAGCTCTTTGTTTGCTCTTTGACTTCAAGGCGACGGTAGAGGTAGTTAATTCCTAAATGGATTAACAACAGCGTAAGAAGGATACCAATAAAATAAGATAAAATTATGATCATACTTTTACGTTAAGTATATCAGATTGGTTTGTTAAGAGCCTGTATTTTCGTCCAAAGGGGGTAAAATAGCTTTTTGTGCCTCTTTGAGACGCTCTTTTTCTACTTTTTCAAACTGCTCTTTTAGCGCGCCAAACTGTGTTATAAGTATTTGAAAATCAGATTTTCTTAAGGCTAAAACTTCACAATCTTCTAAAGATCGTACGGTAGCAAGACGTCTTTTTTCATTTAAAAGCGCCATTTCTCCAAAAAAATCACCCTCTTTAAGAACTGCGATCTGTTTTTCTTTACCATCAGAAGATTCTAGAACTTCTACTTTTCCACTCTTGATGATATAGAGAAAATTGCCCACATCGCCTTTATGAAAAATCGTTTCCCCTTTAGTGTAAAATAAATGTGCAATCCCTGTGTGAAACTCTGTTTTCAATTGTACCGACTCTTGGGGGATGATCATATCGAGAAGCCAAGAGATCCAAACGCGAATTTTTCGGTGGATTTTGGGTAGTTTTAACCAATAGATAAAGCGCCAAAAGACCCAAGCTATAAAACCAGAAATCTTTATTCCGCCAAATAATTCAGCAGCAGCTTTTCTATGGCCTAAGGAAATAAGCATACCATAGCCTTTAAATGTAAAAGCCTTGGGGCTTTTTTGATGTAGAGATGCCCAAATATTATAAGCTGCACATTTAGCTTCTCTTACAGCAAATTGTGCGGTTGCAGGGCAATACTGCATAGGAGTTTTTGATGGAATAGCTGCGCAATCGCCTAGAGCCCAAATATCGGTTCTATTTAACACCTGCATGGTATCGTCGGTTGCTATTCTGTCTTTGATTTTTATTAATGGTAATCCTTCGATGAGAGGGTTAGCCGACGGAGGAACCGTAGAAATCACGGTGCTTGTTTTAATCGAAAAGCCTGTATTTAAGATCGCCTCACTTGGCGTAGCGGATATAAGCTGGGTGTTAAAAAGAATTTCTACACCGCGGTTTTGTAAAATTTTGGCTGCATAAGTTCCAAGAGCGGGGCTTAGTTCTTTGTGTGCAAGGCGCTCTTTACTATGGACTAATATAACGCGAACCTCTTCTTTAGCTATCTGTTTACGCCCTTTTATCAACCTTCGGACTAAGTCGTTAATTTCTGCGACAATTTCAATGCCAGAAAAACCACCGCCGCCTACCACAAAGGTGAGAAGCTGCTTTCTAATAATTGGATCTGGTTCATTGGCAGCGGTTTCTACTATATCTATGATCCGATTACGTAGCTTGAAAGCATCGGCTAAATTTTTAAAGCCAAGGGCATGTTCATGGAGACCGCCAGGGCTATGACGAAAATCGGTTACGTTTCCAAGCGCTAAGACAAGAATATCATAAGATAAAAGAAGATCTGTATGGTTGAAATTGGGGGAGAGTGTGATCGTTTTTTGTTTAATGTCTATTTCAGAAATCTCTCGTACATAGATAGATGTGTTTTTTAACAAGCTGTAGAGCGCGCTAACGGAGTCTAGGGTCCCTAAAGAGCCTCCGACTACCTCTGCTAGCATGGGTTGAAAAGTAAAGTAGTTTTCTCGATTTACTAAGACAATTTCGTATCTATCTCTTTCTTTTTTAAAGAGTTTTTCTAAATATCGAGCTGTGTAGACGCCGGCAAAGCCGCCGCCTAAGATCACGATTCGCTTCTTCATCTACCTTTTTATAAACACTCTCGTTACTAATTGTCCAATTACGATAAATAAAATCTGATAAATCAAAATATGTTATATTTACTTTGTAAAATATTATTAATAATAAAAATGTATTTCGATGTAATGGCCTTATTTTCGCCACTCTGGTGGCGATGCTTTTTGGTGAGCCTCTTAGGGGTTGTAGGATTATTAATAGCCGGTTTTTTTCTTCCTCGTAAAGGAAAACAGGCTATCGCTAAAGGTGTTGCGGCTTACATGCTCTTTGATTTAGCTTTTCGCCAATACTATCTATACCATGTAGGTCTATGGAATATCGCCTACTCTCTTCCTTTTGACTTTTGTAGTATTATGCAGCTCTTTTCTGGGATTACCCTTTTGAAGAGGTGGCGTTGGTTTTACGAAGTAAGTTTATTTATAGGGGTTGTAGGGCCTCTCCAAGCTATTTTAACGCCAGCGTTTGTCCATGGTATGGAAGGGTACTCTTTTTATGCCTACTTTTTAATCCATACCGGGGATGTCTTTTCACCTATATTCTTAAGCATCTGTTTTGGTATGAAGCCACGTCCACAAGCTTGGTGGAAAGCGCCTGTAAGTTTCTTACCTATTGTTGGGTTTGTCGGAGTTTTTAACTACTTTGTCCACGGAAATTATATGTTTTTAGCGGATCGCCCACAGCTGCAACATCCCGCTATCGTATTTAATTGGCCCTACTATCTTGTTGTTTGGAGCATTTTGTTTTTTGCAGCAAGCTTTGCTATATCTTGTTTATTTAGAGGGGAAAAGGCGAGCGATTTAGCAAAACTTTCTGAAAATGAAATTGATGTAGATTCCCCCCCACCTGTGGCATAAAAATCTCCTCTTATTGTAGGGGTCTGAAATTTTTTAACAGTGGATTCTCTAGGCAACTTTACGACTGTTTCTTTTTTCTTGAGTATAAAATACTCCTTTCCTGTATTATTACTATCCTTCCTTCGTTAGATAAGGGGGTTTAGCTCAGTTGGTAGAGCGTCTGATTTGCATTCAGAAGGCCAGGAGTTCGAGTCTCCTAACCTCCAAAACCCTTTGCGGATGTAGCTCAGTTGGTTAGAGCGCAACACTGATAATGTTGAGGTCCCAAGTTCAAATCTTGGTATCCGCAAATCTATATTCAAATAAAAGATATTCAGCTACTTCTGCCCAGAAGAGAGCTTTTTTTCAAGATCTTGTCGTTGTTATAAAAATTCTTGCAATTATTCGATAGAATACATTGTGTGGGTTTTATGAAAGAAAGAGACAAGAAAAGCCACCGGGTTAAGATTCGCACTTTTTTGACTCTTATTCTTCTAGTTGTGTGCGGTGGACTCTTATTTTTTCTTTTACGCGCTAAAGAGCCAACTTTAGAACTGCCTGCCACTGTTAAAGAATGCGCCTCTTTTGAGCTAAACATTGCTCCTGAAGATGCAGCACGCATAGATACCTTGATCGGTACGATTGCTAAGGCCTCCATTGTGAAGCTTTTATTTAAAAAGGGTCAGATGCAGAAGATAGGGGCTGAGCTAGATGCCAGAGTGCCGCCCTTTGCTTTTTTAGCCTATATCTTTTCGCATAAGAAACTTGCTAACGATATGGCTCTTATCCAGCAAAGTTCTATGAAGTATCAAAACTTCTTAGAGGGTTTACAAAAAAACCTCTTAAAAGAGTACAGAGAGGGCTGTTTTTATCCGACAGCTAAGGGCTTTGCTATTTATTTAAATAGAGACGCCGCAGTGATAAACGATCTTTTAAAAGACGCAATAGAGAAGGCCGAGGTGGAAAAAAATAGTGCCGCCTTTCGAGACTTTGTTGATTATCTTATCAAGACCTCATAATCTGTAGAAATTCTTAGAATTTCATGCTGACTTTTACGTTAAAGAAATCTGTGTTTACTTGAACCTTCCTATCTTTAGGCTCTACAAACTGTCCTTGTAGAGCTTGCTGAACAGTTTGGTGGATTTTTTTGCAGCGAAAATCGATATCTTTTTCAAGGTAAGGACCTTGAGATGAGGTGAGTGCGGGAACTGCAGCAAGTAACAAGATCAGCGATATCGTCACATTTTTTCCCTTCCTGTGGGTTTTTGATAGAGTCGTTCTTTATGGGTTTTCGTCTCTTGGAGTGCTGCTTGGACTTTAATTTGCTGCATAATAAACCGTATCTTTCTAGTTAAGCTAGATTTGGAGTCGATCTCCTTTGTAAAACGTTGTTTATTAGATGTTTTACCCATATTCACTACCTATTATAATTTTTTTGTAAAAGTCAACAGGTGGTTTAATCAAAAACTTGAATCACGAGCGGTATAGGCAAGAGTCTTTAAAAAAAATGTAGTAGCTGTTATGCTTGGTTTCCATTTGCTTAAGGTGGTCATTATATGTGTAGAAAGATTCTTATCTGGTTGTTTGAAAGCTTTTTTCGTCTTATGTTGCGTTTTCGTTATCGGATAGAAGTGCGCGGGAAAGAAGTTCTTAAAGATCCAAAGCTTGCCGGGAAGGGTGTTCTTGTCTTTCCAAACCACACAGCCGAAATTGAACCTTTTATGGTTATGTTAAGCGTTGGAGCTGCTTTTGATCTTCGACCCATTGTTCTCGAAAAGTTCTATTTTTACCCGCTAGCCTCTTTTTTTATGAAGCTTGTTCGGGCTAAGGCAGTTCCTGAATTTGAAATGGCTGTTAACCAGTATAAACTTAAAAACGCCGATAAGCTCTTTCAAGAGATCGTAGATGATCTAAAAAAAGGGGATCATATCCTTATGTACCCCTCCTCGGGGTTAAAAAACACCCCTAATGAACTAGTTGGTGGTAGATCTCTTGCCTACCAAACAATTCAGAATGCCCCTGATACAGAGATTGTTTTGGTGCGCGTAACAGGCTTATGGGGATCCCTTTTTTCTAAAGCATATACACAAGAGACGCCAGACTTTTGGAAAGTCTTTCTTCGTGGGGTTTGGATTGTTTTAAAGAACGGCCTATTTTTCACACCACGTAGAAAAGTGGTAATAGAATTTTCTTTGGCAGATGAGAATTTTCCTAAACATGGGAGTAAAATAGAGTTTAATAAAGCCCTTGAGAAGTTCTATAACCAATATCCTACGGTTGATGGCGGGCGTTTAGAAAAAGAGCCTCTGCAGCAAGTGCCCTATTTTTTCTGGTCGAAATCTGTACCTGAGGCTTTAATACGCCGTAAACGTAACCCTCTTTATCAAGAGTTCTCTGTTCCTAAATCCGTAAGGCAAGATATCTTATTTCAACTCTCTGAACTCTCAGGCCGTCCTGTAAATGAAATCTCTGAAGAGGCCGATCTAATTTATGATCTCGGCCTTGATTCTTTAAATATCGTTTCTCTCTACGTCTATCTAGATACAAACTACCGCTTAGAGCAAGGACTAGAGCCTGGCGATCTTGCAACCGTACAAGATCTTTTTGCTGCTGCTATGCACATGAAAAAAGGGGAGAGAAAAGAGGAGCTGCATAAAAAAGAGGCGAAATCTTCTTGGCCAGATGGCTCTAAAAAAAGACCGCCACCACAATATGGAGATGGACAAAGCATTCCAGAGGCGTTCTTAAATACCGCAAACATGTTTAAAAATCTCTCTGCTTGTACCGATCCTCGAACGGGGCTTATGGACTACAAGAGCTTAAAAAGAGCGATTGTAATCTTGGCACAGAAAATTCAAAAGATGGAAGGAAAGTATATCGCTGTCATGCTTCCTTCTACTATCGGTGTTTATATCATTATCCTTGCTATCCAGCTCGCAGGCAAAGTTCCTGTCCCTCTCAACTGGACGATAGGCTCTTTTTTTATGAACCACGCTATTCGCCTCTTAGGTATTAGCACAGTTATTAGCTCAGAGAAGTTTTTACAAAAGCTTGATCATGTCGATTTAGGCGATGCTTATGATAAACTGGTTCTTATCGAAGACCTACGAAAAACCCTTACTTTAAAAGATAAGATAAGAGGAGCTCTTCTTGCTAAGAGAAGTACGAAAGCTATTCTAAATGCCTTCCATCCTCAGGGCTTTAAAGAAGATGATATAGCGATCATTTTATTTACAAGCGGGACAACAGCACTGCCTAAGGCTGTACCTTTGACCCATAAAAATATTATGGCAAACCAAAAGAGCGCTTTTGAAAACTTCGAAATGCACCAGAGTGATGTCATTTTAGTCGTTCTTCCACCTTTCCATGTCTTTGGTCTCCATGTTGGTTTATTAGGCCTTTTATTAGGTGTTAGGGCTGTCTATTCTCCGGATCCTTTGGATGGAGGGGAGATTGCGCGAGAGATTCTCAAATGGCAAATTACTATTAATGCTATGGCGCCGACTTTCTTTTCAAATCTGTTTAGATCAGCAAGCCTTAGCCAGCTAAAATCTTTACGTGTATGCGTTTCAGGGGCAGAAAAGGCACCTCAATCTCTTGTCAATTTCATCAATAAGCTTGGAGATGTTCATTTTTTAGAAGGCTATGGGCTTACAGAGACGTCTCCTGTTATTGCTATGAATCAACCGCATGAGAAGGGGCGTGGTGTTGGGAAAATTCTTTCTTGTGTGGAGCTCATTGTTATCGATCCAACTGGTGGTACCAAGCTCTCTGTCCATCAAATTGGAGAGATTTGTGTACGCGGGCCGTGTACTTTTGCAGGCTACTATAAACAGGACAACAAAGATGTCTTTGTTGAAGTCGAAGGCAAAAAATATTACCGTACCGGTGATTTAGGCTACTTTGATGAAGATAATTACCTCTTCTTGCAAGGGCGTTTAAAGCTTAGCTTTAAGCGTGGTGGCGAGATGATCAATGTGGTTGCTGTAGAGACAGCTCTCTTTATAGAGGCAAAGAAAAAAGGCTGGGTAAAAGAAGATGTCAATCGCTCTCCGTTTGCCTGTGTTCCTAAAGAGGTTCCAAATCAGAGTACAAAGCTTGTCTTGTTTAGTGAAATAGATATACCTCTAGACAGAGTCAATGCTGCCTTGTTAGATGTCGGTTTTTCTAGACTCTACAAGGTAAATGAAGTGATCGTTATGCCAGAAATTCCTTATTTAAAATCTGGAAAGGTCGCCTATAGCAAACTCTTTGAAGCGGTAAATAAATAGCTTTCCTTATAGGATGCAAAAAAGAGGGATATGGAAAGAGATTTTACGCTAAAAATTTTTGATACAAAGAGCCGGAGCAAAGAAGCTTTGCGCCCTCTTACTGAAAATGTAATCCGCATGTATACATGTGGTCCAACCATTTACAATTTTGCTCACATTGGTAATTTAAGAACGTATGTCTTTGAAGATCTTTTAAGGCGTACCATTCAGTACTTTGGTTTTGGTATTTTTCAGGTAATGAATTTAACAGATATCGACGATAAAACAATCCATGGCGCTATAAAAGCGAAGGTCTCCTTAAAAACGTTTACGCAAAAATACGAAGAGGCGTTTTTTCAGGATTTAAAGACGCTGCGTATCCAAAGAGCTGAAAAATACACCGCTGCGACCGATCATATTCCAGAGATGATTGAAATGATTGAAAAGCTTATCAAGAAAGGAAGCGCCTATGTAAGCGAAGGTAGCGTTTTTTTTCGTATTGCTGCCTTTCCAACCTACGGCGCTCTCTCACAGCTTAATCTAAAAGATCTTAAAGTCGGCGCCTCTAACCGGGTGCAAAATGATGAGTATGATAAAGAAAATCTTGCCGATTTTGTCCTTTGGAAGGGGTATGAAGAGGAGAGAGATGGTGATATTTACTGGAACTCTCCTTGGGGCAAGGGTAGACCAGGTTGGCACATTGAGTGTTCCGTTATGGCTATTAAACATCTTGGTGAGACTTTAGATCTCCATGTAGGTGGTGTCGATAATATCTTTCCTCACCATGAAAATGAGATTGCGCAGTCTGAGTGTTATACAGGAAAGACTTTTGCTCGCCATTGGATGCACGCCTCTCACCTCATCGTCGATGGTAGAAAAATGTCCAAGAGCCTTGGCAATTTTTACACCCTTCGCGATCTTTTAGAGAAGGGGTATACTGGCCGTGAGGTACGCTTTCTTTTACTCTCGACTCACTATCGTAAAGAGCTCAATTTCACCTTTGAGGGGCTTGAGAGCGCCAAACATTCGCTACAAAGGATAGATGATTTCTTAAAGCGGCTTGACGAAGAGAGTGGGGAGACCTATCCGCTCTTAGCGCTAAATGAGGTAGATAGAAAATTTACAGAGGCGCTTGGAGATGATCTCAATATTTCTGAGGCGTTTGGCGTGATTTTTTCTTTTATCCGAGAGACAAATAGCCTACTCGACCAAGGTAAAATCTCCTTTGGAGAAAAACAAGCTATTAAAGCTTTATTCTTACAATTCGATGCGGTTTTAGATCTTTTTACAGCCGAGGAGCTCTCTATCCCAGCTGTTGTTGAGGAGCTTGCTAGAAAGCGAGAGAAAGCAAGAGAGAACAAAGAGTGGGCAAGAGCGGATGAACTTAGAAAAGAGATCGCTCTTCTTGGCTTTTTAGTAGAAGATGCTCCCTCCGGCAGTTTATTGAAAAAGAAATGACGAGAAACCCCCTTATTTTTATACTATATCCATAGGTATCCTCTTATGACCCAGCCAGACTATTTTTCTTTTGATGAATATCAGACAAGACTTACAAAACTGAAAGAGATCCGAGCTCTCGGTATCGACCCCTATCCGCACCATTTTTGCCCGAGCCATGAACTCCGAGAGGTAAACGAGCAGTACGCTGACAAAGAAGTCGGCAGTTATGAGGAGGCTCTGGCTAAAAGTAGTGAGCATGTCTGCCTTAGCGGTCGGATTGTCTTACACCGCGCTATGGGTAAAAACATTTTTTGCCAGATCCAGGAAGGAACAAGCCGCATTCAGCTTCTCTTTAATCGCGATGCAACAGAGGTAGCCTCTTTCGTGACGAGTGGTGACCTTACAGCGCACAAGTTTCTCGAAAAAAAGTTAGATCTTGGCGATATCATTGGGGTGGAAGGTCATCTTTTTCGCACGCAAAAAGGGGAGCTTACCGTCTTTGCTACTAAGGTAACTCTGTTAAGTAAGGCTCTTTTGCCTCTACCTGATAAACACAGCGGCTTTACTAATAAAGAAGAGCGTTACCGTAAGCGCTGGCTTGATTTGATCGCAAACTCTGATGTCTTAAAAACTTTTCAGATGAGAAGTCAGATTTTGAGGCTTATCCGCCGTTATTTTGAGAAAGCCGAGTTCCTTGAAGTAGAGACTCCCGTTTTAGAGAGAATTTATGGCGGGGCGCAGGCAAAACCATTCATTACAGAGCTTAACTCTTTACATATGCAAATGTATATGCGTATTGCTCTTGAGATCGCCCTTAAAAAATTAGTTATAGGCGGGATGAATCGCGTCTTTGAAATAGGACGTGTCTTTCGTAATGAGGGGATCGATGCTACGCATAATCCTGAGTTTACATCTGTAGAATGCTATGCAGCCTACTGGGATTACAAAGATGTCATGCGCTTTACCGAAGGGCTTTATGAGTATCTAGCCAAAGAGCTCTTTGGTACAACAAAGCTTGGTCTTCGTAAAGATAGACAAGGGATTGAACATGAAATCGATGTAAAAACTCCTTGGATACGAATGACCATGCTCGATAGTATCCGTAAATACGCTGCTATTGACGTAGATAAGCTCTCCGACTTAGAGATGAGAAATCTTCTCAAAGAAAAAACCCATCTAAAGCCGCAAGATCTTGATAAAGCGCCTCGCGGTATTCTTATTGCACACATCTTTGCAGAATTTGTAGAAAAGCACCTTATCCAGCCACATTTTATCATCGACCATCCGATTGAAACAACGCCTCTCTGCAAACTCCATCGTAATCCTGAAATGGCTAAAAAGGGGATTGTAGAGCGTTTTGAAGGGTTTGTTCTCGGCGTTGAGATCTGTAATGCTTACACTGAGCTTAACGATCCAATCTTGCAGCGCCAACTTTTAGAGAACCAAGAGAGACTTCTTTTAGGTGGTGATGAAGAGGCAAATCCTCTCGATGAAGAGTTTTTGGAAGCGATCTGCCAAGGTATGCCGCCCTGTGGTGGTCTTGGCATCGGCATCGATCGTCTGATCATGCTATTGACAGGGGAGGTCTCTATCCGCGATGTGATCTTCTTCCCGATCATGCGCAGTCAAATGAGTGAGCCTGCTACTACACAAAGTAGTACTACTAGCTAAAGTCAAAACAGATTTTGCCGCTACTTTCCAAAAAGGCTTCTAACTACGTATTGCATTTTTCCCACTAGGGAGACAGTGCGAGCAGCTTGGCAGGTAACCTCTACTTTCCTGCCTAGAGCAAGATCTGCAACGCCAAAAGCGCTTCTAGCTGGTAGCCTATGGCCATCAAAAAATAGAGTGTATATTTTGTTAAAAAGAGGCCAATTCTTCATATCTACGATCATGACTTTACATTCGAAGATATCTCGCATTTTGAAGCCAAATCCTTTTAAGTCTACAAAAGATGGGGCTCTTTTTTAGATAATGCTGATTATTAATGTGTTAGAAAAATGTAGATGTCGGGTCTATGTCCAGCTGGATGCGGACGGAGTTTGGGACCTTAACTCGAAGAGATTTTAGAATGGAGGAGAGAAGGAGTGTGTTTTGTCCTTTGATAAGACACTGTAGGCGATGGCGATCTTTGATTTTGGCGTGGGCCGGCGGGTGAAGGGGGGAGAGGGAGAACTCTTTAGGCAGGGCTCTTTTTAAGGTGGCGTAGTAAGCATCTGCTGTACGTGTGACCTTGGGAAGCTCCGTGCCGCTAAAGACAATTTTCGTAAGGCGTGTGAAGGGGGGATACTGAAAGAGTTTTCGTTCCTCTAACTCTTTATGAAAAAATTGCTCGTAGTCATCTTCAAAGGCAAGGCGAATGATAGGATGGTCTGTTAAAAAGCTTTGGATGATAACTTCTCCGGGTAGAAGGCCACGACCACTTCGACCGGCTACTTGTGTTAAGAGTTGAAAGACTGTTTCATGGGAGCGGAAATCGGGAATATTTAGAGAGCTATCAGCGTTTAGAATGCCGACAAGGGTGACAGAGGGGAAGTGAAGCCCTTTAGCGATCATCTGTGTACCGATAAGAATATCTGCTTTACCGGCACGAAACTGTTTGAAGATACGATCGTGGCTTCCCTTTTGCTTTGTTGTATCTCGGTCCATGCGAAGAGTACGGCAAAAGGGGAAAATCGCATGTAAAAGGCGCTCTACCTGTTCAGTCCCCGGTCCTTTATATTTTAGCGTCTCTTTTTCTCCACAAGAGGGGCATTTCTCTAAAGCAGTTGGTAGAGAAAAGCCGCACATATGACACGATAGAATCTCCTCGCCTCTATGGTAGGTCATACTAACATCGCAGTGTTTACAGTGAATAGGCTTTAGACAGGAAGTGCAAAGGCGAGAGGTGTAGTAGCCGCGGCGGTTTAAAAAGAGGATTGTCTGCTCACCGCTTGCCAGTTTCTTCTTGATGCGATCGAGTAGAGTCTCTGAGAAAAGGGTGAGTCCCTTGGCTTTATTACACTCTAAATTCATATTCACAATCGTCACTTCAGGTTTTTTAAAATCCAAAGGACGCTTTGTCAATTTATGAAGCTCGTATTTGCCTTGAAGCGCATTGTAGTAACTCTCCAGAGTTGGTGTGGCAGAGCCTAGAATGACGGTAGAGGAGGTGATTTTACCGCGCATAACAGCAAGATCTCTTGCATGGTAGCATGGCATCTCTTCCGATTGTTTATAAGACTGCTCATGCTCTTCATCGACGATGATAAGTCCTAGGTGCGGTAGCGGACTAAAGAGAGCAGAGCGGGCGCCCACAACAACATCGATCTCTTGTTTTCGCATAGCTTCCCACGTCTTAAGGCGCTCTCGATCGGATAGACGATGGTGGATTACGGCAATTTTTCTTTGTAGGCGGGCAGTTAGCCGCTCAATTGTTTGTGTAGTTAAAGAGATCTCAGGAACTAAAAGGATAGAGGCTTTGCCAAGAGATAAAGCCTCCTGTATAGCGCGCAGGTAAATCTCTGTCTTACCGCTACCTGTGATACCATGAATTAAGTGCGTGGCAAAGCGCTTTTCTTGCAAAGAGGAGGAGATCGAGGCGAAGGTTCTCTCCTGTTCTAAAGAGAGCACTTTGGGTGGGGTTGGAATAAATTCATCGACTTCGAGTTCTGTCGTTTGCTCTTTTACACGTTTTTTTTGTAAGAGCCCCTTTTCTATAAGAGAGGCAATAGAACTCTCTGAAACTTTAGCAATATTTAAAAGCTCTTTTAAGAGCATAGGGCCGCTTGCTTTTAACATTTCATCGAGAACAGAGGCTTGTTTAGCGAGCCGGCTTCTGTTTTCTTGTAAAAAAGAGGCGATTTTTTCTTTAGAGACAGCCAGCTGGATCTCTACTTCAGTTTTTTCTTTAAGATCTTTTTTAACACTTGCTGGGAGCATTGAAGAGAGGCACCTATCAATCGGTGTTGCATAGTAACGAGACATCCAGTCCGCAAGAGAGAAGAGGTCCGGTGTTAGGACATCCATTTCTGAGAGGACTTCTTCGATGGGAAGGATATTTTTTACCGTAGTCTTGCTTAAAAGGGATAAGACTGTTCCTTTGCGTAGTTTTCCTCTAACTGGCACATGGACGCGTATACCTGGCTTGATTTTAGAGGCTAAGTGCTCTGGAATACTATAATCAAGAGGTCTATCGATTGACTTATCTAGAACTACTGCGGCGATGTGCACGGTACTTTAGGAGGTAAATGTTGATGAAGGGTTTGCCAAAGGGTTTTCTTCTCATCTTTTTCTTTTGAGAGGAGGGTTAAATCGGGAAGAAGTAGCAGTGGTATATTAAATAGAGTCGGTTTTGCCCCTCTTTGGTAGGAAGAGAGAAAACGAGGGGTTTGAAAAAATAGAGGCTTGGAGAGCATAAGAAGAGAGAGGCCCTCTGAGATAAAGTTCTTCTCTTCGTTAATATCTACAATCCGGCAAGGGGCAAAGGTTGTTTCGATCGCCTTAGTAAGAGAGAGAAGAAAGGGAAAGAACTCTTTTTCTTTGTAATGGGTAAGAAGAAGGATAACCGGTGGAAGAGGTTTTTCAAGCGCGGGGGGCGTTTTTACAGCTACCTTTTCTAAGAAAGGAAATAAGAGCTTATCAGATGGGTTATAATTCTCTTTTAGGTGGGTAATAAGGGAAGAGAGGAGGTCTTGCATACCTATTCATTTAAGCAGAAAATAGAGCTGTTGTATACGATTTTGGATCGAATTCTATAAGATCATCTGCTTTTTCACCGCAGCCTAAAAAGAGAATAGGGATACCAAATTCGCGATAAAGAGCAAGGGCTATCCCACCTTTAGCCGAGCCATCTATCTTTGTAAGAATGATACCGGTAAGCGGTGTGTAGGCGTGAAAAGTTCTTGTTTGATCTATGGCTGTTTGGCCAAGTGTTGCATCGACAATTAAAAAAGTTTCGTGGGGAGCAAGCTCATCTTGTTTTTTAGCAATGCGCCTTATTTTTTCAAGCTCTTGCATCAAATCTGTCTTTGATTCAAGGCGGCCTGCTGTATCTGCTATGATAAGGTCATATTTTTTAGCTTTAGCTTTTGCCATCGCATCAAAAAGAACAGAGGAGGGGTCGGCGCCAAGGGTCCCCTTAACGAGGTCAATCTGTAGCCGTTCGGCCCAAATAGCGATTTGCTCTTGCGCGGCGGCCCGGAAAGTATCACCGGCTGCTAAAATAATTTTTTGACCTTTATTTTGGTAGTATTTGGCAAGCTTTGCGAGGGTTGTTGTTTTACCGCCACCATTCACCCCTACAATAAGAATAAGCTTTGGAGAGCCTACCATAGGTTCGTTTCCAGAGGTGGTCGGTGGCACGCTTAAGATTTCGTAGGCTTTTTCTTCTAAAAGGGATAGATAATTTTCTGCTTTCGAATGGCCGTACTCTAAAAAGTGCTTTTTAAGAGTCTCTAAGAAATCGCTAACAACCTTAGAGCCAAGGTCAGCTTCGTATAAAGTTCTCTCTAAATCGTCTAATAACTCCTCGTTTAAGGGCTTAGAGAAGATAGCTAGAAGGTTTTTATGAAGAAAGGAGCTCGTTTTTTTGAGCGCTGCCTTGATCTTTTGGAGGCCGGTTTTAAAAAGGCTGAACATATCTTTCGTTTTTAAGTTGCAACTTAAATCAGTATGCCAAAGATCTTGTTTAGGAGAAAGGGGGAGCTTTTATCTCATGAATATTCACGAGTTTCAGGCCAAAGAGATTTTACAAGCCTATGGAATCCCGATTCCAGAATTTAAGGTTGTATCTGATTTCAAAGATGTTATGAATGCTGTTCAGGCGCTTGGTGTCCAAGCTGCTGTTGTAAAAGTACAGGTACATGCTGGGGGTCGAGGAAAAGCCGGGGGGGTAAAGATTGGTAAAACCCCTAAAGAGATTGAGACGCTCGCTAAAGCTATGATCGGTATGAAGCTTGTAACAAAGCAAACCGGTAAAGCGGGTATTGTTTGCCATAAGGTAATGATCAGTAAATTATTAGATATCGCTAGAGAGTACTATGTAGGGATTGTGATCGACCGCAAAGAGGCTACTCCTATTTTAATGGTCTCTCCAGAAGGAGGGACAGAAATTGAGGAGCTTGCAGAAAATAGCCCGGAAAAAATCCTTAAAGTACCCTTTGGCCTTGATGGGACAATTTCTGTTAAAAAATGCCATGAAATAGCTCATTTTCTTGGCTTTACAGGTAAGCAAAAAGAGATGTGTGAAGAGATTATTCGTAATCTTTGTAAAGCCTTTGTAGAAAACGATATGGATCTTTTAGAGATCAATCCTTTGATAGAGGATAAGGAGGGAACTCTTTGGGCCTTAGATGCTAAAATTGCTGTTGATGACAATGCACTTTTTCGCCACCCGAACATAGCCCTTATGTATGATCCCTCGCAAGAGACTCCTGAAGAGGCGATCGCCCATGATATGGATCTTGCTTATATCGCTTTAGAGGGAAATATCGGTTGTATGGTGAATGGGGCAGGGCTTGCTATGGCTACGATGGATCTGATCAAACACCACGGGGGGATGCCTGCGAATTTTCTCGATGTCGGGGGGGGGGCTAGCCGCGAAAAGGTCTCTAAAAGTTTTGCTCTCATTTTAGCCGATAAAAATGTGAAGGCGATTCTTATCAATATTTTTGGTGGGATTATGCGCTGCGATATTTTGGCAGAAGGGATTGTTGCCGCTGCCGGAGAGTTAGATATAGAAGTTCCTTTAATCGTAAGATTAGAGGGAACAAATGTGGAAAAAGGTAAAGAGGTTCTTAGAAAATCGGGTTTAAAAATTATCTCTGCCGATAATCTGACAGAGGCTGCAGAGAAAGCCGTTAAAGCAGCTTTAGGAAAAGAGGGGAGCTATGGCCATTTTAGTAAATAAGGACACTAAAGTTATTTGCCAAGGGATTACAGGGAGCGCCGGGAGCTTTCATACCGAGCAGTGCTACGCTTATGGCACTAAAATGGTAGGGGGGGTAACTCCAGGAAAGGGTGGGACTACTACAGAACTTAATTTACCCGTATTTAATACAGTCCATGAAGCAGTGCATGAGACAAAGCCTGATGCTACCATGATTTTTGTGCCGCCTAAGGGGGCTGCGAAGGCCATTTTAGAGGCGGAAGAGGCTGGGATAGCCTTAATCGTCTGTATTACCGAGGGGATTCCTGTATTTGATATGCTCCATGTAAAAGAGGTAATGCGTAAGAGTAAGTCGCGTCTTATTGGTCCAAATTGTCCTGGAATAATAACGCCGGGTAGCTGTAAAATAGGCATCATGCCTGGGTACATCCACAAGAAAGGAAAAGTTGGCGTTGTCTCTAGATCTGGGACGCTAACTTATGAGGCTGTGTGGCAGACGAGTAATTTAGGCTTAGGGCAAAGCAGTTGTGTGGGAATTGGTGGTGATCCAGCTAATGGTACCAACTTTATCGATGTCTTAGAACTTTTTGAAAAAGATCCTGAGACAGAGGCGATCCTTTTGATCGGAGAGATTGGGGGGAGTGCTGAAGAAGAGGCGGCTGACTGGATAAAAAGTAATTGTACCAAACCTGTAGCAGCCTTTATTGCAGGGCAGACTGCTCCCTCAGGCAAAAGAATGGGCCATGCGGGTGCGATCATTTCAGGCGGCAAAGGAAGCGCTCGAGATAAAATGGCTGCTTTAGAAAGCGCAGGTGTTTATGTTACCCTTTCACCTGCAGACATGGGTAAAGCTGTAATAAAAGCACTAGGCAGACATAGATGAAGAAATTTTCTATCCGTATAAAACCTCTCTTTTTTCTAACAGCGGCCCTGATAGGCTTTTTTATTTCGCGCTCGCCTGGAGAGATTCTTCTATGGATAGCTATGATCTTTTTATCGGTCTTAGTCCATGAGCTTGGCCACGCCCTAACAGCATTAGCCTTTGGCCAGAGAGTTCAAATAGAGTTTACGGCTTTTGGCGGAGTTACCGTTCCCTCTGGACCAAAGCTCTCTTTAGGAAGAGAGTTTGTTGTTGTTTTTATGGGACCTCTCTTTGGGTTTCTCATGTTTATTGCCGCAACATTTGTTGCTGATATACCGATTGTAAATCCAGGTTTGCGTCACTTTGTACAAGATTTTCGTTTTATAACGCTCTTTTGGACGATCATGAATCTCCTTCCTATATTGCCGCTAGATGGAGGGCAGCTTTTAAGGATTACTTTAGAAAAGTTTTTAGGATTTAGAGCGCGTAAAGCCGCTCTTTACATTTCGATTCTCTTTTCTACCATGGCCTCTGTTATCTTTTTTCTCATGGGGCTTGGCTGGTTTCCGATGGGAGCTTTATTCCTTATCTTTGCCTTCCAAGGTGTAGAGACCCTTCGTTATATTAAAAACTACTCAGAAGAGGATCAGAAAGAGGTGAATCGAGAGGCTTTAGTTGCTGTAGAGACTCTTCTACAGACATCGAGGCAAGAAGAGGCTATTGTTCATTTAGAGAGATTGATTGCTGAGACAAAAAGAGGGATGATTTACACCCTTGCCAAGCAGTATCTTGCAAAGATACACTTTGATCACAGCGAATTTCAAAAGACCTATAATGAGCTTTTATCGATTGAAAAAGAGATCACACCAGAGGCTAAATGTATATTGTATCGCTCCGCGTTTGTCGTCGGCGATTATAAGAAGGTTATAGAGCTCTCTGGAGACTGTTTTCAAGAGAGTAAAACAGCTGATATCGCCCTTTATGCCGCTTTTTCGCACGCTCTTTCCAAAGATCTTAAAAAAACTTTAGAATGGCTAAAAGTAGTCTCCTCTTTTAAAGGTATCGATCTACAAGAAGCTATGAGAAACGAGGCTT
Organism: Verrucomicrobiota bacterium; assembly: GCA_018240105.1. Classification (GTDB taxonomy): domain Bacteria; phylum Chlamydiota; class Chlamydiia; order Chlamydiales; family 2-12-FULL-49-11; genus JAFEGE01. The sequence continues at coordinate 58,982 of JAFEGE010000005.1, read as the reverse complement.
TTGATCCGATTCGCCGTGAAAAAGCCTTTCAAGAGTTTGCCTCGTCTCATCAATAGCGCTTTCCAGATGCCAAGTTCTTGGCACGGCATGTATCGATTTTTGCATTATTCTCAATATATACCGCTCGTGATTCAAAAATCGGTGTTGGCATCGTCGGTAGCTCTCACCTTTGAAATTACCAAAATTTAGCCAACTTTTTAAGTTTGGCTAATTTTGGCATCGGCTTTGCCTATTTTAAAGGCGAGGCACCTTCTTGCCCACATCCCGATTCTTGAATTACTCTCGGTATAAACCCTGTTACAGCCTACTCTGAAGAGTCGTAAAAACGCACTTTCTAAGGGAAATTACAAAAAGTTGTAGAGAAAACTTGTCTACTATTGTGACTTGGCATAAGCTGTAAGATATCACGAACCCAAAATGGAGAGAACACATGGTGAACAAAAACGAACTGATCGAAGAAGTATCAGAGAAAGCCGGTTTCACAAAGAATGATACACATAAATTCCTAAACGCATACATTGACGCTGTAACAAAACACCTACGCAAAGGCAAAGAAGTTGGCTTAGTTGGTTTCGGTACATTCAAAGTAGCGAAAAGAAAGGCACGTGTAGGTAGAAACCCACAAACAGGAAAAGAACTCAAAATCCCAGCAAAGAAAGTGCCAACTTTCCGTCCTGGAAAAGCTTTAAAAGAAGCTGTAAACTAGAGAATATTTTTTTGTAGAAACAGCTACTAAGGCCTCCAGTCTTTATTGTTTTAGATGGAGGCCTCCTATTTCAAATTACCGCTCTCGATACAAATCACTATATACTGAGGAAAATTCTATGCTTAGAAAGGTTATTTTTTTAGCAGCTACCTTCAGTAGCGTCTATGGAGCACCCCCCTCTACAGCAGTAGATACGAAATCTATTGCACCACAACCTTCCAGTTGCCCACAATGTGGCAAAGGGCTCTCCCAAGCTTTTGTTACAGTTGCTAAATCTTCAAGACCTGCTGTTGTACATATTCGAGTGGAGCTTAATAAAGATGGCTCTCCCGATGGGTATAATCCTTTTGGAGGTGATCCCTCTAATCCTTTTGAACAATTTCAAGATGAACTTTTCCATAGATTCTTCGGCATTCCTCCTCACGGAGCCAATCCAAGAGCCCCGCAACAAAAGCAAGCTGTTAGCAGCGGTAGTGGATTTATCGTCTCCTCCGATGGTTACATTGTCACAAATTACCACGTTGTAAAAGAAGCTGGCGTAATTATCGTTGAGAAGTTTGATGATACAGAAAAGAGCTTTGAAGCAGAACTAGTCGGCTGCGATCCAAACACAGATTTAGCGATTTTAAAAATTCCTGGCGAAGGCCTTCCTTATCTTGACTTTGCAGATTCTGATGAGATTGATGTAGGGCAATGGTCTATGGCTATTGGACACCCTTTTAAATTGCGCGACTCCGTTACAGTTGGTGTTGTCAGCGCAACCCATCGAGGTGATTTACAAATTTCGAAGTGGGAAGATTTTATCCAAACAGATACGCCGATCAACGCAGGTAATTCTGGTGGGCCTCTTATAGATCTTAACGGTAAAGTTATCGGTGTTAATACAGCGATTCTTTCTAGAACAGGTGGCAATATCGGTGTAGGTTTTGCTATTCCAAGTAACATTGCCAAGATGGTTTTTGAGCAGATTAGACAAAATGGTGTTGTAGACAGAGCTTTTTTAGGTGTGCAGATACAAGATCTTAACGAAGATCTCTGTACTGGTTTTCATCTCAAAAAAGGGACAGTCGGTGCCCTTGTAACAGAAGTGGTCCTCTCCTCATCAGCGGAGCAAGCAGGTTTAGAGCCAGGCGATGTGATCACAGAGTTTAATGGTGAGCCTATCAAGTCAGCAAAGCAGCTCTATACAAAACTTGGCAAGCTTCCCTCTGGCAGTATCTGTAATATAACCGTTTTACGAAGCGGCAAGACAAAACAGATTAAACTTACCTTAGGTTCGAAGGCTAAAGAGTCCTCTACAGAAGGCGATATCATTTACAAGCTTGGTATCGTTGTAGAGCCTATTTCTCCTGAGACGGCTCATCGCTACGGCGCTAAAGCTGAGGAAAAAGGGATTGTTGTCACAAAAGTGCTACCAGGATCTCTTGCTTCTCGTGCAGGATGGACTGTTGGTTCTATTATTATGGTTGTGAACGGCCAGAAGATCAATTCTGTGCAAGATTTAAAAGCAGTGCTTGAGAAGGCTAAAGCGCAAGAGAGACTTGTGTTTTTAATGCACCATCAAGGACGCGCTAGCTTCCATAGCGTTCCCCATCCGAATGCATAAATTCTTAGCCCCTCTCAAGAGGGGCTTTTCTTTTAATATTTGCCTACTCTTCTTTACTTTTTTAAGCAGTACCCTTTCGAGCCTTGAAAGAGTCGGTCTTGCGGCCAACTGGCCTATTCTTTTAGCAGAGAGAAGCGAAATCCTTTATTACAAACCAGAGGCTTCTCTAACAAATGAAGAAAGACTGCAGAAGAAGCTTCTATCCTACGGCTATTTCTTAGAAATTTTTCCTGATAAAACTTTTATCCCGACCCGCTTTACTAAGCTTATTGTTTATAATACGCTTACTAAAAAGGAGATGGAGGAGGTTTTTAAACGGTTTTCAAAAGAGGCTCTTGTTTTATTTATATTCGAGCCGCGTGTCGTAATGACGGATTTGTATGAAAAGAGCTTTCTTAAGCAGTTTACAAAGGTCTTTACCTTCGATGATGCGCTTGTTGATAATAAGAAATACTGTAAGTTTTTTTATCCTGTCATGCGCCCTATGTTAGATAATACCCCCTCTTTTACTGAGAAGAAATTTTGCTGTCTTTTTGGGACAAATTTAGAGTCAAGGATTGAAGGAGAGCTTTATACAGAAAGGCGACGGGCGATTAAGTTTTTTGAAAATAAAGAGGAGGAGCTCTTTGATTTATATGGACGCAATTGGGAAAAGCTAGGCTATAAAAACTATAGAGGCGCTGTCATAGATAAGATTGCTGTTTTAAAGCAGTATAAATTCACAATCTCCTATGAAAATAGCTCCTCTCAAAATGGCTATATCACAGAAAAAATCTTTGATGCCTTTCATGCAGGTGTTGTCCCTATTTATTTAGGGGCTCCTAATATAGAAAAATACATTCCAAAGGGATGCTTTATCGATAAACGAGATTTTCCTAGCTATGAAAAGCTCTACGATTTTTTACAGAATATCTCAGAGGAAGAGTATGAGGTCTATATAGAGAATATCCGTAGCTTCTTAGCTAGTAAAGAGGCTCTACTTTTTACTTCAGAGTATTTCGTAGAAAACTTTTGTCGACATCTATTATACCGATTCTTGAATCACGAGCGGTATACATCTACCGAGTAGCGATAACAATACCGTAGGGGACTCTACCGACTTCAATGGGAGCCATTAGAGTATGTGTGGCAAGCGCGATAGGAGTCACTGTTGTACTGTGTAAATTTGTGACATAAGCTATTTTACCATCGGGTGTAATCGCGATATGGCTTGGGCCATGGAGCATAGAAATAGAGCCTACACACTTGCTACTTTTAAGATTAAGGACGCTGATGCTATTGTCTTTTAAGTTAGATACGTAGGCTTTTTGCCCATTTGGCGTAATAGCGATGCTGACAGGGTAGTTACCCACAGCAATTGTCTTGAGCGTCCGCTCTGTTTTTAGATCGATAAGTGTGATGCTATTGTCTTTGCTATTCACCACGTAGGCAGTTTTACCTTTAGGTGCAATAGCTATCGTAACAGGGCCTTTTCCGACAGCTATAGGGCTCTTTGCGCTATTTGTCTCTAGATCGATAGGCGTTACACTATTATCTTCTAAATTGGTAACGTAGGCTGTTTTTCCATTAGGCGTAATCGCAATCGAGCTTGGCGCTCTTCCAACAGCAATAGCCTCTCCTTTAGTGCGATTTTTTACAGAAACTACCGTGTTGTCTTTAGAATTTGTTACATAAAGAGTTTTACTCTTAGGTCTTATGGCAAGGCTTGTAGGGCCGTTTCCAACAGGAATAGAGGCAAGTGGAATATGAGAGATAAGATCAATCGGGGTAATGGCATTTTGTAAAACGTTTGCAATATAGGCTCGCTCCCCATCTTCTGAAATGACAATGCTAGAGGGGGTAACGCCAGAGGCGATAGGAGGAAGGGAGATATGTTTATCCAAAGCAATAGGAACAACTCTGTTCTCAGCAACCGTTGTCACATAAAGAAACTGTTTTTTCTCAGACAAAATCAAGGCTCCTTAATTACTTTGAGGCAAAGCAGCGATAGCTATAGTTGCGGGTGTTTGCTTAAGAGAGATAGTTGGTAAAACTTCTTTTGTAGCAAGTTTTATAGGCACAACGCCATTTTTGATGGCTACATAAGCTTTTTTGCCATCAGGTGTAAAGACAATCTGTATAGCTGCGCTTGGGAGAGAAATAGAAAAGCTTGGTATAGCTAGATTAGTATTTAAGACAGTGAGAATAGAATTTGTGGTTGAGCCATCTGTAGTTGTATCGCCTACATAAATTTCATCGCCTTTAGGAGAAAAAGCAATGCATGTTGGATTTGCCATAGGTAAAAAGGCTTTAAGTTGCAGATCTGGAGAAAAACAAAATAGAATTTTTTTACCTAGATCTAACGCAGCTAGAGCATTTCTTCCAACCGCAAAGGTATCATAAGAGGATTTTAGAGGGAAAAAGGGGCTTGCTGCTACGCCTGAAAAAAGAGCGATGCCATCAATGTAAGATATATAAGCTTTGCTCCCATCATATGTTGTTACAGTCTGTATAGGTGCTATTTTTTTGACAGGTGAGGTACTACCAGAGGTGCTAACAGATACCGGTAGAGTAGCGCCTACAGATGGAGCTTGTAGGTTTGAAACGTTTACAGGAATAACGCCCGTCTTTGTAGTTATAAATAAGGTCTTTTCATCAGGTGAGAGGGAGAGAGCTGTGGCTAGTACGGGAGGTGGGGATTGTGCGCCATAAGAAAAAGAGCTTAGAACTTTTTTTTGTATAAGGTCAACAATCGCAATCTTATTAGTTTTTGCATCTGACACAAAAGCTGTCAGGCCATTTTTTTTCACAGCAAAGAGGATAGGTTGTACAGGGGAGAGATCGATTGGATCAAGAGCTGTATCTGTCTTGGTCGAAATAGGAATCATGTTATTAACCGAGGATTCTGGTACCAAAGAAGAGTTTAGCGTGTATAGGAGATACTCTTTATTAGGCGTATATTGGCAAGGCTGTAGTCCCGGTAGATCGTTTAGAAAATCAAAAGTACCCATTAAAATCTCCTTTTAAGTCAACAAAGAGCCTAAAACAAGGCCTGTAGTTGTTTCTGTGAGAGGAATTTCACCTTCTGTTTGGTTTGTATCAGTGAGAAAAGGAGTAATACTTTTATCGCCTGCAATATAGATTTTTTTGTCGGTTGCCATTCTTATTTGGTTGGGTGTGTTTGTCAGTGGAACTAAGATAGGGGGAAGCTTCCAATCGCTACTGATCACAGTTAAAAGGGGGGTTGGAGAGCTAAGGCCTACATAGATTTTTTTGCCCGTTGCTGAAACTGCAAGAGAGGTTGGTGTTCCAATAAGAGGTATAATCCATTTAATCTTAAGAGTTAAGTCGCAACAGATAAGAATGCGGTTTTTAGGATCTATAAAATAGATATTCGTACCGCTAAGAGCTACGCCATAAGGCAAAGTAGCAAGATCAATCGGGGTGCCGACTGTTTCGGCGATCAGATCAATCGGGATAATTTGTGTGCTACCGATTACAAAGGCTTGCTTGCCATCTAAAGAGATAAGAAAATTCACCGCTTTTTTACTAGTTACAAAGGCAGCATCAGCAATATTCTTTGGTGTACTGTTAGCTGTAGTTGCTGAGATTTTTAGAAATCCTAAGCTGCTTAATACAAATAAATTTTGCTCGTCATTTGATAACGCGATCGCAATTGGCGTGCCTATATTTAAAGCCCATGGCACGACACTTTTAGTAGAGATGTTGATCTGTGTCACGCTATTGGTGTTTTTGTTTAGAATAAAGCCAATGGTTCCATCTTTTTTTAGAGCAAATCCAATCGGCTGCTCTTTTTTTGTTGCTGCAGGGTCTGTTAAAACGGTAAGGGGTGCTGCTTTTTGATCTGTATCTGTAAGAAGGGGGATAATTTGATTGTTTTGAGGACTAACTGCAAATAAAGCGCTGTTTAAACAAACCATAATTGTTTCCTGTTTTAAAAGGATTATAATATGGTTTTGAATATACTTTATTTACACTGATTATTAGAACGTTAGAGAGTTTCGATCTTCATTTTAGGAAGACCGGCTTTTAGAAAAAGCGCATTATTTTTCTCTATAACGGGTTTACTAGCAAAGGTAACTCGAATGCTGTCATCTTTCATTTTGGGGCGAAGGCACTCATTTACCGCTTCGATGACATCTTGTTTGGTTGCCGATAAGATTTGATCGCGGAATTTTTGACGATGCTCGCGATTTAAGCCTGTCTTATATTGGAAGTAGGTCACAGAGGCTTTTGAGCCGGGGGAGACAACGCCATCCACATCTTGAATATAGCTTAATTTTGCCTCTAGAAGGTCTTGTTCTGTAAAACCACCTTGGCCAATCTCTTCTATAGCAGCTGAAAAGGCTTGGAAAGAGGAGAAGATGTGAGGATCGCGTGAGCTGTAGAATTGGTAAATACCGGTAAGAATATTGTATTTAACACCCGAGGTGTAGGCTCCTCCTTCTTCGCGTACTTTTTGGTGGATTGTGATATTCTCGAAAAGATAGCTTGCGAGCTTTAAAGGGGCTGAATAGGCAGAGGTCATTGTGACTGTTGCAAGAGAGAGCGCATTGTGAGCGATAGGGCTTGCTAAGATTTTAGCCGAGTGAGTCATAGGAGGGGGTGTTGCTAGTTCTACCCATGGGCGAAAAGAGGCAGAAGCATCAGAGAATTTATCAAAGCCATAGAACTTATGTTTTATAAGGTCTTTATAGGTCTCACTATCGCAGGAGAGGATGAGATGAGGGTTGTTGAGATGGAAGATCGTTTTAGAGAGTCGCTGGAAGGTGGAGACTAGATTATCTAATTCGTTATCGATATTTTGGGCTAAATGCTCGATGAATTTATAGTACGGCATGCCGTGCCAGAGGTTACTTACAAAATTCCAGGAGGAAAAGCCTGAGGCCGATTGCTTTAAAGCATAGCTTATCGCGTTGTTATTGAGGCGGTTTTGTAGATTGTTATAGGCTTGGAGGAGGAGCTCTTTAATACGCTCTTTGTCGGTTAGATCGGGCGCTAGAATAAAATCTTTCATGAGCTGGAAGAGCGGCTCGGCCTTACGAGTAAGCGCTTTTCCGGAAAGCGATATAGTTGGATAACACGATTGGATATTCTCTCTTTGGACATTGAGAGAGAGAGAGGTCCATATACCACCAACATTTTTATGGATGTAGTGGAGGTTATCGATATAATTACGCCCACCAGCGCCGAGCTCTGCTAAGAGAGAGCCAAAGAGGCGAAGATAGGGTAGATCGTTCTCTTCTATCTGTGGTAGATCAAAGACGAGATCAGCATATAGGATATGGTTTGTAAAACAGCTATGGTGGTAGACAACTAACTGGTTATACTGCTGTTTCTCAATCGGGTAGAAGGAGACCTGCTTTGGAATATCGCTTAACTCTAAAATCGGTAAGCAATCGATGTTTTCCTCTTCCTTTCTTTTTTGATACTGTAAAAGGTCTCGGCCCTCTTGTAGAATCGCTGCCACATCTTCTTTTGAGAGGCTTTTTTGTTTAAGAGCAAGCTCTGCCTCTTCTTCTTTCTGCGTCTTTTCTAAAAGCTCTGGATCTGGCGCCATGACAAGACGGTACATATGGGGATTTGTCAGAAGGTATTTTTTTATAATACCGGGCAGATAATCTTTTTGTGCGACTAAAGTAGAGAGCTTTTCAAAAAGAGAGTGGATTTTTAAGCCGTCGATTGGCGAGCCGCCTTGGAGATAGGGAAGAACAATACGGCTAAAAAGCTCCAGGCCATAAGGCTCGTAGTCGTAGCTAATTTCACTTCTCGAAAACTCTAACTGGTGCATCGAAGATTCGATAAGGTGCATAGGAATCCCTTCCTCTGCAATTTCTGTAAGGGAATCAAACAAGAGCTTCTCTAAAGCATCTGCATTCTCTTTTTCGGCACCTCGGCAGACGATTGTATAAGGAATATCGCGTGTATCGGGATCAAAAGCAGAATCAGCCTCTACACAGAGACCAGACTCTGCAAGCTTATACTTAAGAAGAGAGGCGTCTGTATCCATCAAGATAGAGTCTAAAAGATGAAGCCCTAGAAGGTCATCGTGGTCTTTAATATCCATCGTAAGGAAGCCAAAACCAACGAAGGTTTGCTGTTTTAAGTTCGCTTCATTGGATGGGTAATAAGAGAGCTCGCGAATAGGCTTTTTGAAGTGCTTACACTTTTCTAAAGGGGGAATAGGGGGTAGACTTGCTGCTGCATCGAGTACTTTTTCACCTAGGTAATCTAAATGGTTTTCAATCGGAATATCGCCATAGAAAAAGTAGGTGCAGCGGCTAGGATGGTAGTACTCTTCATGAAATTTTACTAAGTCGGCGTGAGAGAGTGTTGTAATCTCTTTGGGATCGCCCCCTGAATCAAAGCCATAGGTGTTATTAGGAAAAAGGCCTGACATTAGCTTACGATAGAAGAGCGAGCCTGGGTTGGATAAAACCCCCTTCATCTCATTATATACGACCCCTTTTATTTTTAGGGGGGAGGTTGGATCGTCTATCTTATCAAATTCGAGTCTGTGGCCCTCTTGGTGGAAAGAGGTCTTTAAAAGAAGGGGGTGAAAAACAGAGTCTAGATAGACCTCTAATAAATTGTAAAAATCTTTTTTGATTCGTGTGGAGGCGGGATAACAAGTCCATAATTTTGCTGTGAAGGCATTCATAAAGGTATTGGAGGAGCGCCTAAGCATAGAAAAAAATGGATCGTGGATCGGATACTTCTTAGAGCCGCAGAGAGTTGTGTGTTCTAAGATATGGGCAACGCCATTATGGTTTTTGGGATAAGTCTTAAAGCAGAGGCCAAAGAGGTTTTCATCGTCCGTTGCTGCCACATGAATAACGGTAGCGCCTGTCTTTTCATGGAGAACTTCTGTTACCTTAACGTGGATCTCTTCGACGTTCCAAACGTTTTTGGCAATAAAGCCACGGTAACGCTGATTTTTTTTCATGAAGCATCCCCAATACACTGAAGGCCACTCAGTATATAAGTAGTATTGAGGATGCTTGTTTTTTTTACCATGTTAAATTCGAAGAAGATTGATATTCTGTAACACGTGTTTCGAAGAAGTTCTTCTCTTTACCGAGGTCGATAACTTCGCTCATCCAAGGGAAGGGGTTTTTCTTGTTATAACGTGCTTTAAGACCAATTCTTTCGAGTCTACGATCGGCAATATAACCCACATAGTCTTCGAACATAGGAGCTGTAAGACCAAGGATCCCTTTAGGTAGGCAATCTTTAGCGTAAGCATACTCTAATACAGTTGCCTGATCTATCAGATCGATAATATGGTCTTGAAACTCTTTTGTCCAAAGTTCAGGATTCTCTGCTTTAATTTCATTGATAAGATCGATACCAAAGTTTAAGTGGATCGTCTCATCTCTAAGAATATACTGAAACTGCTCTCCGATACCTGTCATCTTATTTTGTCTATGAAGAGAGAGGATCATTGCAAAACCACTGTAAAAGAAGATCCCTTCCATGATGATGTAGTAACCGATCAGATTTTCTAAGAATTTTTGCGCCCCAGCAAAGGAATTTGTTGAGAAGCCTGGCTGTAAAATATCTTCGGTCAACTGCATTTCAAAGCGGTCTTTTTGCTGGATCGCCTCGATTTCATTATACATATTAAAAATTTCGCCCGGCTCAAGCGCTAAAGATTCCACAATATAGTGGAAGGTATGGGTATGGATCGCCTCTTCAAAGGATTGTCTTAAGAGATACTGTCTTGCCTCAGGATTTGTTACATGTTTAAAGATGGCTAAAACAATATTGTTGCCAACTAAGCTCTCAGCTGTTGAGAAGAAGCCTAAGTTACGCATAACAACAAGTCTTTCACTATCTGTTAAAACATTAGATTTCCACATCTCTATATCTTTTGCCATCGGCACTTCGGTTGGCATCCAGTGGTTGGCGCAACCATTTAGGTAGTGTTCCCACGCCCACTTGTATTTAAGGGGCATAAGTTGGTTTACATCAACTGTGGTACAGTTTATGAGTCTCTTCTCATCAACTTTAACACGTTTTTCTTTCTTTTCATCTGCAAGTACAGGCATTAGCTTTTTCTCCATAAATTACGCGTTTTATTGACAACTTTCACAGCCTTCGCTAAGCGAACAGGCACCTTTTGGTTTTTCACGATCTATTTTAATGCGGCTTGTTGCAGATTCAGATTTCATCCAACGCGGTTGTAGATCGCGTTTATTGATATCGGTTGTTGATTTCTCAATCTGTGTTGCAGCCAAAGTTCTTAAGTAGTAGGTAGTTTTAAGACCACCTTTCCAAGCAAGGAAGTACATTTCATGCATCTTCTTACCGCTCGGCTCAGAGAGGTATAAGTTTAGAGACTGGCCCATATCTATCCATTTCTGACGCCGTATCGCACAGGCGATAATCCAGCTAGGATCGATCTCAAAAGAGGTTAAAAAGAGTTGCTTAATAGCTGTTGGTACTTTGCTGATTTCTAAGAGGGAACCATCATAGTACTTTAGATCATCTAGCATCTCTTCATCCCAAAGGTTCTCTTCTTTAAGGTGAGCTATGAGATGTTCATTTGGTATCGTGAATTCCCCGGAAAGGTTAGATTTCACATATAAGTTTTTATAGGTAGGCTCAATAGAGGCAGTAACCCCTACGATATTGGCAATAGTTGCTGTTGGGGCAATTGCCATCGTATTAGAGTTTCTCATGCCATACTGACGGACGCTCTCGCGGACAGGTGTCCAATCTTTTTTCATCGATTTATCCATATCAACAGCCATCCCTCTCTCTTTTTCGAGCAAGCTGATGGTGTCGATAGGGAGAAGGCCTCTATCCCATTTTGAGCCTTTGTAAGTAGCGTAAGTGCCTCTTTCCTTAGCTAAAAGAGAAGAGTAGAGGATAGCGTAATAAGAGATCATCTCCATCGTTTCATCGGCAAGGCTAACGGCTTCATGGCTTGCATAAGAGATTTTATTTTTGTAGAGGATATCTTGAAAACCCATAAGGCCAAGGCCGATTGGTCTATGCTGCTTATTAGCATTTGCGGCCTCTGGAATCGGGTAGAAGTTGATATCGATGACGTTATCGAGCATCCGTATAGCGCTTTTAATTGTGGATGCGAGCTTCTCTTCTTGCAAAACACCATTTTCAAAGTGGTTTACTAAATTAATAGAGCCAAGATTGCAAACCGCTACCTCTTCTTTAGAGGTATTTAATAAAATTTCTGTGCAAAGGTTAGAGGAGTGGACAACACCTTTATGGTCTTGTGGCGAGCGGATGTTAGATGGATCTTTAAATGTGATCCAAGGGTGGCCTGTTTCAAAGAGCATGCTAAGCATTTTACGCCACAACGTGACGGCATCTACCTTTTTAAAGAGGAGAATTTTTCCCTCTTTTGCCATCTCTTCATACTCCATGTAACGCTTTTCAAAAGCGCTTCCATAAAGATCATGTAGATCTGTTGTTTCACTAGGGGTAAAGAGTGTCCAAACACCATTTTGCTCGACTCTCTTCATGAAAAGATCCGGAATCCAGTTGGCTGTATTCATATCGTGGGTACGACGTCTCTCATCACCTGTATTTTTACGAAGCTCTAAAAAGTCTTCGATATCAAGGTGCCATGTCTCTAAGTAAGAGCAGAGGGCTCCTTTTCTTTTGCCGCCTTGGTTTACGGCAACAGCTGTATCATTTGCAACTTTTAAGAAAGGGATAACGCCTTGTGACTTCCCATTTGTCCCTTTAATAACGGATCCGGTTGCGCGTACGCTTGTCCAGTCATTACCAAGACCACCAGCCCACTTAGAGAGCTGCGCATCATCAGAAATTACTTTAAAGATGTGGCCAAGGTCGTCATTAACTGTCGATAGATAGCAAGACGATAGCTGCGCATGGAGTGTGCCTGCATTAAAAAGAGTTGGTGTACTTGGTGTGTAGAGGAATTGGGAGAGAATGTTGTAAAATTCAATCGCTTTCTCTGTTTTATCTTCCTCTTTGATCGTAAGACCCATACAGACGCGCATCCAGAAGATTTGTGGTGTCTCGAGGCGTCTATTTTTATGGTGAATAAAGTAGCGATCGTAAAGAGTTTGTAATCCTAAGTACTGAAAGAGATTATCGCGCTCTAATACCAGGGCCTCTGCAAGCTTTTCTAGGTCAAAATCAAGTAGGTCAGGTGATAGCCTCTGATAAGAGATACCTTTTTGAATGTATTGCAGAAAGTATTTTTTATGGGCTTCGTTAACGCTTGGATCTAAAGCCGATACTTCAAGAGTTTCTCTATAGAGCTTATCGAGTAAGAGGCGCGCTGCCACAAAAGAGTAGTTAGGCTCAAGCTCAACTTGCATACGTGCTGCCATAATGAGGGCAGTATCGATCTCATCTTCTTTAATCCCTTCATAGAAATTGAGAAGAGTTGCAGAAAATAGCCTGTCTATATCGATCGTTTTTTCATAACCGCGAGAAGCAAAAGAGAGTTTTTGTCTGATTTCCGATTCCGATATCTCTTGTGAGCCACTCTCCGAGGAGATAAGAAAAGCTTTTTCTTTAGCCCCTTTAGGCAGCTGAATCTTTCTAGCGCTTGTGTGGGTTAATGTCTCTTTTTCACGCGCTTTTTCGCTACGGTTTAATATGTAGTGTTTAGCTTCATTATAAAAACCGCCCTTCATAAAGATCTCTTCCATAAAGTCTTGTAAAAGGCTAAGAGCTATGGACTGTCCTTTTTTATTCTCTTGGACTACCTTATCTATAACTTCCTGTGTAAGTCTGTTTACAGAAGAGATGATTTCTTGTGATGTTGGTCCATTTTCTAAATCGAGAACAGCGCGAAAGGTGTTTTCAAGAGTTGATGCGATTTTCATAGGGTTAAATCGTACTTTTGTAACACCATCACCGCGTGAGATCATAATATTTTGTGGCTGATTCTTTCGAACTTCTTTATGCTGATCTCGATAGACAATATAGTCGCGCGCAACGTCGTGGTAGCCGTTTTTCATTAAAGTGATCTCTACGATATCTTGAATACCCTCTACAGTAAGAGAGACCCCTCTTTTGCCGAGCTCGCTTGCTCTTTCTATAACGTTATGGGTCAGCCTTTGGATAGTTTGTAGAAAAGAATCAGATAGAGGCTCTGGTAGAGCACATTTCTTCGTATCGCGAAAAGCAAACTCTATCGCTTTGCGGATTCTGGCAGAATTAAAAGGGACGATACTGCCATCACGTTTTACAATCGTTAATTTTAAAATATCAGGCATTCCGCTAGCGGTAAAGCTTGTTGGGCTGCTTTCTATAGAGAGATCAGCGCGGGTTTCTGTAGAAGTTGCAAGGGTTTCGGATGGTTCTTCTTTTAATCTCTTTTTCATTTTTGTTATCTCCTGGATCAAGGGGTAAACGATACCACATCTGGTATTTCTATTCTATGTCTAACACTAGATATTGTATAACGACCTAGATGTCCAGAAAAAAATTTTTTCATTTTTCTTCTTGAAAAAAAAAGAGGGGCAAATAGCTTTATTTCCGCGAGGTTTCGCTACGAAAAAAATTATTCAGAAAATAGTATTTTGAAAAAATGATATGGCGCGCAGCGATCTAAATAGAGACGCATTCTATCCGCATGGGGATCTTCTAGATGAGATAAAAGGATAAAAATAATCCCTATAGTTTCACCAAATACATACCAACTTTGTGAGTAAGAGGGGAAATCAATTTTTTCTAATTTACGGATTGTCTCTAAAAGAAGGCGAGAGACACAAGTGCGAGGTGGGATAAGGTTAGAAATATGCACAAGGCGTGTGATGATTTTATGAAGAAAAGCCGTAATAGTATCGTGAGAGGCTTGTTCGCTCGGTATCAAGAGTTCAAATAGCGCCTCGCTTCTCTTTTGGATCTCTTTTATAGAATAGGTTTTAAGAGCCTCTTCAGAAGGGTATAAATTTTCTAAATGGCGTTTTATAGTACAAAAGGAGCTGATCGGTTGGTTTTTATAGTAAACTTCAAAAAAGGAGAAAATTGTGGGTAAAAGTTCATAAAGCGCTGTTTTTATCTCTTCTTTAGGTCTATTTTCTGCGCCATCATTTAAAAGCTCACTTAAGTAATCATACTGGATAGCATAAAACCCAAGAGTTAACTGGGCTGCTAAATGGTTTGGCTTACCGAGGATATTTAACCCTAAAGCAAAGGGCTGGAGGACATCTAAAAGATAAGAATTAAAACCCTTTGGTAAGAAAAAGCCGTATTGCCGTGTTAAGGAGAGAAGACTTTCTCGAAGAGGCCAAAATTGGTGGGTTAGGTTTTGGATTTTATGGTTGTTGCAAGATTGCTTCGATTCAATAATCGCATACTTCTCCTGCCAGATTTTTTTTGTAAAAAACTCATTTACTTTATGGCCTGCAGTCTCTGTTTCATCGGTGAAGGAAGCGAGCCACTCGGAAAACTCTTTTCGAATGTCATAAGGTATATAAGTCGGCAGGTTTTTTTGGTAAAAAAGGCTTTTTTTACTCAAAAGAGTTTGGAGCTGGTTAATAATTTTGTGAGCATTAGCTGAGGCTAAGGTCGAGCTTTTAAGTTTATACTGAGCAAGTTCAGGGCTAATAGTAAGCTCTGTTAAAACTGGGTACCAATCAATAATCAAATCGGGGTAAGAGTGATCGCTATCTAAAAGGTCTAGTTTTTCAAAGATAGGGGTGTGTAGTAATTCTAACAGTTTGATGCTGAAGAGATTTTGATTGTCTTTGATAAGGGCTTTAAATTCGTTGGCAAAATTTCTAATCGAGCGAAAAAGGAAATCTAAAATATTTTCGGTGCACTTTTCTTTATAGGGAAGAAAGAGCTCTAAAGTAAGGAGGTACTCAGAAATGTTGCTTGCCCATACTTTTACTTGTGTTACAGGATCATTGATCGGAGCTTTGTTATAGTCAAGGTGGACAAGATTATGAAAAGCCTCTACAAGCTTCTGGATGCTTTGAACTTCTAAAGGGGGGTAAGCAAAAAGCTCTTGTTTCTCGACAATTGGTTTAGGTAAGAAGCGACCCTCTTTTAAATTAGTCAAAAGCTCTTGGAAGTTAGATAGGTTAAAAAAGTGTTGGATCGGTTCTGGAAAATGGGCTTCTTTCGTTAATTCATCCAAAGAAAGAGCAAGTTCTACAATTTTTTCAGGAGATGCTTGTTGCCAGTCTGCTACAAAACTTAAGAGCTTGTTAGCTTTAGGTTTTAAGTCATCAATATAATTTATCATAATTAATTTGATGGTGGTATTTTTTTTGTATTATAATTAATCTGCAATTAAACAAGCAATGATAGAGGGATGCTCTTTCTATACCCAAGTAACTTCAAAAATTGGAATTTTGGCAAAAGCAGAACTTAAAATTTGCACCAGATGAAATCGTCGCTAAAGCGAGCCCCTATAGGATATAGGGCGAGCTGCAGCGGGTGTAAATTTTAAGATTCTGGTGAAGCCAAAGACCACTTTTTGAGTTCACTTGGGTATATACTTAGCTAGACTCAAAAGTCAATTTTTGAGCTCGGTTGGGCATAACCTGTTTGTCAGAATTTAGCAAGTAGCGGTATGATGAGACGCATGAAACGGGTAAATCTTCTTCCTAATTTTATCACGGCATTTGGTCTAACATGCGGTCTTTTTGTCATTTTTCGCGTGAATATGACGGGGGAGAGCACCTATGTTCTCTTGCACCACATGACCTTAATCCTTTTAGTCGCAGCGCTTGCAGATC
This sequence comes from Verrucomicrobiota bacterium, assembly GCA_018240105.1. Classification (GTDB taxonomy): domain Bacteria; phylum Chlamydiota; class Chlamydiia; order Chlamydiales; family 2-12-FULL-49-11; genus JAFEGE01. Next base: position 42,970 of record JAFEGE010000005.1, on the reverse strand, counting down.
TATTAGATGGCGCGATTGCTCGCCTTATTAAAGCAGAGAGTGAATTTGGCCTCATGTTCGATTCTTTAGCAGATGCTATCTCTTTTGGTGTAGCCCCCTCTGTATTCTTATTAAAAGCCTTATCGTTAGAGCAAAAAAGCCCTCTTGCTTTTTATGCTTTAGCAGGCTCCATGTTATATACCCTCTGTGGGGTCTTACGCCTTGTACGGTTTAATTTAAAGGCCCAGCAAAGCAAACAAGATGATGCTGCTAAAAAAGTCTTTGTCGGGCTTCCTATTCCTGCGGCCGCCGCCTTTACGATTTCACCGATTCTCTTTTTTAACTCTCCTTTAGTGCAGGAGGTCTTTGAGTTATCACAGTTAGCGCAAGGGATTCTCTTTCCTTCGATTATGATTCTCTGTGGCTACTTAATGGTGAGTCGGCTTCGCTTTCCAAGTTTGAAAACGATCCATTTTCGTTTGCCATCCTTCCCGCTCCTTCTTTTTGCCACGCTCCTTGCTATTTTTATTTTATATGGTATCTTTTACTACCTATCGATTGTTTTGCTTGTATTCTCTTGGGGTTATGCGCTCTTAGGTCTTCTTTTATCGCTAATTCGTCGGATTTCAGGTCGAAAAACAAAAGTATTAGAAGACTTTGAAACTTCAAATGGTGAGGAAGATTGATACAGTATTTAGGATTTTGCCTTGTTTTTCCTCTAGCATTTGTTTGGTGGCGATGGGAGAGGTCCAAAAGAGAAATTGTCCATCTCCAGATTGAGAAGAAAGAGATGGAAATTGTTCTAAGAGAGCAGGATAAGAATTTTCAAGAGAGACTTATTCTCATAGAGCAGAGTAAAGAGAAGCTTAGCGAGGCTTTCAAAGGGTTATCTCTCGAAGCGGTCGAGCGTCTTCATCAAAAATCTCTCCAAGAGTCTTTACAAAAAGAAGAGAGCCTTCAAAAGATTATCGAGCCTCTTAAATTAAGCCTTGGCAAGCTCGATGATGGAATGCACCGTATTGAAAAAGAGAGACGGGGTGAAAAGGAGGCTTTGCAAGAGCAGATCAAAGGCATCCTAGAATCAGAGAGGATGCTTCGCCAAGAGACAGCAAACCTTGTAAAGTCACTACGAAAACCTGATGTCCGAGGGATGTGGGGTGAGCTCCAGCTCCAAAGGGTTGTCGAGCTTGCAGGATTAACGAACCAGTGCGACTTTTACCAGCAGCCTGTAGGGGATGCAGAAGAGGGGAGATTACGCCCTGATCTTATCGTCCGCCTGCCAGGGGAGAGAACGATTGTTGTCGATGCAAAAGCACCCTTTGAGGCGTTTTTAGAAGCAAACCAAGCTGAAGATCCTCATCTAAAACAAGAAAAGCTCCAAGATCATGCAAGACGTCTTCGTGTCCATATCCAGCAGCTATCAAAAAAGGGTTATGCCCAAAGCTTTAAACCCTCACCTGAATTTGTGGTCCTCTTTTTACCGGCAGAGATTCTCTTTAGCGCGGCTCTACAGTGCGATCCAACCCTTATTGAAATGGGGGCAGAGCATGGGGTTGTCTTAGCAACACCAACCACCCTTATAGGCCTTCTCAAAGCTGTAGCCTATGGCTGGAAGCAAGATAAGTTTTCTAAGTGCGCGCAAGAGATCAGCGACCTTGGCCATGAGCTCTATAAACGTCTTCACGATATGACTAAGCACTTCTCTCACGTTGGCAAGTCTCTGAATACTGCCGTAGATAGCTTTAATAAGACGATTGGCTCTCTAGAGCGTCGGGTTCTTGTGACAGCTAGAAAATTTAAAGAGCTTGGCGCCGCCACAGATTCAGTTGAGATCGAGTCGCTGGATTTTATAGAAACGATCTCTAGAGATACCGATCTAATTTAAAAAATATAATATTAATTTACTTTAAAATAAGATAATTATATAATCTTTAATAAAAAATAAGGATTATATATGGCAGGTCCAGTTTCTGGTGCATCTACGGTAGATCCGGCATTTATGGCCTCTATACAAGCTTCGCATGACATTTTAGCTGCTCGTAAAGCGGCTCGCCAAGGTTCTAGAGATCCAGCTGTAAGCGCACCTCCACCGGCACTCACTCCTTTTCGCTTCGTACCAAATGGCAGAACCTATAAAAGCGTGATGGATCAAGATCTAGCTCACAGGGAAGCTTGCCAAGCACGGCTTGCAGGAGCTGTTATGGATTGTTTTAGAGAGGCCTTCTATGCCTGAAGAACCGAGATCTTAGCCTTAAAGAGCTTCTAAGGCTGCAATCCAGTCAGCCGGTACGCTTGCAGTTTCACGCGCTTTTTTCTGAAAGACGAACCCCTTGGCCCGCTTTGGGGTAAGGTGGGGGAGAATAGCCTCTTGGTAGGAGAGAAAGGCGTCGGCGTTCTTCTCCTTAAATTGTTGAAACCACTTCATGCCAAACCGTACATGCGAGATCTCATCAGAGAAAATACGTCTCATAAGGTTACTCGATCCCTGATCACCATTTCTTTCAAAGGATAGACCGTATTGTGGGGCAAAATCTAAATTTGCCATCTCAAAGGTAAGGCTCATCATACTGACATATTTTATAGGTGAGGTGAGGTAGGGGGTATGCTTCCAAAAGTGCTTAAAGAGCGGTAGATCGCCAAAGTTAAGGCCAAGCTCTTTCATACGGTCCATGTAGAGACGTACATGCATCTGCTCTTCTCTAAGGGTATGGGCAACACCTTTTCGAAAAGAGGGTGGACTCTCAGGAAAAGCTAAAAGAACATAGGCCATAATCTCTACAGCTAAGAGTTCATGGCCACAGAATCTATGAAGGCATACCGCAATATTTTCGCTTTTGTGATGCTCTTGGAAAGAGGGGAGCTTATCACCCGCGCGCGTATGTTTTGTAAAGATCATATTTTTAGGGCGGGTTGGCTCTTGCCAGAGAAGAGGGGCTCCAGGCTTTTCGTCTGTAAAAGAAATAGGATCGAGGAGTTTTTCCTCGATCCTATCGGCAGAAAGGATGCGTATCGCCCACTCTCTTAATTCCATCTACGGCTCTACGTCAAAGACAAAGTAAGCTGGGAAGGCAAAGTTGTTGTTAGCGCGCGGCACAGCAACGAGTGTGACATATCTGCCTACATAATTTTGCAGATTCACAACTGTACTGTAAATGTATGCTTTTGGCATATCGCGATCACGAATCAAATGGCTACCCGGCTTATGCTTGACAAGGTCATTATAGGACTCAAGAATACCAGAGATTTTAACAGCTTCTTTTTTCTGTTCTGTATAGAAGTCTGTCATAGTCTTTTGGTGGTGAGAGGCTGCCCATGCAAGGTAAATAGACTCTTCCACTCTCTCCCAAATTTTCATGCGATCTTTAGGATTTGCCTCTGTCTCTTCAGAAAAAGAGACAAGCTCATTTTTAGCGTGGAACTCTTTACCAATACGGGAAGCTTTTGATTCGAGGTAAGCAAGCTTTTTCTGTAGGTAGGCTTCTTGTAGCTCCATCAGCTTAGTTTTTGCTTTTTCTACGTAATCAGGAAACTCTTTGTAATCGTGAATAATAGCGTGAAAGTTTTCGGAGATTCTTTCAAAGTCGATCTCTTGGAAAGGCTTCATCATCTCTGATTGGCCAAGAAGAGCCGAAGAATCCATAAGCTGTACTACAGAGTCACGTTTTTTATCGTGAACACCTTTAAGCTCTGGGCCGCCTACTTTTTCTATAAACTCTTTAGCAACGAAAAAGCGTAGATGTTTTGGGATAGCAATCTCTAACCACTTGTGGTTTTTCTCGCTGATACTGCCATTTACGCGATCACCTGTATTCATAAAGCCGATAACAGGGGAGTTTAACTCAGGTGCTAGTCTAATATTGACACGGCTACCTTCTACGACGTTATCTAAGACAAAGCTTCTAAAGATGTAAGCTTTGAGGTCGCAAGGTGGTTCCACAGCAAAAAAGTCGGTCTTCTCGCCCATAATGACAACGAGATCACCTTTAGCGCACTCTTTGATCACAGGGCTATCTGCCTCTGGTGTCAAGCGCATGCGTACAGCGTTACCAGTTACTTTGCCTGTGAAAGGCTTGAAGTTACCATCAACTTGTGCAGCCGAATAAGTTACTTGTGTTTTAGCCTCGCGGGCTCCCGAAGCATGTCTCATATCTAAAGAGTCTTCTGCCATCAAAGATGGGGGAGGGTTAGATTTTGCACCCACAGGAGCTTGTTTCTCCTTTCCTGTAGGTTGGCTTCTCACCTCTGCTGCAAAAAGCTGTGTCGCACAGCAAACAGACACGAGAACCAGAGACTGTTTTAGAAATGGGTACATGTATTCACTCCTCTAGGATCTAAAAAAACGTAATTCTAGAAGTTCGCGATTTTTCCCACAAGAGAGTTTTATAGAACGCAAAATACAGCGTCTCTAGCTGTATCCTGCGTCTTATAATGAGATTTTGTTTTTATGAACGGAGGACGGCTAAGATATGTTCGCAGTTATTTTTACCACAAGTACATCCCATAGGTTGGCCTAAAAAGACTTGGTACTGCTCCTGTTGATTGCATGGGTCCGATACGCGATATAACTTATTGCTTACCTCTTCCACATCCCACTCTCTAAATGTTAACTCTTTTTCGTTAACTTCATCTGAGCTTGGTAATGTGTTATCGATATCGGGTGCAGGCTCTTCTGGAGGGTGATAGATCGCTTTAGCAATTTGACAGTAAGGACAGTTGCAATGTGGCTCACTGCCTCCTGTAAAGGCATCATCATCTAATCCTAAAGCTTTCGCTACTTGTGCAATTTTTTGTAAGATTTCTTTAGGCAGGGGAGGTGTTTCACTTTGGTTTGGGTCGTGTTGCATCATCCCAGAGAAGTTACCCTCACCATCGCCTGCAATTCCAATACTAAGGGTGTTAGGTGGAAGGGTTGGCAAAGTTGGAAAGGTGGGCAGAGCAGAAAAAGGAAGTGGTCTTGTCGCTTGCTCTAAAAACTCAGCATGCGCTTGAAAAATCTCTTCTAGAACTGTACCGTGTAGCCCCGGAATAGAGATAGTTGCTTTATTTTTTAACGTAATCTGTAGGGCAGAGGTAAGAGGCTCTACTTGTAGGGCAGCCACGTTTTCCCAGGAGGTAGAAATATAGGGGGGTATACTTAGTACTTTAGAGTTAATTTTCATAGGAACCTCTAGTTTATCTGCCCTCCATTATAGGGGAAGATGGTAGATATGTCAATAAAATTAGCAGTCACAAATGCCTTCTGCTGAATTTTATGTTAAATTCTTATTATAAATGAGTTAAGTTTTATTTTATCTATTATTTACAAAAATAGTTGTCATCCAAACCCAATCTCTTGCATAAGGAGAATTTAGAAATGTCTTTGGGAGAGGAAGTATACCCAGTCTAAAATACCTGCATAACCTTCCCGCTATAAATCATAAAATGTTCATAAACAGCTATTTAAATGGGAGTCTTCATGGCTAAACCATCGATTGTCGTGGATGCAAGTGCTTTTTTACATGATCCAGATCTTATTCAGCATTTTCCTAACTACCAAATTGTTGTTCCAAGTGTTGTCTTGGATGAGCTGGATCGTAAAAAGACGCAAAGCGATCAATTGGGTAAGCACGCAAGATCGGTTATGCACTTTATCGATAATCTCTCTAAAAAGGGAGGGGATATACGGGTTGGCATCCCCTTAGACCATGGAGGGGTTTTACGAGTCTCCCTTCATGGCGATCAGAAATGGTGTAAAAGTAGCGCTTCTAACTCAAATTATGGGCCTGATCGCTCTCGTAGTCAATTGTTTGCAACCGCTGTTAATCTCCAGGAAGAGGGGGGTAGAGTACACCTTCTCTCTAAAGATCCTGTTACAAAGATTTTAGCGGAGACGATGGGAATCGAAACCCATCACTACAAGGGTAATAGAGAGCTTTTTGAAACTCTTCATAAAGGGATTAACTACTTAGAGATGCCAAAAAGTGCGATCGACTCTTTTTATCTCCAAGGAGAGATGCCCCTACCGGTTGACTTACATCCGAACGAGTATTGCGTTATTAAAGGAGAGGGAAACTCTTCTTGCGTTGGTAAAGTTGATGGGCGTAAAAAATGCTTAGTCCCTCTTTTAAAGTCTATTTCTGATGTTTGGGGGGTAAGACCGCGTAATATTGAGCAAAGATGCGCGCTCGATCTTCTCTTTCGAGATGACATTAAGCTTGTAACCCTTATAGGACAGGCAGGTACTGGTAAGACGTTACTTGCTCTAGCAACAGCCCTTCGAAAGGTTTTTGATGACGGCATCTATCACCGTGTTGTGATTGCCCGCTCTATTATGCCTCTTGGCAAAGACCTAGGATTTTTACCGGGTAGCAAAGAGGAGAAGTTGCAGGCGTGGCTTGCCCCGTTTTTTGATAATCTAGATTATATATGTGCAACCTCTAACGATGTAAAAAATAGCAACGAAACAAAAAAATGGATTGTAGAGAGTGAAAAGTTCCAGGTAGAGGCGATTACCTATATGCGAGGCCGCTCTTTCTCAAACACTTTTTTAATCATCGATGAGGCGCAAAACTTAACTCCCCACGAGATTAAGACGATTATTTCTCGGGTTGGAGAGAACACTAAGATTGTGGTCTTAGGAGACCCAACGCAGATCGATAATCCCTACTTAGATATGGACTCCAACGGTCTTGTCTATCTAGTCGGCAAAATGAAGAAGCACGATCTTTTTGGCTCGATTCTTTTCCGCCAAACAGAGAGATCGGCTCTTGCGGCCTTAGCTGCCAACGTTTTATAAGAACTAATAGAGCCCGCCTCCTTGAGGCGGGCTTTGTACTTTATAAAAAATCAGCCGAAAACTAAAAAGCAAGCAAGAAGAAACTATTTCTATAACAGCGGGACCGCATTCTGCAGGCGAAGAGCGCAGCAAAAAATTTGCTGCTATCGCACCGCAGTCCTAGCGCGTCTAGAAGACAGCCGGCGTCGTCCCTTGGCGCAATTCTTCATCCTGCATAAGCGGTCAACGGCTACAACCAAAAATGGTTGTAGAATTAACAAAAGCGGGTTCGAGCGTGGAGTTGTAAATAATACCACTCGCAACAAATAAAGACATAAAAACGCGCAAAATTTTGCCAAATAAGTTCGCTCTCGATCTCGCTAACTTACAAGAAGTTAACGCTCGATCTTCGAGCTTTCTTATTTGACAAAATTTTGCGCGTTTTTATGTCTTTATTTGTTGCGAATGGTATAACGATAGCCGTACTGTGCTGCTTTCACTTCTTGCTTCTTTACTTTTCCATTCTTTGTCGATAAAATTAATGCGTATGAAAAGATCCTCTTTATTTGCAGCCTCTGCTCTTTTACAAAATGTTACCGCAAGCGTTGGGGCAGAAGAAATAGCCTCTCTTTTTGAGGAGGCAAGCCTCGATAGGCAAAAGTTCTGGGCAAAGCAAGCAGAGTGTATAGAGTGGTTTCACCCTTGGCAAGAGACTCTGCGTTGGAAAGCCCCCTATGCCGAATGGTTTGTAGAGGGTAAGCTAAACGCCTCTTATAACTGTCTAGATCGCCATATGAAGAGTGAGACGCGCTACAAAACCGCTCTTATATGGGAGGGGGAGAGAGGTGAAAATCGCTCCTTCACTTACGAGGAGCTTTTTCTAGAGGTCAATAAATTTAGCAACGTACTCAAAAATCTTGGCGTAAAAAAAGGCGATAGGATCGCTATCTATTTACCGATGATTCCAGAAGCTGTGGTGGCGATGCTGAGCTCGGCTCGCATTGGTGCCGTTCACACCGTTATTTTTGGGGGCTTTTCTGCGGAGGCTCTTAAAGATCGTATTGTAGATGCAGAGGCAAAAATTCTCATAACAGCAGATGGCGCTTATAGAAAAGGTAAGGTCATCCCTCTAAAAAGTACAACAGATCAGGCTCTTTTGGATGCGCCTTCGATAGAAAGCGTTATTGTTATAGAAAACGTTTCTAATAAGCCGCTCATGAAAGAGGGTAGAGACTACTGGTATGCCGATCTCATGAAAGAGGCAAAAGAGTACGCTGCACCTGAGATCATGGACGCAGAAGATATGCTCTTTATTCTCTACACATCCGGCACTACAGGAAAGCCTAAAGGTATTGTTCATACGACGGGGGGCTATCTTGTTGGGGCAACGATGACAACAAAGCTTGTTTTTGGTAGCGACCCTAAAGATATCTATTGGTGTACAGCAGATGTAGGTTGGATCACGGGTCACAGCTATGTCGTTTATGGCCCTCTTTCAAACGGTATGACACAGCTTATTTATGAAGGTGCCGCTGATTTTCCCGAGCGCAATCGCTTTTGGAAGTTGATAGAGAAGCATAAAGTAACCATCCTTTACACCGCGCCTACAGCGATTAGAACCTTTATGAAGTGGGGAGAGGAGTGGCCCTCTAGTTGCGATCTATCATCTTTACGTCTTTTAGGTTCTGTCGGAGAGCCTATAAATCCAGAGGCGTGGCTATGGTATTACAACCATATTGGCCAAGCAAAATGTCCTATCGCAGACACGTGGTGGCAGACAGAGACGGGCAGTATTATGGTCGCTCCTATTGCCTCTTACACACCCTTAAAGCCTGGCAGTGCGACGTTTCCTCTCCCTGGCATAGAGATGGCTATTATCGATGATAGCGGTAAAGAGGCTTCGTCAGGATATCTTGTTATAAAATCACCTTGGCCTTCGATGCTCCGCGGTATTTATAACGATCCTCTCCGTTATAAAGAGACCTATTGGAAAAAATGGGATGGCGAATACTACTTTACAGGCGATGGAGCCACAAAAGATGATGAGGGCTACTTTTGGCTCATGGGGCGTGTTGATGATGTAATCAATGTCTCCGGCCACCGACTCGGTACCATGGAGATTGAGAGCGCTCTTGTCGATTATCCACTTGTTGCGGAAGCTGCCGTCATTGCTATCGCGCATCCGATTAAAGGGCAGGCGGTTGTTGCCTTTGTCACCTTAAAAGATAAGGCTTTAAAAGAGCCTTTTCTAGAAGATGCTCTTAAAGAGCATGTGGTTGTAAAAATTGGCTCAATCGCAAGGCCTGAAAAGATTATCTTTACAGCCGATCTACCAAAAACCCGAAGCGGTAAAATTATGAGGCGTCTTTTACGCGATATAGCAGAGGGGCGGGTAGTCGGAGATGTAACCACTTTAGCAGATCCGCAAGTTATGAGAGAGATTCAACTGCAATACAAAGAGGAAAACGATTAAAAGCCGCTACCATAAATTAACGCCTAAAGAAGAGGAGATTCTTCTTCATAGCCATACAGAGCCGCCCTATACGGGGCTTTATGAGGCGTTTAAGGAAAGTGGTGTTTTTGTTTGTAAGCAGTGTGATGCCCCCCTTTATCTCTCTTCGGATAAGTTTTCATCTAACTGCGGTTGGCCAAGCTTTGATGAAGAGATAAAAGGGTCTGTTATAAAAACAAGAGATCCTGATGGAAGGCGTATTGAAATTAGATGTGCTGCCTGTAAGGGGCATTTAGGGCATCTCTTTTTAGATGAGGGTTTTACAGAGAAAAATAAACGCTATTGCGTAAACTCTATCTCTTTAGCCTTTGTGCCAGCTTATACAAAAGAGGGGTATGAAAGAGCTCTCTTTGCAGGCGGCTGCTTTTGGGGGGTAGAGCATCTATTAAAAAAAGAAAAGGGAGTAATAGCTACAACAGTTGGCTACTCGGGCGGCTTTGTTGTTAATCCAACCTATGAAGAGGTGTGCGCTGGCAACACAGGGCACGCAGAAGTTGTTGAGGTTGTATTTGATCCAAAAAAGATCGATTACAAAAGATTGCTTACTCTTTTTCTAGAAATTCATGACCCTACACAGAAAAATCAGCAAGGGCCTGATAGAGGAGAGCAGTATCGCTCCGCTATATTCTATCTTACTGAAGAGCAAGCTTTAGTAGCACGGGAATTGGTCGAAACTCTTAAACAAAAAGGGTTTGCTACTGTAACAGAGATTCTTCCTGCAAAACCTTTTTATCCCGCCGAAGAAAACCACCAAGACTATTATGATAAGACCGGTAGTCACCCCTATTGCCATACACGGGTAAAACGTTTCTAAAAAACACGAACCACTCTTGCGCGTTAATTTTAAAAAACGCTATGGGTTAAGTAAAAGCTCAAGGGGGATAAATGGTCCATAGAAGAAACTCGCGTAGAAATTTAGGTATAGTTCTAGCTATCATAGGCTTAGTGCTTATTTTGTTCTCATACTACATTAACCATCGCGTCGATGAGGGGAGAGTCAAAATTCACAGTGCACAAGAAAAAGTCGATACCGTAGATAAGCTTGCCGCTAGGAATTCTACAACAAAGCAAGTCGGGGAAGTAGCAACAGCTCCTGTTAAAAGTAAAATCGAAGCAGGAAAAATGGATGTTGCTAGATATCACAAAATAGCAAAGACGCTTCAGATAGCTGGTGTTATCTGTGTTGTTTTAGGCGCGGGTTTTGTTTTCTTGGCCTACCGAAGACCGTAATTCTAATGTAGAAGAGCTAAGAAGTGTAAAGAGCTTTTCAACTGTTTTGGGGTATTTCTCTAAAAGCGGGAACGCTTTAGAGAGTACCCAGGAAGCAGCTCCACCAGAGTGTAAAATACGACTTAAGTTAATACGAAAACGGTACCGTTTCTGCCACGCCTTTCGGTACTCTTGCCACAAGCCCTCTCCTATATAATCTGCCGCCATCTCTCCCCCGGTAAGTGCAATTGTCATTCCTTGTCCGCTAAGAGGGGCAATCGTTGCGGCTGCATCTCCTATAAAATAGCTATTTTGCCAATCCGGAAGCTTTTTCAACCCAAAGCGGCCAATAGGGGTTGTGAGCGGCTCTTTTAATAGAGGAGCTCCTTGCTGAAAGTACTCCTGTAGAGGTGAAGTAGACAAAAGCTCTTTCAGAAAGGCTTCATTATCGCTAAAACTATCTAATACAGACTGCTTGACAAGACACGAAAAGACGGCTGTTTTATGATCTAAAGGAGATAGCCCATAGTAGCCGCCTTTGAAAAAGACCATATGGAGAGCTTCTGGAGGGCTTGCCATATGATAGTGAGTTTTAATGCCCCTATAAGGTAAAGACCCTACTGGCATAGCGCCTTGAAATCTACCTGTTGCAATAACAAGATCTTTTGTGTGTATCACCTCTCCCTTGTCGAGATAGAGCTGAAAAGGCGGCCCTGGTACAATATTGTGTACTTTAGTTGCTAAGAGGGCATTGCCGCCAAGCTTTAAAAAGTGCTCCAATAAGAGATTTTCTAGCGTAAGGCGAGGCATGCTAGCGCAAGGGGTTGTAAAGGGGGCTTTTACAAGGCAGTTTTCGTAATGTAAATGGACCTCTCTTAACGCTCTTGTCGGCCTAATCCCATACTTTGCAAGTAAGTCTATCGCCTCATGGGAGAGAAACTCTCCACATGTTTTAAGAAAAGGGCCGCTTGCTGCGTCAATCAGTGTTGTGGGTATCCCTTTTTCTAAAAGAGAGATAGCTGCGCTTAAGCCGCCAAGGCTTGCTCCTAAGACGACAACTTTTTTATTTCTAAACATGCCCCTCTACAATCCAGCGAAAAGGCCAATGCCAGCTGATTTTTTTTGAAGGAAAGCGGGCAAAGAGCTCCTCTAAATCTTTACGAACAAAGGCTCTTTTAATCGAGACAAGGCCATCATTTTGGATAAGGCGATTTGGAAAAAGAATAGGGGAGGAGAGAGCAAAGAGGCCATACGCTACAGGGTGACGATGAAGGTCGTTGCAGACGACAGCTTTTTTTGCGATAAGCGCTGCCTTATCTAAAAAAGAGGCAAGCATAGGGGAGGGCAAATGGTGGCAAACTAAAGTAGTTGTTACAACATCAAAGGATTTTGGTGCTTCTTCTTCCAAAGGACGGAGCGCAAAAGAGAGGTTTGGTAGAGGCTTAATGTTGTTTTTAGCAAAGTCGATTGCCTCTTTGTCTATATCACTGCCAACAACCTCTGCCTTTGGGTAGGCTTTAGAAAGAGCTCTTGTAAAACCACCACCGCCACAGCCGACATCTAAGATGCTAGTCGGGTTAGATTTCCCTATTATTTTGAGCATGGCTCTTTGAGAGCCTAAAACACGTCCTATTCGATTGAGCTTTCGTAAACAGTCTTGATACTCTTCTTTTGTGTAGAGTTTTAAATCGATAAGCTCTTTCTCACTGCTTCGCTCTTTCATAGAAGCTCTTCTAGTAAAATTCCTTCCATAGCGAGTCCTGGGCCAAAGCCAAGGCCTACGGCAAAAGGAAGACGTTCCTCTTGGGGTTTGTTAAGTAATTTTTTTAAAACAAATGGAAAGGTAGCTGAAGACATATTGCCATACTCTGAGAGTGTCTGCCATGAGGCTTCTGTCTGCTTTTTGGTGAGATTAAGCTCCTCTTCTATTTGCTCTAAAATAGCTCTCCCGCCGGGATGGAGAGGAAAATCGCACTCTTCTATAGAAACTTTGCCATCTAACAGATGGTCTACAAAGGCGCGTACATGAGAGCGTAAATGTTGCGGCACTTTAAGAGAGAGTTTCATAAAAAAGCCGATATCAGAGGCGTCCCACTGCATCTCTTCAAAGGAGTCTGGTAAAGCAAAAGAGGCTTTTGAAACAATACGAAAAGAGGGGTTTACCCCTTGGCTACTGACGATTAAAGAACTTGCGCCATCGCTGAAAAGGGCATTAGAGATAAGGGCGTCTAAGGTATGAGATGGTTGGAAAGAGAGGCTACATAACTCTGTACAGACGAGAAGGACGCGATTTTTGGGATTCTCTAATGCAAGCGCTTCGGCCATAGCAAGCCCTCGAAAGGCACCAAAGCAGCCCATAAAATTAATACCGAGGCGATCGACTCTTGGAGAGAGACCAAGCTCTTTTATCAAAGAAAACTCTAAACCCGGTGCAAAAAGGCCTGTGCAAGAGACTGAGATGACGTGGGTGATCTCTTGAGGATCTCCTTGCCAATTAGTTAAAGTCTCTTTAGCCGTTTCAACAGCGAGAGAGAGGGCCTTTTCTTTATAGATTTTATTGCGGTCTCCCATTTTAGGTTGCTTCTCTTCTTCAAAAAAATAGGAGTTACCTTCACCAAAAGGATCGTCAAGAACGGTGTGCCTTGTCTCAATAGCGGTCTGCTTATAGATTTTTTCTATTTTATAAGCCAAGGGTTTGCTAAGCCCTAAACGAGCTAGCATAACCCTTGCGGCATCTTCTTGCCTATATTGCTGTTTTGGCACAGCGGTCGCTATAGAGAAAATATAAGCTGGCATTAGCTCTTTTTCACATAGGCTCTAAGGATTTTTTGTGCCTCAAGCGGGCGATCACCAGGGCCTGTCTTTGTATTTTCTATTTTTGCAACGACATCATAGCCGCTTGTGATTTCGCCAAAAATCGTATGTTTTTGGTTCAACCATGGCGTCTCTGCAACTGTGATAAAGAACTGGCTGCCATTTGTGTTTGGACCGCGGTTTGCCATAGCAAGAATACCTTTACGATCGAATTTGTGAGAAGAGGCGTACTCATCTCCAAAAGGCTTGCCCCAGATAGATTCGCCACCAGCACCAGAGCCTGTTGGATCGCCGCCTTGGATCATGAAGTTTTTGATGACTCTATGAAAAGAGGTTCCTTCATAATATTTTCTTTCGACTAACGTCACAAAGTTCTCACAAGCCTTTGGAGCTACTTCAGGGTGCAAAGTGATTTCAAAGTTGCCTTGTGTTGTTTCAAAGACAACTACCGTATTAGTTGTAGGTTTCATAGAACTCTCTCCATAAGCTAGGTTAAAAAGTATTAAGATGGTAGCAAGTAAAGCTTTTCTCATCTGAAAAATCATATTCCCTCCGTCTGTTTTTTAAAAGGGTGTAGTTTATCGGATTTTCTAATAATTTCTTAGAGATATTCTCAACTTTTTGATCTTGCTATTACAAATTAGACCCTTCATACTAACCTGTTAGACTTTCTTGGAGAGGGGGTTTTTTCCTCTTGTCTTAAATAAAGAGGGTCAGCCTAGATAGACTTATAAAACCTTTAAGGAGACTATATGATGGAGATTCATTACATTGTTTACCCTATCTTTTCCCTTATTGCAGGAGCTCTTATACTTCTATTCCCTGCGATACTCAACTATATCGTTGGTATTTACCTGATAGTTGTAGGCGTGCTAGGTCTTTTAGGGCGAGTCGGTTAAGATAAGACGAGCTATGCGCTCTCCCGATTCACAGGCAGCCTCCATGGTACCGGTCGGTAAAATCGAGGCGTGCTCTCCTACAAAATAGAGGCTCTCGTGAAGAGGGGTAAATAGCTCTTTTACAACCTCATTCTGGTAGATTACGGTCTTTTGTAGAATCTTATCTAAAAGAGCGGTGCGGTACATATAAGAGCCTTTCGCAAAAGGGTCTTGTAGCCAATTATAGCCAATAGGGCCTTCTTTATAAGATGCATACATCTTATCTTGTGCCAAAGTAAGCTCTCTTTCTAAGGCGGGGCAGATAGGCAAAAAATTTGTCTCTAAAGCCTTTTTTATGGTTCCGTAGCTTTGGATTAAGGCGTTATCTTTTTTGCGACTCTCTTTATCGAAAAAACAGTAGAGCGTTGCGATTGTGCCAAATCTATCGAAGTAGATGAGAACGTCTTTGCTTAGAAGAAGTCTTTTTTCTGGCAGTGTAGTGAAAGGAAGGAGCACTTTGCCCTGGCCAGCATAAGAAATGGCTTTCATAGCCTCTAATCGTGCTTCAGGCACTACACTCGGACCAAAGGAGATATCCTTATAAAGAGAGCAGGGGATAGCAAGGATAAGAGTTTTTGCTGTTGTTGTACTCCCATCGCTAAAGGTAAGGTAATACGTTTTATCTTCTCGGGTAACGGCTTTGAGAGTCTTTTCTAAATGGATCCGTCCTTCGAGTTTTTCTTGGAGCTTCTCTAATAAAAAAGAGTTTCCTTTTTTAAGAGACAAGAAGGAGTAGCGCCGAATGGGGTCTAACATATGAAGGAGCGTTTCATAGTAAGAGGAGGGGAGATCCTCTGGCGAGCCGCCTTCATACGCGGCAAGTCTTAAGGTAAAATAGTCATAAAAGGGGGAGGTTTTTGAAAAGACCTTTTCTAAGATCTCTTTCATAGTAGTAGAGGTTTTGTAAGCTTCTTCGATCCTCTTTTTTAAATCTCTTCTTTCATCTTTCTCTATTTTTGGAAGAGGTGTTAGCTCTTCACCTAGCCAGGAGATCAAAGAGGTTAGAGATACTTTGCTCTCTACCGTCTCTAATTCGAACTCCTTTATAAGGCGGAGCATATTCTTCGCATCGCCACCATCACGGATGTTTTGCCCACCAAGCTCTACGATCGCATCGCCTAAAAAGGCTGAAAGAATACGCCCTCCGACGCGCGCTCTTGCTTCATAGACGGTAACAGAGGCCCCTTTTTGCTGTAGTCTATATGCTGCAGTCAAGCCAGCAAGACCGGCTCCTATAACAACAATATTTTCGCTTTCCATAGATGTGGGTTTCAAGAGATCCTCTCCATACATGGCACCAAAAAATATTAGAAATGTGGTGCATATAGCTTTTCTCATCTCAAAAATCATATTTCTTTTGTCTATTTTTTTACAGGCTCCGCCCCTTTGAAATTTCTGCAATTTTGAAGGGGCAATGTATGAAGAGGCTAATCCCAACCTTCGGCAGGCATTTTGGGAAGATGGTGAGAGGCTTTCCTATGGTAGAAGTTAAAGACTACAGCAAAGGCAACAATTAAACAAAAGCCGAGGGTGAGGTGCAGAAGGGTAAAGCTTCTGATCTCTGCCTCTTGCCAATAGCTAAGGACAGAGGGCCAATCTTTAGCGATAACCGTCTCTTTAAGGCTTTGGATATTATTGGAAAAATTGTCCCAAAAGGCAGAGGAGAGAGGGGCTATTTTATTATCGTTTTGTACAAGGGCATCAAAAGTTCTTTGTCGGAAGAAAAATTCTAAAGAGGTCATCACAGCAACACCTAAAGTTGCTCCTAAAGCGCGTGTTGTTGCAAGCATGCCGGCGGCGTAGCCGGCTTTTTCAGGAGGAATTACGTTCATAGAAGAGGTGTATGAAGGGGTGAAAATGCAAGGAACACCGAAGCTAAAGCCAAGAAACCCGATGATAAGCATTCCTGTACCTTCGTTAACAAAGAAGGCAAGCCAAAAGAAGGAGAATATAAGAGAGAGAAAGCCAATGCTAATGGGGGCTTTGGAGCCAAGGCGATCGGCAAGCCAGCCTGCAATCGGTGCCACAAAAAGGATCGGTAGCGATGTTGTAAAAAAGATAAAGCCGCTCTCTAAAGGGGTCCAGTTTAAAGCGTTTTGACAAAAGACGGCTCTATAGACCGTAACCATCAAAACAAATTGTGTGGCAAAGACGCTGATATTGACAGCTTTATAAATCGAGTGTCGAAAGAGGGTTAAGTCGATAAAAGGATCTTTAGCTCTCTTTTCTCGTAAAACAAAAAAGAGCGAGCTTATCAGAAAAAGAAAAAGTGTTAGGTAGGTTTTTATAGAGAGCCAGCCCCAAGAGCTTTGCTGCATAACCAAAATAATTAAGCTGCTACTGCTTAGTATAAAAAACAAAAAGCTTTTTACATCAAAGGTTTGAGGCCGTTTTGGTGAGATCGGTACAAACAAAAGGGTAAGGCAAATACTTAGTATGGCCAAAGGTAAGTTAATCCAAAAGATCCAGCGCCATGAAAGTACTTGTGTAAAGTAGCCCCCAATTAAGGGGGCAAAAATAAGAAAGAGAGCGCTAAGGCTTACGTTGATTCCTGTGGCTCTTCCTCTTAAGTGCTTTGGAAAAAGCGACATAATGAGAGGGGTAGAGGCAGGGATAAGAAGAGCTGCACCGACCCCTTGTAAGCCTCTTGCTAAGATAAGAAATAAAACTGTGGTGCTTGTACTACACAGTAGTGAGGCCAAAGCAAAAACTACGATTCCTATAATATAGGCTTTTCTCTGTCCTATGCGATCGCCGTATTTGCCACCGGCAAGAAGTAAGATTGCGGAGATAAGAAGATAAGAGTTAATGCACCACCAAACCTCTGTGTGTGAGGCTTGAAAGTGCTCTTGTATCGTTGGTAGGGCAACCGGCAATACAGTTTGATCTGTAAATACCATGGCCATAGCTGGCATGAGTGATAGAAGGCCTAGCCACTTACGAATTTTCTTTTCAGTTTTCATCTTTTTTAAATAACGGTTGATAATAAATGAAACAAATGTTTACTGATATAATAAAACTTAAAAATTAAGGAGTGGTAATGCAATTAGCATCTTCATCTAGACTTGGATCTTATTTATATCGATTGTCAACCGTTTTTAAATCTTTCAAAGCATTATATTCTTTATCTCCTGAAAAAGTATCTTCTTTTCTTAGCTCGTACAATATCTACGACCACGATTGGGTAGATGAAAACGAACTTATAAAAGATATGGGGCTTGATTATTATCAAGAAGTTAAGAGGAAAATTGCTGATTACTATAGTGTGCTTAACCACCTATGCGCTATTGGTCATGTTGAAAAGATGTACATTCCGCCTCTAAGAGATCTCTCGCAAAGTATTCTTGCTAACCAGAATCTTTTCGAAAAGAAGATGAGTGAGGACTTAGCCGTACCAAGAGGCGGAAAGATTCTTGATGTTGGCTGTGGTAGAGGTCGTATTGCCAATCACATGGCGCGTCTAACAGGGGTTCATGTGACGGGAATGAATATAGATAAAACGCAAATTGCCTGCGCACAAGAATTTGCAGTAACCTCTGGTTTTGGAGAGAGGTGTCAATTTCAAGTCGGCGATTTAAATGATCTACCCCTTCCGTTTGCTGATAACTCCTTTGATGGTGTCTATGAAGTTCAAGCTTTTACATACTCTAAAGACCTTGGTAAGCTATTTAAAGAGATCTATCGCGTTTTAAAACCGGGTGCAAGATTTGCTTGTCTTGATTGGGCAAAACTTGAGAAGTATGATCAAAAAAATCCAGAGCACTTAGCTCTTATGAAGCGTATAAAACCTCTTATAGGTGCTATTGGAACGCCACTTGATAGAGAGTATGTCTCTCTTTTACAAGAGGCTGGCTTTAAGATTGTCGTTGATGAGAATGCGAGCATTGGAGGCTTTCAGGCGCCTCTTATTGAAAATGCCGATCGCTTCTTTACACGTGTCAATCGCGTTGTTAACTTTTTTGTACAGTGCAAGGTTTTACCTTCTCACTTCCAATCTCTATTTGATCGTCTTACAAAAGATGGTGAGGCGTTTGTTGAGGCAGATAAACTTGGCCTTGTCACAACTAGCTACTACGCTGTTGCAGAGAAACCTTTAGATTAGTTAACCTCTCTGATTTAAAGAATCACGATAGGGTAAGGATGCGTCTTCTTATACAGTGCGTAAAAGAGGCAGAAGTTGTAGTAGAAGGCGCTCTTATTGGCAAAATCGGCAAAGGGATTCTTGTTTTTCTAGGTATTCACAAAGATGATACAAAGCAAGATTGTCTCTATTTAAAAGAAAAAATATTAGCGCTTCGTATCTTTAAAGATAAAGAAGAGAAGATGAATCTCTCGCTGCAAGATATCGGGGGAGAGATGCTTATTGTCTCGCAGTTTACACTCTATGCCGACTGTGCCAAGGGGAGAAGACCCTCTTTTACGGAGGCCGGACCTCCAAGCCTTGCTAAAGAGCTCTATGACTATTTTATCGATGAAATAAAGAAAGCTTTTCCCAATCTACAAACCGGCCTTTTTGGTGCGCACATGGAAGTAAAGCTATTAAATGATGGCCCTCTTACCTTTCTTTTAGAGACAAACAAGCCAAATTAGGGTAACGTTTTTTCCGCCAAGCCGTAATGGGATGGCTATCGAAAGCTCTATAGGGCCGCCGCCTACAATAACAACGTCAGGGGAAGATCTTAATAGGCTGTCACGTCCGCTAATCGCTTCCATGACAGAAGTAATAGAAAGGGGCGGCTAGATCGCCGCTAGAAATTATAGTTATGATAAGCCTTAAGAAGTTCCAGCCTTACATGTTTAGGAATACCGGAGAAATCATGATTATATGTTAATAATTTTTTGTTAAATAATTATAACATATAATCAATTAACCGCCTTTTAAAGTTATTAATATAATAGTTATTGGAATAGCTAATGCTGCGACATTTCCTAAGAAACGAAAAATACGATTATTACAGCTCCTAATACTTTCACCAGAAAAAGCAAAGCCTTGTAAGACAATTAAAACAACAGCGCTAATCTTTGCTGCAAGAGCTGCACTGTGCGATACTAAATGGCCTATGAGCGCGCTTACCCCGACCCCTAATAAGATGATAGGCGATCGCGTACCAAGAGTAATAAATGTCTCTTGCATGCCGTAGCTAAAGGCCTGTAGCGGTCCATGTGTTATCATAAAAATCCCTTTTTGTTAAGATAGTGTAAATTTTAACGACCTTGCCAAAATAAGAAAAGAAATTTTTTCACTTACACAATGAGGGGATATACCTCTTCCACTTCAAAGGCCCAGAAATTTCAATCTCAGCGCTCGGAGTTTAAAGTAGCGCAGTGTCATTGAAGCAGCTAAACTTAAAAAGTTTAGCGATGGAAATGACTTTAAAATATGAGATGCTGAGGCAGAAATTTCTCGGCCTTTGAAGTGGAAGAGGTATATATGGACCAAATTCCTACGAGATGGCTTATGCCGCAAAATGTAAAAGAAGCAAAAGACGTCCAAAAAGAGGTGTTCTCCCTTGATGATTTTTGCATGACATAAAATTAATTTAAAAAGAGCGATTGAAATAGTTTTTAGCTCTCTTAAAGAATATCGGCTGCCGGAACCTACGAGGTGAGCTCATATTGCCGCAAACGACTGTCGGAAAAGTTTTTTTTCAACTTAAACGATAGGCGTTATCTAAGGGCTGTGTTATGCTAGATGCGATTACTATAAAACACAATCTAGAAAAGAGGATATTTTGAACGCATTTAAAAATTTAGGTTTGCTCGAGCCCCTACTATTAGCTTTAGAACAAGAGGGGTATACAGAGCCTACCTCCATACAGCAGGAGGCGATTCCTCTTATTCTAGAAGGTGATGATCTTCTAGCGACAGCGCAAACAGGGACTGGAAAAACTGCGAGTTTTTTACTTCCTATCTTACAAAATCTTATGAAGACAAAGAAAGAGCGCTCAGAAGTTAGAGCTCTTATTTTGACACCGACACGTGAACTTGCGGCCCAAGTTGGTGAGAGTGGCAAGATCTATGGTAAGCATTTGCCTTTAAAAACAGAATTCTTCCAAGGTGGCGTCAATATCCAGCCTCAGATGACAAAACTTCGTAAAGGGGTTGATATTGTAGTGGCAACGCCTGGTCGTTTACTTGATCTTCTAGAGCATAAAGCGCTGAATCTGTCAAAAGTAGAGGTCTTTGTTTTAGATGAAGTTGACCGTATGCTAGATATGGGGTTTGTAGAAGATATTCGCACAATCATTAGCCTATTGCCGAAGAAGAGACAAAACCTTCTCTTTTCAGCAACTGTTTCTGATGAAGTCCAAGCGATGGTCAGAAAATTATTAAATGAACCAAAAAGAGTAGAAGTTGCAAAACCTAACGAAACGGCGGCATTAGTTACTCACATCATTCATCCCGTCGATAGCAAGAACAAGCAGAAGCTTCTCTCTTCCTTAATTACCTCTGAAAATTGGAAGCAAGCTCTTGTCTTTACTAGAACAAAACAGAGAGCAAACAAGTTGACAGACGACCTTATCGATGATGGTATCTCTGCAACAGCAATCCACAGCAATAAAAGCCAAAATGCTAGATCGAAAGCCCTTGCAGATTTCAAGCGTGGTAAGGTTCGCGTTTTAGTCGCAACGGATGTTGCTGCTAGAGGTATCGATATCGATGATCTACCGTATGTAGTGAATTTTGACTTACCAAATTGCCCTGAAGATTATGTTCACCGTATTGGCCGTACAGGTCGTGCTGGTAAAGAGGGGAAGGCGATTTCTTTACTAGGCAGTGATGAATATAGATTTTTACGCGCCATTGAACAGCTTTTAAAACAGCCGATTACAAGAGTCTTGGTACCTGGCTTTGAACCGAACTCTGCTCCTTCCGGAAAATCTGGTGGTGGTAGAAAAGAGGGTGGTAGAAGAGAAAGAGGCGAGCGCTTCTTTCCAAAAGAGAGCTCTTTCAAGAGAAGAGACAAAGGTGGCTTCAAAGATAAAAAAGCCTCGTTTGAAAAAAGAGCTAGAGATAGCGATTTTTCAGGAGAAGAAGAGCCACAAGAATCTCTTTTTGTAGAAGAGAGAGCCCCTAAAAAACAAAAAGCTAGAGCTGAAACTACTTTTAGCGATGAAAGTTCCGATTTTGAAGATGTTGCCTTTCTCCCTAAAGAATTTTCTGATGAAGGCTCTGTAGACACAGACGAGATCTCTTTTGAGAAAAAAGAAGAGAGAGGATCTCGTCCTAAAGAGGGCTTCTTTAAAAAGAGAGAAGGGGCACCTCGAAGAGAGGGATCTTTCAAAAAAAGAGATAGCGGGTTTGCGCCACGCGGAGGAGGCTCTTTTAGAAAGGGTCCTCGTTCAGAAGGTGGCTTTAGAAAGGGACCACGCTCTGAAGGGAGTTTTTCTTCTAGAGAAGGCTCTTTTAAAAGAGGACCGCGCGCAGAAGGTGGCTTTGCCCCACGAGAAGGTGGTTTTAGAAAAGGCCCACGCTCTGAAGGGGGGTTCTCTCCAAGAGGAGAAGGTTCTTTTAAAAGAGGACCACGCCCAGAAAGAAGCTTTGCTCCAAGAGAAGGTGGCTTTAGAAAAGGACCTCGTGAAGAGCGCTCTCCATCAAGAGAAAACTCTTTTAGAAAAAAAGTAGAGTCGGCCATACAAGGTGAAGGTGACTCTTTTGCTAAAAAAGAAAGAAAGAGCTTTGGGGGCGAATTCCGTCCAAGAGAGGGCTCTTTTAAAAGAAGAGAGGGTGGTTTTCCAAGACGTGAAGGAAGATCTGACTCTTCGGAGAAAAGAGGCTTCTTCAAAAAAGAGAGAAGAGATTCTCGCTCACAAGGTGATGGCTTTAAAAATAGCAGCAGAAAATCGTTTCGTCCTAAAGAGGGCAGCTCTTTTAGAAAAGCAGGCTCTGCGGGTTTTGGTGCAAAAAGAGGCGGCTCTTCTTTTAAAGGGAACAATAGAGGGAGTAAAAAGTTTTCGTAAGACCCTCCCCTTGCCAAAAAGTGTTGAAGTTGAGAAACCATAGGTAATAACCTAAAACAAAGGTTTGCGGTAACGTTAACACGTAGAGGGACTTATGAGAAAAGCTGTTATTCTATGGCTATTGGGTGTGCCAATAGTTCTCATTATCATCTTAAAGCTAGTTGGTATTATTTAAGTGAAAAGGCCGGGAGATCCCCGGCCTTTTTTATATATCTAATTAGAAACGAAGGTCTAGTGATACAAAAAGACCTGTCAGCATGAAATTGCTAAGCGTTCTTTGAAAGCCTACAGCGTAGACACCTACTTGCGTACTAAAAATAGCAGCTGGCGGCAGTACTTGTGGTGCTGTCATATCGACCGTCTGAATCGCATCTAAATAGATTTGACACTGATAGCCAATCGCTAATGTTAGATCAGCGCAATCAAAAGAAGCATCATAAGAGGCTCCAATTCTTTGCTCAAAACCTGGAACAAGCTGCATTCTATGCGGTACAGTTGTTGTTTGAACGTTTGGTTGTGCGACATCTAGAAGAGCAAGCTCTGGTGTTGAGGACTCATAAGTTGTGCCATTTTTTAGCTGTCCCATAAAGAGAGAGAGCATCGAATCACTCAAGAAGGCAAAATTGCCACAGATCTTGTAACGAAAGTCAAGACCTAGCTGTGGGCCTGCCCCTAAGAATTTAGAGTAGGTACTTACCTCGCGGACAATCGTTCCATCAAGGCTAGAGTAACTTGATCCAAGAGACTCTTTAATGTAAGCAAATCCAGCTCCTGCACATACATCAGCGCGCCATCTATTTGTAAGATTAAACTGTGTGCCAAAGTCTACATTCACCTGATCATAGTGCAAGCTTGCTTGGCCGGAGGCAATTTTATAAGGCGCTGCATTAGGCCCGATATCAAAGAAGGGGCCAACCATATAGCCAGCTGCAGAAGAGACGACAAAAGAGCTAGAATCACTAGCATGGAGGCGCTCCCAATTCACTGTCATGTCTAAATCGGCGTAATCAAACAGAATCCGAGCCCCTACATCAAAGCCAGATTGGTAGCTTGGTTTGACTTCTAAAATATTCCAGTTAGCATTCACAGCAGGTACGGCAATGCTATTATTTAAACCGATCGCCTCTGCTCCGTAGTAAAGATGGCTGCCGTTAGGCTGTAGATAGAGATAGGCTCCATATACTTCGTAGCGCATCGGATAGGGATTAGAGTTTTCATAAGAGGTTTGTGTAGGCTGATTATAGCCCTTTGAAGGTGCTGCATGGCCAATCATTGCGATCGATAGAGCAGAACCGATTACTACTGGATATAGGTTTTTCATATTCCTTCCGGTAAAAGTTAAAGGATCTCGTTATACCAATTTTATTTTTTAGCAACAAGTGGATTTACGAAAAGAAAAGTCTCGATAGGTTTCAGGAAAATGAACCCGCCTAAGAGGTTGCTCTCTTAAGCATGCGCGAGGAAAGGCTCTATATGCTTCGGCAAGTTCCAGGCTAAGAGTTACAGGTTCACCATTAATCTTAACAGTGAAATGAGAGGGACTTTCTTTTGCGCGGCTAAATTTTTCTAGAGAAATGATACGAAGTTCAATGCCATTTAAGGAGGTTTTATTTTGCGCTAATAGATTTGGTTTACAGTAGTAGGCTACGACAAGGTTGCCAAAGCAGCGAATGCTTACATCTTTACCGTCGGCGAAAGCTCTAGAGCCAAAAATAGGGGTGATGGCTTTCATAACGCGCTCTCGAACATCTTTTCCGGGAGGTAAGGAAAAGAAACCGAAGGGCTCTTTCTCTACTTTTCGGCAAACTACCATCTTAGTACGTTCGTAGAGAAAAAGGAATGTGATAGCTGTTGATGCAGCAACGCAAGCTAAAGAACTCATGAGTACCTCTTGTTTTATAAAGATATTGTTTACATTTTATAAATTTTTATAAAATTTTACAAGAGATGTGATGGATTTTTTTAAAATGAACTTCCCTGCACTTTTAAGTTCGCAGAGTGTAGGGGGGAGAGATTTTTACACACTTTGGTGGCCTTTTTTTACCCCAGCTGCAGATGAGCATTTTTAATAAGCCCCTACCTTGGTCACCGCCTATTTCTATAATGCCTATATTTGGGTCGAAAACAAACCCTTTTCCTTCCGCTTTTACGTAAGCTATACTGTGGCCTACGCCTCCATCATTGATAGATATTCGATAAGCGCCATTGGCTACGGAGGCAAGCTTTGTTGTGATATCCTCTGGAATATTTCCATAGCGCCATTCGCATACATGGTGGTCCCATTTTTTAGAACCTTCTCCAACCCTTACACCAAGCATTTTTCCACCTCGTATGAGTTGGAAAGTTTGTAGGACAACGGCTTCGGGAGGAGCTCCTTTAAAAAAGTATAAGCCAAGCGCTTGCATTTGTAAGCGAGGGTTAAAAGCGAAAGCTCCTTTTGTCAGTAAATAATAACGAAGAAATAGCTGAGACATGCCATAACAATAGCCCTCGCTCTTAAACTCGATCTCTTTTTTAGGAGAGCCGTGTTTATCTAATAGGAGTTTTCTGGCTACTTTAGGATCTAAAAAGCTTACAGGAATTTTAGGATGGGTAGCTACATAGGCTCCTTCCGTATTAGGAGCATTTTTTGTAATAGAGAGGCAGGAAAAAGAGACGGGGGGCAGGGTCGGCGTTTTTGTCTTTTCATGCCACTCTTTAAAACAATTTGAAAGCGTTTCTGTAGCGCTTGCTAAAAACCTACTCGCTCTAACTTTTTGGTGGCACCAGGTAAAAAAGCGGCTAACAGCTCTACAAATGCGAGCAATTAGATTGCAAACCCACCCTAGGGGGTTGTCATAAGGATCTGTATACCTATAGCTTGGAACGGTAAAGGAGGACTTTATTGCAGAGAACTTAGCTGCGAAGCACGGGAAACTTTGCCAAGCAGTAATTTTGTTTACAGCATGGTTATTAGTTACAAAAGCCTGGAGAGTTGGAAAAGAGGATAGAATGTGTCTAGTAAAGATAGGAGCTGTTGCCATGCTTATATTTTATAGAATAAGAGTTTATATCACAATTTATTGGGTCTTTTTGTATAAATTTAAAATATTTATTATAAGGCATTTAATAACAATCCATCTTTAGATAGATTAAAAATAAGTTTTTTACTAAGCAAGAAGGGGTAGGGTATACCGATTCTTGCATCACAAGCGGTATAGTGTGTGTTTATGAAAAAATGGCGTATAGAGAGCGATAGTTTAGGTAAGGTGAAGGTTCCCTCTACCTCTTTATGGGGGGCGCAAACCCAGCGCTCTTTAGAGCATTTTTCTATTGGAACGGATTTAATGCCAAGAGAATTGATCACGGCTTACGCTATCCTTAAGAAAGCTGCCGCTATGGCAAACCACAGGCAAAAGCGGTTACCCAAAGCGAAACGAGATTTAATTATCCGCGTTTGTGAAGAGATTCTGAAGGGAGAACATGAGAGAGAGTTTCCTTTGCATGTTTGGATGACAGGAAGTGGTACCCAATTCAATATGAACGTGAACGAAGTGATTGCAAATCGCTCTTCACAGATAGCAAGAAAGATGCTTGGTAGTAAAAAACCTATCCATCCAAACGATGATGTTAACATGTCGCAATCCTCTAACGACTCCTTTCCATCCGCTATGAATATAGCAGCGGCTCTTAAGGTAAAAGAGACTCTTTTACCCGCGCTTACTCTTTTACAAAAGACTCTCCATAGAAAGGCAGAGAAATGGGAAAAGATTGTCAAGTTAGGTCGCACCCATTTGCAAGATGCTACACCTATAACGCTCGGACAAGAATTTTCTGGGTATGCAGCTCTTTTAGAAGCTCACATAGAAGAGATAGAGGCTTCTTTAGAGGGGGTCTATGCATTAGCTCTTGGTGGTACTGCTGTTGGTACAGGGATTAATACTGTACAAGGATTTGATAAGCTTGTAGCAAGCTACATTGCAAAATTGACAAAGCTTGCCTTTATCTCTGCTAAGAATAAATTTGCCGTACAAGGCTCGCATAACGGCTTAATAGCTTTAAGTGGCGCTCTCAGAAATCTTGCTATCTCTTTGTATAAGATTGCCAATGACATTAGACTCCTCTCTTGCGGTCCAAGAGCTGGCTTTTATGAGCTTTTAATCCCAGCAAACGAGCCCGGCTCTTCTATTATGCCAGGAAAGGTCAATCCAACGCAGTGTGAAGCGTTATGTATGGTAGCTCTGCAGGTGATGGCAAACGATATGGCAGCTGCCTTTGGCAACGCAAGCGGCTATTTAGAGATGAATGTCTATAAGCCTTTAATCATTTATAACGTTCTCCACTCGGTACGGCTTTTAAGCGATGCTGTCTGTAATTTTGAGAAGTTCTTAGTGCGAGGGATCAAGCCAAATCTTAAAAGGATTAAGGCTGATCTCGATAACTCTCTTATGTTAGTGACCGCACTTAGCCCGACTATTGGCTACGATAAAGCCTCTAAAATCGCCCATTACGCCCTAGATCATGATATCAAGTTAAAAGAGGCCGCTTTAACTCTCGGCTTTGTAACGGAAGAGGAGTTTGATCGTATAGTAAACCCCTTAAAAATGTGCCATCCAGCTAAAAAAATAGGTCCTTCATGAAAAAACTTTTCGGCATAGATCTTTTGAGATCTCCTAAAGCAAATAAGGGAACAGCTTTTTCTCAGGAAGAAAGAAAGTCTCTCGGGCTTGAAGGGCTACTTCCCGATAAAGTAGAATCGCTTGCTTTACAGTTACAACGTGTTTTAAAAGAGCTTGGCTGTAAGACTACCGACTATGAAAGGTACATCTTTTTAATGAATCTTTTAGAGCGTAATGAAACTCTGTTTTATAAGACGCTCATGTCAAATCCTGCCTATTTTTTGCCGATTGTTTATGATCCGACCATTGGGGAGGCGTGTCTAAAGTTTGATGTTGGCTTTCGGCAGACGCGCGGTATGTATCTTTCTATCAAACATAAGGGACGAGTAAAAGAGATTCTACAGAACTTTCCGGAGAAAGATATACGCTTTATCTGTGTAACCAATGGCGGTAGGATATTAGGACTTGGCGACCTTGGGGCTAATGGTATGGGCATTCCGATCGGAAAGCTTCAGCTATACACCGCAGTTGCAGCTGTCCCTCCAAGGTACTTATTGCCGCTTTACTTAGATGCGGGAACAAATAATGAAGCGCTTCTTCAAGATCCTCTCTATCTTGGACTTAAAGAGAAAAGGCCGCCACAGAGTGAGCTCTATGCCTTTGTTGATGAGTTTGTTGAAGCAGTACAAGAAGTCTTTCCCCTCTGTTGTATCCATTTTGAAGATTGGACGGGGGCAGATGCGGTTAATTTACTTGCTCGCTATCGCGATAAAGTGTGCTGCTTTAACGACGATATCCAAGGAACAGCTGCGATTACAGTCTCTGGTCTTAAAAATGCCATGAAAATCAAAAAAGAAAAATTCCGAGACCAACGTATTCTCTTTTTAGGCGCAGGTTCAGCTGGAATTGGGATTGCGAATTTAATTACTTCTGTCATGGTCGAGGAGGGGCTTTCTTTACAACAAGCTAAAGACCAGATAGCTCTTTTTGATGCCCTTGGCCTCATCGAAGAGAGTCGCAAAGATCTTCTAGAGTTTCAAAAGCCTTATGCACATCGTTTAAAGCCAACAAAACAATTCGTAGAAGCTATTACTATTTTTAAACCAACAGCTATTATTGGTGTGAGCACCGTTGGCGGTATCTTTACCAAAGAGGTGATTAGAGCTATGGCGGCTATAAACAAAAGACCGATTATTTTTGCTCTCTCGAACCCAACAGAGCACGCAGAGTGTACACCTAAAGAGGCGTATGAAGAATCAAACGGGCAGGCTATCTACGCTGCAGGGGTCCAATTCGAACCTGTTCGCTACAAAGATAAAATCTATCACCCTTGCCAAGCGAATAACTTCTATATCTTTCCAGCGGTTGGTATGGCGGTACTTGCAACACAAGCCACAAGAGTTAATGATGCGATGTTCATTGAAGCGGCTAATGCAATCGCCGATGAAGTGTCGGAAGAGGAGCTCTCGCAAGGCACTCTCTATCCCTTACAGTCCGATATTTTGGCTGTTGAGTTAAGAGTCGCAGCAAGGGTTGCTAAAAATATATTTGATCAAAATTTAGCACGCGTTAGCCGTCCAACGGACATTGCTGCCTGGATAAAACAGCACGCCTACAACCCTGAATACTCTTCTTAAATGTGAAGGCGCGCCGTTTGTTATAGCTTATCTACCGCGAACTGTGTGTTTAATAATTTTTTGCGGTTTAGCAGCACCTTGGCCACCACGAGCAGGATTTTTAAAATCGCTATTCTTGTTACCTTTTTTAGCTGGTTTTGCTGGCTTTTTCATAAAGACTCCTTATGCTTCTTTCACTTTAGAGTATCATGGATGGTAATAAATAATCCTTTGCAATAAATTTTTTAAGGATCCTTTTAGAAGGAAAATAGCTATACTATTGCTATGATTTTATGGCAGGGTGAGTCTCTTTCAAAAGCTTTTGGCTCTAGAGATCTATTTACGGATCTCTCATTAAGTATTTTTGAGGGCAATCGGATTGGTTTAATTGGCCGTAATGGCTGTGGCAAGTCTACTCTTTTAAAGATTATTAAAGGTCTTGAGAAGGCCGATAAAGGGACAATCTCTCCGAAAAGAGGGATTAAAATCGGCTATTTGCCGCAAAGTTGCCATTTTCCGGCAAAGATGCCGCTCGATATTCTAGTCGAAACCTTACAGGGCTCCGATCTTTATGAGGGAGAAAAAGAGCGGCTTGCCGAAATGTGGCTAAGTAAACTTGGATTTACGGGCTCTGAGCCTTCTGCAGATCGTCTCTCCGGAGGGTGGAAAAAAAGACTCCTATTAGCTCAAGAGATGATGTTAGCTCCTGATCTTATTCTTCTCGATGAGCCAACTAACCACTTAGATCTAGAGGGGGTTCTTTGGCTGGAGAAATTTCTAACGCGTGAGGCAACCACTTATTTACTAGTCAGCCATGACCGTTATTTTCTACAACATACGACTAATCGCATTATAGAGATAGATCCTGTCTATCCAAGAGGTCTCTTTAGCTTAGAGGGCTCTTATACAAACTTTCTCTCTAAAAAAGAGGAATTTTTAAAGGGACAGCTGGAGCAAGAGAGGTCTATGGCTTCTAAAGCGCGCCGAGAAGTCGAGTGGCTTCGCTCTAACCCAAAAGCTAGAACGACAAAGTCGCAGGCTCGTATTGATGAAGCCCATGAACTTTTAGATGATCTATCTGCGATCAAAAAAAGAAACCAAGAGCGTAATGTCTCTATCGATTTTGCGGGTAGTGAGCGTAGTACCAGACAGCTTCTAGTCGCTAAAAATGTTCGTAAAGAGGTAGGTGGTAGACTTCTTTTTGAAAAATTAGATTTCACGCTTTCGCCTGGTAGTAGAATGGGGTTGATGGGACCAAATGGCTCTGGAAAAACAACGCTTTTACGACTCCTTGCTTCTGAGATAGTTCCAGATCTCGGCACTCTTAAGACAGCGGACGATTTGAAGGTAGTCTATTTTGATCAGCATCGCAATAAACTGCCGGATCACATTACCTTAAGAGAGGCGCTCTCGCCTAATAAAGAATTTGTTACATTTCGCGGCCAGCCCATCCATATTAACGGCTGGTGTAAACGGTTTCTCTTCTCACCAGATTTTCTAGATCTTCCTTTAAGCAGATTATCGGGTGGAGAGCGAGCTCGGATTGCGATTGCCCATTTAATGCTGCAGCCGGCAGATCTTCTTCTTTTAGATGAGCCCACTAATGATTTAGATATTCCAACGCTAGAGATGCTGGAGGAAAACCTTCTCGACTTTCCTGGCGCTTTAGTGCTGATTACCCACGATCGCTACATGCTTGATCGTATTTGTAATACTTTTTTAGCTCTAGGCGATCCCTCGCAATCGAGCCTATTTGCAAGCTATGCGCAGTGGGAGGCTTCTATAAAGCCCTCAATAGCTCCACCACTAAAGGCAGAAAAAGAGGATAAAAGAGAGGTGGCTCCTAAGAAAAAGGGGCTCTCTTACGCAGAACAAAAAGAGTACAAGCAGATCGAAGGCAAAATTCTAAAGTTAGAGGAAGAGGTAAAAGAGCTAAGCCTTCTTTTACAGCAAAAAGAGGTCGCAGAAAATAGTGCGCGCCTTAGTGAAGTCTGTACGGCTATCGGTCTTGCTGAGACAAAAATAGAAAAGCTCTATCTTCTATGGGAAGAGCTTGATCAAAAACAAAATTCTTAATTAGTCCATTTCTCGTTTTGGAAAAATCTGCCAGGCGCGATGGATCTTCTGATTATGAAAGTCGAGTGGGATTGTTTTCTTAGAGATATCTAAAATTGTACAATCCTCAAAAAGGCTCTTATCAAAGGTAAACTCGCGAGAGTTTGTGCTAAAAATAAGGGTACCACCTGGCGCGAGAAGTTCTAAACCCCGTTCGATTAAAAAGGGATAATCTTCTTGCACATCAAAGATTCCCTCCATTTTTTTAGAGCGAGAAATTGTTGGGGGATCGATGACGATCACATCATAGATGGTGCGCTCTTTTTCAAGAAATTTTAAGCAGTCTTCTCGGATAATTAGATTATTTTTTAAAGAGAGGTCGTTTGTTAGGAAATTTTCTCTTCCCCACTCTGTGTAGGTATTTGAGAGGTCAACGCTTTTAGTAAAGAGGGCGCCTTGCAAAGAGGCGTGAACACTAAAAGAGCATGTGTAAGCAAAAAGGTTTAAAAGGCGTTTGCCTTTAGCTAATTTTGCAACTATCTGGCGGGTCTCTCGATGATCTAGAAAGAGGCCTGTATCAAGATAATCTGTTAAATTGACTATGAAACGCACGCCGTATTCAAAGACATAAAAAAACTCATCTGTATCGTCGGTTTTTTCATATTGCTCTGTTCTTTCTCGCTTTATCCGAGCTTTCCAATAGATAGCTTTGAGGGGTGGATTAAAAAGGAGAGTAAGAGCGCTCATTGCCGCTTCGTATAAATCTTCTCGAGGTTCGTTTTCTTCGCGACTACTTGTGAAATAGTGAACGCAGAAGCGGCCATCATAAAAATCGATTGCAAGGGGATACTCTTTGATATCTCGATCGTAAATCCGAAAGCAATTAGTTTTAGTACGGTTACCCCATTTTCGTAAATGGCGGTAGTTATTTCGTATGCAATTTGCTAAAGGAGAGGTTTTATCTTCTTGATCGAGAAGTAGCGGTAAAAAGAATTCAGAGGTAGCCATTAAAAATTATTCTATCTGTTGGAGTGAGAAAAATGCGATTATATAAGAGTTATGAATGGGCAGTAGTATATAGAGATTAAAAATTTTTTCCAAGTTCTATGACAGCCTGGTGAAGCTGATAGCCGTCGCTAAATTGGCCTTCATACCAGATATCGACATAAGGCATTTTAGTGTTATCCGGAAGAAC
Source organism: Verrucomicrobiota bacterium (assembly GCA_018240105.1). Classification (GTDB taxonomy): domain Bacteria; phylum Chlamydiota; class Chlamydiia; order Chlamydiales; family 2-12-FULL-49-11; genus JAFEGE01. The sequence goes on along the minus strand of JAFEGE010000005.1, from coordinate 11,339 downwards.
AACCATTGAAATTTCTACGACCCCTAAATTTTGCCCCTTAGAAAGAGTGCTTACGGTAAAATAGTTAGGAGAGCCGACTAAATAAGCCGTCAGAGACCCTGTGCCAAAAGCTTGTTGGTAGGAGTAGGCTCCTTTTTCTTGAAACATAGTCTTTCCGCCAGGCCAATAGGCTGTTTGGTGAAAATGTACCCCTGCTTCAGCCTGTAAAAGGGAGCAAAAACGAGCTTTTTGCCCCATGTTAAGCCCTTCTGCACCGTTCTCTTTGAGCTTTTGCTCCCAATTTGCAACCCAATTCATCAATACAAAGGGTGAGGCTCCAGAGTCAAAAGATGTGCAGCTATCAAAATCAAAATTATTATAGCCAATCTCAAAGCTTGGGGCTAGCTGCCACCCCTTTGGATGAGATTTTGCCGTCGCATTTAATTCGGGAAGGGCGATTTCTCGAACACTCTCGCTGTAATAAAAGCCGCCAGATAGTTGAAAGTCAAAATACCAATGCTGTAAATTTGCTGTTCCATAGAGGATGAGAGATCCTTGATCAATGTGGCCATGGCCGGCGCTATGCTTTTCTTGTAAATTTGTATAAAGATAGCTAGCGCCAAAGCCAAAAAAATTTCGATTAACTCCATTATAGTCAAACGCTGCTGTAATACCACCAACGCTCATATTAAAAGAGGGGGTTTGGCTTTGTCTTTGCATCTCTGTATAACCACCAAAGGGAGCAATCCAAACTGTATAAGGACCATCTGGTTCACAATAGCAACTGCCTTGTGTTTGGTGTTGAAACCTTTTTTGCCTTTGGTGTTCATTTATAATACGGATAAAACCAAGAGAGCCTAATTGAGCCCCATAGGTAAAAGAGCTGTTTCTAGTGGGTGCAGCGGCTTCAAGAGATGCATTAAGCTCTGTTGTCAGGATAGAGAAAAGGCTGATAGTCTCATCAGGTGCATTTTCGTTAAGATAAGTAGCAAGGTGTAGGTTGTTTCCTTGAAGATTACTAAGAGGTATTTGCGGAGGTAGGGCGCCCATAAAGAAAACAGCAGGCTCTATGGAAAGCGTCATCCCCGTTAAGGCAACGCTTGGAATAGTTGTAAGCGTAATAAAGCTACCATTTGTTAAATCTACCTTATAAATCTGCCCGCTTAAATTGTTGACGGTGTAGCCCATCCCCTGGTAAGCCGCAAGATTAATAAGAGGTGCAGGTAGGCCGCCATCAAGAATCGGTGCGGGGGTAACAAGCGAGTAACTGCCGGTTTGAAGGTCTACTTCATATACTGTCCCTTCCAGGTTAGATACGACATAAGCAGTGTTATCACCTACAAGAGCAATTCCTTCCGGTGAGACGATATTAGGAAAGCCAATAGATACAGGTGTTACTAGTTGGTATGTCCCACTGATAAGATCGACTTCATATATGTTATTGTCTGAGTAGCCAACAACATAACCAATATTTTCGTTTTTAATAGCAATATTTGTAAGGCCAGGATTACCGGCAAGAGTTGTAAGTGTTGTAGAGGCTCCTGTCTCTAAATTGACGCGATATATTTTGTTTTCTTGGTATCCTACTACATAAGCTGTGGTTGCGTTTGCGATACCGACACCATATACGAATTCAGAGTTATCGCCGATAGGAGTTGGTGTTACTTGTTGGTAAGTATTGGTTTTTAAATCAACGGCGTACAAATTTCTATCGCCAAAAGCTAAAGCGTAAATAGTCTTATTATTAAAAACCTGTAAGTCGATAAGATCAATTCCTGGCGGAAGCATTATTACAGGAGTAAAATTTCCGGTCTCTAAATCAAATGAAAAGATCGTATTACTAAAGTAATCCGCTGTATAACCTAAGTTGCCGGCCTCTGTAGGGAGGTGAAAGGTTAAAAAACTTATAAAAATTGCTAGTTTTTTTTTCATTTTTTGACAAGTCAAATAAAATTATTTTTTATCCTGTAATTCAAAATAAAAAAAATTATATGTAAAAAATCCGGATAAAAACCTTTCCTATAGTCTGTTTAGGAGCCTTGCCATCAAGCTTAACCAAAATACTTGTCAAAAATCAATAAACCAAATAATTTATTTGACATCTAAAAATGCAAGAGAATTTTTGAGTGTCTATAATGCCTTCGGCATGCTGCTCTAGTCGATCAAAAATTGCTCTTATCTCATCAGGTTTCTTTTTTAATAAGGTTTTAGAGCATTTCTTTTTAACCAAAGCTATGTTTGTCATAGTTTATCGAACTTCTTGTAGAGCTTTTATCTATTGCTGTCTAAGGGAGTGGTTTTTTAACACTCTACAACCATTATTTATTCAACAACCTAAAGAGTTTTATACGTATGAAATTTGCTAGCAACCGCCCATTTTTGTTTTTTTTAGGGGTCTCTTTTTTATCTATCCATCTAGAGGGTTTCAGAACCGGATCTTTACCTTTAACTATTTTGGGAGCACTTGTTCCATCTCTTCCCGCAGATAGTCCTTCTGCTGCCGCTGATGCTACAGGTCCGACAGGTCCTACTGGCCCCACTGGTCCCACAGGGGCGACAGGAGCTACTGGTGTACGTGGTATTACAGGACCTAACGGAGTAGCTGGAGCAACCGGTGCTACAGGTCCTACAGGAAGCACAGGAGCTACTGGTGATAAAGGGGCAACTGGTAGTACAGGCGCAACAGGGGCAACTGGACCTATGGGAGTAACTGGTCCCAGCGGAGCAACAGGCCCTGCTGGTAGTATAGGACCAACAGGCTTTGGTGCTACAGGTGCAACGGGTTCTACTGGAGCAACAGGAATTACAGGTGCAACTGGTGCTACAGGACCCACGGGTGTAGGTGCTACCGGAGCCACGGGTTCTATGGGTGCTACAGGTACAACAGGAGCAACTGGAGTTACAGGTCCTACCGGTAGCATAGGACCGACTGGTTCAACAGGAGCGACAGGTATCGCCGGTGCAACAGGTATTGGTATTACTGGCCCAACGGGTCCTACAGGATCAGGCGCTACAGGTGCGACTGGTTCAACAGGAGCCACAGGTATCACGGGTCCTACAGGAGCAACAGGAAATGCTGGTGATACTGGAGCTACAGGTCCAACGGGAGGCGCTGGAGCCACAGGTGGTACAGGGCCAACCGGACCTACAGGAAATGCTGGAGCTACGGGAGGAACAGGCGCAACTGGTCCTACAGGACCGACGGGTACAGGTGCTACAGGAGCCACAGGTGGTACAGGGCCAACGGGAGCTACAGGAAGTACGGGACCAACAGGACCAACTGGTAACACAGGAACTACGGGTGCAACTGGTCCTACAGGACCGACGGGTAGCGGTGCTACCGGAGCTACCGGTTCTACTGGTGATACCGGAGCTACAGGTCCAACGGGAGGCACTGGAGCCACAGGTGGTACAGGGCCAACCGGACCTACAGGAAATGCTGGAGCTACGGGAGGAACAGGCGCAACTGGTCCTACAGGACCGACGGGTACAGGTGCTACAGGAGCCACTGGCTCTACTGGTGGTACGGGTGCTACAGGTCCAACGGGAGGCACTGGAGCCACAGGTGCTACTGGCCCTACAGGACCGACAGGTACAGGAGCTACAGGTTCTACTGGTGATACCGGAGCTACAGGAAGTACGGGACCAACAGGGCCGACTGGTAACACAGGAACTACGGGCGCAACTGGTCCTACAGGGCCGACGGGTACAGGTGCTACAGGAGCCACTGGCTCTACTGGTGGTACGGGTGCTACAGGAAGTACGGGAGGCACTGGAGCCACAGGTGGTACGGGGCCAACGGGAGCTACAGGAAATGCTGGAACTGTAGGAGGAACAGGACCTACAGGTCCAACTGGTAACACGGGAACAACAGGTGCTACTGGTCCTACAGGACCGACGGGTACAGGTGCTACTGGAGCGACAGGAGGTACTGGTCCTACAGGAGGCACAGGGGCAACAGGTCCAACGGGCGCAACTGGAACAAGTGTTACGGGTGCAACAGGTCCTACAGGTAGTACGGGACCTACGGGGCCAACTGGTGGAACGGGAAATACAGGTAGTACAGGAACAACTGGAGCTACTGGTGCAACTGGAGCTACGGGGTCTACTTTAGCGGGATTGTTTACTTACAATGTAAGTGCTGGAAATATTAGTCTTGCTGCTGGGTCAGCCTGCACCTTTAACCAAACTCCTGTAGTATTTGGATCTAGCATTTCTCAAAGCGATACCTCTACATTTCTTATTTCAAAGGTAGGCACATATTTTTTACAATTTAGTGCGCAAACAACAACACTGTCTTTGTTAGGATCTGTGCAGTTTTATCTAAATGGAAATGCGATTGGAGGGGCTGCTAAAATGTTATTAGGCGGCGCTCCTTTAACGCTATTTATGATGGTGCAAATTGGCTCTGGTGATCTTCCAGCTTCTATACAAGTTAAAGGAGCAGGGGTTCTTATTACATTGGCTGCTGGAGCTACAAACTCTATCTGTATATCGCAATGGAGTAACTAAAAAAGCTATCCTAAATTTGAAGAAATTGGTTATGAAAAATTGTATAACAAAAGGTTAAAATTCATGAAGCTGTTGTACTTAAAGGCGTGGTTTTTCTTTTGCCTTCCTTTAACACTCTTTGGACAGGCTGAAGAGGGGAGTAAACCTCGCATCTGTTTGAATATGATAGTTAAAAATGAGAGCCATGTTATCGAAAGAGCTATCGCTTCAGTTAAATCGCTGATTGACTATTGGGTGATTGTAGATACGGGATCTTCTGATGGAACGCAAGAGGTAATCCGTAAAGCTCTTGAAGATATGCCAGGAGAGTTATATGAAAGGCCGTGGCGCGATTTTGGCTATAATAGAACCGAAGCTTTAGAACTTGCGAAAGGAAAAGCTGACTACATGCTATTTTTAGATGCCGATGATTGGCTAGAAGAGAGTCCTGATTTTGTTTTGTCACAGTTAGATGCCGACGTCTATTGGGCAAGGTGGCAATCGTACCATGTGCCGAGCTTCTCTTATATGAAACCTCTTCTTGTTAAAGATACACTTCGCTGTCACTGGGAAGGGGTCATCCACGAATATATTACATGGGATTACGCAAAATCTCAGGAGACATTAACGGGCTTAACCTATGTTTTTAGCAGCCAGGGTAGTCGTTCGAGAAATCCAAAAAAATTCCAAGAAGCAGCACGTGTGTTGGAAGAGGCTCTTAAAGAGGAGCCAGATAATGCTCGTTATGTCTTTTATCTAGCAGAGAGCTATCGCGATGCCAACTATCCGAGTGAGGCGCTTTTGGCTTATGAGAGAAGAGCTCACATGGGTGGATGGCAAGAGGAGGTCTTTTGGTCTCTACTCCAAACAGCTCACCTAAAAAAAGCGCTGAACTACTCCTATGAAGAGGTCTTAGCAAGTTACTTTGAGGCCCACCGGCAAAATCCTTCTCGGAGCGAGCCTATCTACTATATTGCAGAATTATACAACCAAAATAGCGCCTACCAACTTGCCTATGACTGTATCAAATCTTGGCAGAGAGAGTTAAAATCGGATAAAAAAGACATTTTATTTTCGATGGGATGGGTGGAGGACTATGGCCTTTCCTTTCAGCTCTCTATTGCCTCTTTTTATGTTTGTCACTACCAAGAATCTTTAGATTTACATGGAGAGTTGCTTGCTAATCCAAGACTTCCGCCTCTATGGCAAGAGCAGGTCCTTCGCAATCGTGAATTTCCCCTGCGGCAGTTGGAGGCTAAATTATAGTTAGGGATCGTAAAGCGCTTGTAGAAAATCTGTTTGCTTGGAATACCAAAAATCTTGTTCAGGGGGCTGCCTTAAAAAAGGCAGAAATCGGTAATTACTTTGCGCCGAGCTTTTTGGTGATTGCCAATGGGAAAACCTACGATGCAAACTATGATAATTATTTTGCCTTCTTAAATCAGTTTCGAACCTCCATTGAAAAGATCGCCTATGACCTCGGTAGTTTGATTGTAGAGGGCAAAAAAGCAGCTATCCCTATGAAGGCTTATATTACGCGTGTAGATAAATCTAAGGAAATTTTTGAGGCGATCTTGATCTTAGAGTGGGATCAAGATGATAAGATTGTTCTTTGGCACGAAGTCTATCTTAAGATAGAAAACTGCTGAGAGACAGTATAAGCCTCTCAGTAGTATTGGCATTTTACTTATAAACTATCGACTACGTCGTGAGCTTTTTCTTTTGCTTTCTCATGAGCGTCTTTGGACTCTTCTTTTACTTTGTCCTTAATTTCAGTCGCCTTCTTTTTGGCGCTCTCTTTTACATCATGGGCTTTTTCTTCGGCATCATGCGCAAGATCTCTAGCTTTGTCTTCTGCTACTTCGATAGTTTTTTTTGTTTTTTCAATTGTTTCATCTAACTTTTCACCAGGAGTTTTATTGTTTGCACAAAGAAAGCCTGTAGTCAAACAAGTGAATAATGCAATAAAAATGTGACTTGAATTAATTTTCATAAATACCTCACTATTTGATGTTTTATAGAAACATGCTTATCATTCTACTTAATAGATTTATTAGCAATGTTTTTGTGTTGTGAATTTTAGAGGTATTTTGACTTGCAATTGAATACATGAGGAGAAGATCATTTTTTCGCTTTCATATTTAACCCATAAAAAAGGATTGCTTCTATGTATATAAAATATTTTAACTTAAAAATGGTTGCTGGCTTAGCAGCACTTTTGCCTCTTACTGCAGAAATAAGAGATCCAGGCGAACTTTTTACAACAAGAGATGGGACTTTATGTTGGCGCCCCATGGAGCCGCCTTTTCAAGGGCGAGAACATGCTGGCAGGTTGCTTGGAGAAGAGCTAATCTCTCAATATGGTCTTGAGATGTTAAAAGATGCTGTAGTCCTTGGCTGCCCTAGAGGGGGTGTTCTCTTTGCAAAAGGGATTGTTGATACCATTCGTAAAGCGGGGGGTGATCCAACCCTTGATTTAGTCATTTCACGCAAAGTTATAGCCCCAGGTACGACAGATTATGGCGTCGGTGCCATCAACGAAGCAGGGGAGATCGTCTATATGGAGAGAGCGATTAACTACCTTAATGTCGACATGGATAGCAAAGAGGTCCAAGCAAGTATTGAAACCACCTACAAAGAGATACTCCGTAGAATCTCTGTCTATCGCGATGGAAGGCCTTTGATTTCGGTTAAGGATAGAGTTGTTATAGTTGTTGATGGTGTTGTTAGTGGTGGCACCATGATTGCTTGTGTGAAGAGCGTTCAGAGCCATCCAGAGGGCGAGCCAAAGCGTATTATTATAGCAACACCCGTTACAACGCCTGGCGGTAAAAGGACGGTTCTTAACCAGACAGGACTTTCTGAAGAGGATTTTTGCAGGGCCGCTCTAGCAAGCGCTCCTAAAGAGGCCATTTGGAATAGCGATGATTTTTATCAGAAGACGAAAGATTTCGAACAGATGACAGACCAAGAGGTACGGGACATTCTTGTTTCTTACGCAAGATAAGGCTTCCTTTTTAGGGGAAGCCCTTTAATCAAGTTTATGCGGGGGAGAGCGTTTTTTTTCTCCTCCAGAGATAGAGAGGGACTCCCGTTAAACTAATTAAGCTTGCAAGCCCCACAGTCTTTAGGTCAGAGGAGATAAGAATCCAGCTGCAAAAAGTTAAGGCGCCGATCGAGATGAGAATGCCTCCGAGATTGATTCTTTCAGCTTTTTTCCAAAACAGCTTTAAATAACTTATGACGCATAAGCTATAAATAAAGAGAAAGGCTGTCACAGAGACATCGATCATAAAATTGATGAAAGAGCCTAAGGATTGATTCATAGCTAGAAACAGTACGGGAACAATCCCCAAAGAGGAGATTAACACGGCATAAACAGGCGCTCCTTTGCGGTTTTTATGGGCAAAAATAGAAGGGAAATAGCCGTCATAAGCGGCTCCTAAGGCTATTTGGCCGCTTGTAAATACCCAAGCATTTAATGTTCCGACGCAGACGATTGAGGCTGCAATAGAGATAACAAGATGCCAGTTACCTCCAAAGATAATCTCCGCTGCTGTTGCAAAGGGTGCTTTAGATTGCATTAGCTCGAGCGGCGGTACGACTCCCATAACTACGCTGCTACTAAAAACATAGGCAATAAGAACGATGGCTGTTCCTGTAATGAGAGCACGTGGGATGGTTTTATGGGGATTGTGAATGGTCTCTGCCGGTGCGGTTGCTGTTTCAACGCCAATAAAGCCCCAGAAAGTTAAAAGGGCTGCTTTTGTAAGGTGGCTCCACGCAACCGGGAAAGAGGGGATCTCGCTAAGATTAAAATAATTTTTATTTATAAAAAATAGCCCGCCGATGGGAACGATTAACAAAGGTAGTAACTTTAGTATAGTCAAAATAGACTCTACAAATCCGACAGATCGTATGCCGGAGAGATTTAAAATTGTGAGTAGAGCCAGAAAGAATAGTTGTAGCGCTAAAGTTGCAAAAGGTGAAATAGGGCCTAAAAGAGGGCTAAGGTAGCTAACGATCGCAACAACGACAAGCGAAGAGCTGAACCAAGAGATCACCCAATAGGTCCAAGCAGCAAAGAAGCCTGCTGTTTTACCAAAAGCCGCCTCTATGAAAGTATGAGGACCTCCGGTCTTTGGCATCTCTCTTGAGAGACGAGCAAACACCATCGCCAAAAGTAGAGCGCCTGTTCCTGTAAGAAGCCAACTGAAAAGGCCAAGTCCTCCATAGACAGCAAGGTTTGCTGGGAGTAAAAAAATGCCCGTGCCAATTTGGCTACCGGCAACTAAAGATGTTAAGGCCCAAAAGCCCAATTTCTGTGTACGCATGAGATTTCTCTTTTTTAATTTTTTCTGAAATAGGATTTATGTAAGGAGGAGGGAATGTTTAGCGCGAGAAGCGCTTACCCTTAGAAAAATAGAGGGGCTGTGTATTGCCAAAAAGGTTCATATCTTCAGCATGACATATTCACTTCTTAATCTTCATCTTATTTCTGCTTCTAATTGTTAAAATTAGAAGTTTTGATTATATTTTTTCTTCACAAAGGAGGGATTGTGATTAAATATTTATTAACAAGTTTCATGCTGTTGTGGGGTTTTGGTTTATCAGCGGAAGAAAACGAGGTAGAAAAAGATGCGGTTACCGCGGTTACCTATGTTTGGGAGGATGAGCCCGATTATGTGACTTCTAAGAAGATTTTTGTGGAGGCTTTTGGAACCTACTACAGTCAGATTCCACTCGAAGTTTTAAGGCAGCCTTCTAGAGAGGCGATGCGAGAGTGGCTTGAAAATGCCTTTGAAGAGTTTTATACAGGATCTGATAAGAATAGCTTATGGCTCGCTGCTAAAATAGAGAATAAGATGATAGGTTTTTTGGTTGTAGATGTAGAAAAGTTCCCTGAACAAATTTATCTGCAACAGTTAGCTGTTGACCCTAGCTACCAAAGGCGGGGCGTTGCCTCTTCTTTAATACGCGGTCTTTTTAAAGAGTTTAGAGATTGTAGCCATTTTGTTGTTGTTACAAGACATGCTAATGAAAAGGCCAAAAAGCTCTATCTTTCTCTTGGCTTTTCTCCAGCCTCCTACATGCATGAAGGATACAGCCCTGAGCTTTATACAGGTTTTGAATATTTTAACTAAGCTTACTAGAGGCTAACTATGCAGCTTAAGAAAGTCCTATTTCTCTTAACGCTATGTATGACGCATATTGCTTTTGGAGCAGAAGAAAACTCGCTACGTATTTTAGTTGTAGGAGGAGGCCTAAGCGGTCTATCTGTTGCTAAAGCGCTCCAAAATAAAGGGCTCTATGTAGACATTATTGAAAAAGAGCCAGAGCTTCGCTCTGGTGGAGCAGGTATTGCTTTTCCAGCCAATGGCAGTTGGGCTTTGGAGAAATTGGGGGTCTCTATTGGTGAAAAGGCAGTCCCTATTACTAAGATGCGATTTACCGATGAGGAAGGAGAGCTTATCATTGAAGAAGATTTGACCTCTATACATCCAGATGGAAGCTCTTTTTACTCTATTGGGCGAGAAGATCTGTACAAACAGCTGCTCTTTAGCTTAGATGAAAAAATCAAGATTAAAACGGGAGTTATTGTTACAAGTTTTGTAGAGGATGAGAGCCTTGTTACGATAGAGTTTTCTGACGATACAAAGAAGCAGTACGATTTAGTCCTTATCTCTGAAGGTATCCATTCCAGTTTTCGTGAGAAAATCCATCCAAAGGAGAGAGCAGAATTTTTAAACCTTTTAGTGTGGCGAACGATAGTTAATACCAAGAGTGGTATTGATATGCCAACTTACATGTTAGGTAAGGATCGTCTCCTTTTCTTCTATCCGATGGTAGATAAGCAAGTCTATGTTTACGGCCATATTTTCCAGCCTGTGAGGAGCTCTTGCTTTGAGAGGTTTTCTGATCTATTTTCTTCTTTTGGAGGCCCAGCTCCGGCCATAGTCTCTTGTATAGATAGTCAAAATTTTGAGGGCTATCCTATGGAGAGAAGTGCGAGCGTCAGATTCAAGTTAGATGGGTTTAATCGCATACTGCTTCTTGGAGATGCCTCGCACGCTTTTGGACCGGCCTTGCAAAATGGCGCTGCACAAGCTTTTGAGGATGCCTATGTTGTAGGAGAGCTTATTGAAAATATAGGCGCATCAGAGATACCAGCCTTTATAGATGCCTTTGTAAGTAGACGGTTTAAGAGAGTGGAGGCAGTCTTTACTATGTCGAATAGGAACATGCAAACCATCTCAGATCCCCAAGAGATAGAGGGGTTAGTAACAGCTTGCAATAATCTATACAAATCTGCTAATATATAATCAAATGAACAGATTTATCAAGATCGGAGAAGCAGCAAAGCTGCTTGGCGTAAGCATTCAAACTCTTCGAAGATGGGAAGAGGATGGCTACATTGTTCCCGCAAAAAAATCTAAAGGGAATACTCGTTACTATGACGTAGAATCCTTGCTAGGCAAAAAGATGGAAGACCGTTTGACGATCGCCTATGCAAGAGTATCAAGCCATGAACAGAAGGGCGATTTAAAAAGACAATCGCAAGTCCTTTCTGATTATTGCGCAAAGCATGGCTGGAATTTTCAAGTGGTTGAAGATTTGGGCTCTGGGATGAACTACCAAAAAAAGGGTCTTAGAAGCTTGCTGAGTATGATTTTAGAAGGTAGAATGTCACGCCTTGTCCTTACACATAAAGATCGTTTATTACGTTTTGGAGCAGAGCTTGTATTTGCTCTATGTGAGGCTAAACAGATTGAAGTGGTATTGATTAATCAAGGTAGTGAGATCTCCTTCGAAGAAGAGCTTGCGCAAGATGTTTTAGAAATTATTACAGTTTTTTCAGCTCGTCTCTA
>JAFEGE010000059.1 GCA_018240105.1 Verrucomicrobiota bacterium | reverse complement strand
TTTTCTTTTCTTAAGACTTTAACCTCTTTTTCTTTTAGAGGTCGATTGGAGAAGAGGTGAGACAGCTCTTTTCGTAAGGCGATTGCCTTTTCAACAAAGGCGTAGAGAATGGCGCCTTCTCGCGTCTCTATCTCTTGCCAGTTCATCCAATTCCACTCTATATCATGGCAGTAGGCGTTATTGTTGCCATGATGGGTGAGACCGACTTCATCGCCCATTACAACCATGGGAATCCCTCTTGATAGAAGGTTTATAAGATGAAAATTTAGCATCTCTAAAAGGCGGCGCTCTCTTATTGTAGGGTCAAAAGTCTCTCCTTCGAGACCGCAGTTGAAAGAGAAGTTGTAATTTTCACCGTCGCGGTTCTCTTCGCCGTTATTCTCGTTGTGTTTATCTTGATAAGAGACAAGATCGCGGAGGGTGAAGCCATCGTGACAAGTGATATAGTGAACATAGCGATTAGGACTCTTTTCTTTACATAAGCTTGGTGCGCCAAGGAGGGCCTCTTCAAATAGTGTGGGATTGTGAAGCTCACCCTTCATAAACTTACGGACATCTGTTTTATAATTACCGTTCCAAAGTGAGGCATTTTCCATAGGAAAGTGGTCTAAAAGGAAGGCACCTCCTGCATCCCACGGTTCTAAAAAGAGTTTTGTTTTGTGAAAGCAGGACTCTTTCGCAAGGGCTTCAAAGAGAGGGGGCTCTTTTAAGATGGCGCCTGTAGCATCTCTTGTGAGAGCACCTGCAAGGTCGAAGCGAAAGCCATCGACATGGCACTCCTCTACAAAATAGCGTAGAGAGGCGAGGATAAGGTCTATAGAGGCCGGACTATTGCCATTTATGGTATTACCGCAGCCTGTGTAGTTTGTATCTTCTCCCGTCTCGCTTAAAATAAAGTAGCTCTCTTTATCGATAAGAGGAAGGGGGCTTTTTTTAGAGACGTGGTTGTAGACGACATCTAAAATGACCTCTATCCCGTAGCGGTGGCACTCTTTTATGAGGGTTTTAAATTCAGTAAGTGCCGTAAGTCTTTCGCTGTTTGTTGCATATCTCTTCATGGGGACAAAGAAACTCACCGTCATATAGCCCCAATAATTACAAAGGGGTTCTTTAGTAAGGGGGTGTATAAAGGGGCTTTCGGTTTCATCAAATTCATGGATGGGTAAAAGCTCTATTGCGTTGATCCCTAAATTCTTAAGATAAGGCAGTTTTTCGATAACTCCTAAAAATTTTCCTTTACAATTTACTTGGCTCGTTTCGCTTTGCGTAAACCCTCGGACGTGCATTTCGTAGATAATAAGGTCATTAAGAGAATATCCTGGCGGTTTTATCCCTTCCCAGTCAAAGGTATGGTCAAAGGTGAGTTGGCATCTTGGCGTAAAGGGATCACCCCAATTAGAAGATGTGGATAGAGCTTTAGCATAAGGGTCTAAAACAAAGGCGCCATCGACTTGAAAAAGATATTCGGTCTCTGGTGGTAGAAGAGGTAGCTCTAAGTGCCAGAGGCTTTCAGTCTCTTTTCGTAGGGGGATAATTTGGAAAGGGTCTCTAGCTGTAGGGTAATAAAGAGCGATAGAGACTTCTTTCGCCCCTTTAGAAAAAAAACTTATTTTCAAGGAGTTAGCGGTCTTTATGACCCCTAAAGGGTAAATACTTTCTTTTGTTTTCATTGAATTTTGTGTTAGCAAGAAGAATTAAAAAATCATAGGAAAAAATTGTCTGGTATTGTATAAGCGTAGGCAGTAATTAACAAGATTACCGCAGGATTCTACTTAGGAGGGTGAATGTCACTAGAAAACGCAGAACATAATTTAAGAGAGTTTGGAAAAGAGTTAAACTTAACTGGCTTAGCATTTGATGAAAACCATACCTGTATTCTCGGTATAGATAACACATTCTCGCTCCATTTAACATATGAGCCGAATTCTGATCGTCTTTATCTCTATTCACCTATTTTAGATGGTTTACCTAAGGATCCAAAAACACTTCTTCTTCTTTATGAGACTCTCCTAGAAGGCTCTATGCTTGGTGGCCACATGGCTGGCGGTGGCATTGGTGTTGCGACTAAAGAAGAGCTTATCTTGATGCATTGCGTTCTTGAAATGGCAACAGCTGACGCTTCAACGCTTCGTAGATTTGCCCCTATCTTTGTAGAAGCTGTGGAGAGATGGAGAGACATTGCGCAGAAAATTATCGAGGGACGCTTTGATAAAGAGAAGGATGCGCCGAAGCTTGCTCCTGTTCCTGGCTCAGGCCATCATGCAGGTGGAAAGCCTGGCTATAATAATCCAGGAAGACCTGATCAAAAACCTGGCGATTCTTACATAAAAATCTAAGGTTTCTGGAGCTCTCTTCTTGCTAAAAAGAGGGCTCCTTCGCATAACAGATGTTATGAGCCGAAATAGTAAATCTGAAATCACCCCTGTACGAAAGACCTATATGTTGCGCGCCTGGCTAATTTGGCTTTTAAGTGCTTTTTTTATGTTCTATAAGAACGTCTTAGAGATCTCGCCGAGCGTTATGAATAACGCTTTGATGAGCTCTTTTGACATCACGGGCGCTGGCCTTGGTAATTTGGCTGCCAGCTACTTCTACGCCTATCTCTTTTTACAAATCCCTGCGGGTCTTCTGTTAGATAAGATTGGACCTCGCAAAGTCACAACTGTTGCCATTGCCCTTTGCGCTCTTGGAACCATTCTTTTTGCCGAAGCCTCAAATTTTGGATTAGCCATGGTGGGACGCTTTTTAACAGGGGTTGGAGCTGCTTTTGCGGCTGTTAACTGCTTAAAGCTCATAGCCAACTGGTTTCCTCCTAAGCAATTTGCCTTTATGAGTGGTCTTATGATGACGATTGCCATGTTAGGTGCAGTAGGAGGGCAGGCGCCGCTTGCAGCCTTAATAGATGTATTTGCTTGGCGAGAGGCTATAAAGCTTATTGGTTTTGTGGGGATTGTCTTTGCTATTCTTTTTTGGCTGATCGTACGCGATAAAGCGCCGAGCCATAAGCAAGATAAGCTCGTCTCTACCGATAAAATTTCCCTTTTAGAGAGCTTTAAAAAGGTAATAAACCATAAGCAGTCTTGGATGTTATCCTTATATAGCGGCCTTGCCTTCTCTCCTGTTATGGTCTTTGGGGGATTGTGGGGCGTCTCTTTTATGGAAGAGGCCTTTACGATTACGAAAAACTTAGCAGCGCAGTCTGTCTCTCTGATTTTTATAGGCTTTGCTCTGGGAGCCCCTTTACTTGGTTGGTTCTCTGACTGGCTTGGCTCTAGAAAGATTGTAATCTTTTGGGGAACGCTTGTTGCTCTATTTTCTATCACAGCCGTTATCTACATCCCGAGCTTGTCACACATCCTTCTTAATTTTTTCCTATTCCTTTTTGGCTTTAGTATCAGTAGCTTCCTTCTCTCTTTTACGATGATTCGAGAGACGCACAAGGCAATGCTTGCTGCAACAGCTGCGGGTTTTATGAACGCCTTTAATGCTCTTTTTGGTGCTTTAGCAGATCCTCTTGCCGGTAAGTTTTTAGATATGACTTGGAGTGGTAAGATTGTCGATGGAGCCCGCGTTTTTTCTTTAGGTGCTTACAAAGCAGCCTTTTTGATCATTCCGATCTCTCTTGTCTTAGCACTGCTTAGCCTCTTGTTAATCCGAGAGACGTGCTCCAACAAGCCATCGCCCCCTTCAACACTTCCGTAAATTTTTGTTCTACTTTATTGCAAAAACGCTATACGTGAAGTTATGAAGAAAATATGCACACTTATTATTTGCTGCTTAACTGCTTTAGTAGCCTCTTGTTCAACAACTACTGAGCGTAAAGACATCACTGGGCTGTGGAAGAGTCGCGATGAAAAGTCCGATAAACCTCGAAGCCTTGTTGCGATTTACAAGTACAAAGGGGTCTATTACGGCAGAATGCTCGCCACTTATGATGAGCAAGGCAAAATTAAAGACACGATCCTTGAGAAAAAAGAGAAGTCGACAGGGGTTGTCGGTAGTCCGCCTTATTGTGGGATGGATTTTGTCTACGATGTCAAAGAGGGTCGTAATGGTCGATACAAAGGCAAAATCATAGATCCTCAGAAAGGTAAAGTCTACGATGCCGAGTTTTGGCTCTCTGGACAAGACCTTATCGTGCGAGGCGAAGTTTGGATCTTTGGTAAAAATATACCGTGGCGTAAGGCTTCAGAAAAAGATCTTCCGAGCGGCTTCAAAATGAGCGATATCAAAAGCTTTGTGCCCGTCATCCCAAAAGTATCGTAGAGGCTTTAAGTGACTAAAAAACAAGTTAAGTCTCTCTTTCGTAAATTAGCGGAGAGAGCCTCTGTCTTTATGGGCT
This sequence comes from Verrucomicrobiota bacterium, assembly GCA_018240105.1. Taxonomy (GTDB): domain Bacteria; phylum Chlamydiota; class Chlamydiia; order Chlamydiales; family 2-12-FULL-49-11; genus JAFEGE01. The sequence continues at coordinate 8,768 of JAFEGE010000059.1, read as the reverse complement.
CCTCGATTATTTTTTTTCTGGCGATCTGCTTTATTTTGCTCTGGGCAGGCAGCGGTTTTTACTTTGGGTTTAATGACACCTGGCAGCTTATTATCAATACAGCAACGACTATCGGTACCTTTATCATGGTGATCCTTGTGCAGAACACACAAACACGAGAGTCACGATCGATGCAATTAAAGCTCGATGAGCTTCTCTACGGGACAAAAAATACTCGAAATAGCCTCCTTGATATCGAAGATCAAAGCGATGCGGAGATAGAGAGGTTTCGGAAGGAGTTTGAAGAGCTCCGTAAAAAGCACATGGCCCGCCATAAAAATAAAAAGTAATCTTCCTTATTAAATCTTATCTAGATTTTTAATATTCTCTCATAATAAAATATAGAAAATCTTAACTGAGAATCTAGTTTGAAAGAAGAAATTATTTTATATAAAATTGAAGATTTAATTTTTTCCTATACTCTCGGTAGAGAGAAGATGGAAGTCATCTCCCGCCTTAACCTAGAGATTCCAGGAGAGGCTCTTAGTACGATTTCAGGCCCCTCTGGCTCTGGAAAATCTACCTTACTCAATATCCTTGGTCTTATCGAGCCTCTCCAAAGAGGTAGGATTTTGTTTAAAAATGAAGATATCACAGCGCTTACAGAGATTAGAAAAAATTATATAAGAAAATTTCAAATAGGATTTATCTTCCAGCAATTTCACCTCAATCCGACTCTTACGGCTGAAGAGAACATAAACTATTTTCTTTTTAGACAAAATCTACCGAAAAAAGAGATCCGCGAGCGCTGTGAAGAGGCTCTAGAGGCAGTTCATCTATGGGAACACAGAAAGAAAAGGCCATCAGAGCTAAGCGGTGGGCAGAAGCAGCGCGTTGCTATTGCAAGAGCTATGGCGAAAAGACCTGCTGTTATCATAGGGGATGAGCCGACAGCCAATTTAGATCAAAAGACAGGCTATGGGATTATGGAAGTGCTTGCTAAATGGGTAGAGAGCCGTAAAAGCTCGATTATTTTGACAACCCACGACAGCATGGTCCAGTCTTTTGGCAAACAAAACTTTCATTTACAAGATGGGCGGTTACGAAGGTAGTATGGGACTCTTTTTAGCATTTCGAAACCTTTTTCGTAACTTTAGACGCACGATTGCGATCGTATTCACAGTTGCTTTAGGAGCTGGTGCGCTCTTTGCTTTTGATGGCTTTATCAATGGCGTCTTTAGAGAGTATCGCTACAATGCCATCCATGCCAATTACGGCTTTGGACAGATCTACACGAAAGGTTATCGCGATACCGTTTTCCAAGAGCCTGTTAAACATTGGATACAGAATGAAAATGAGCTTACAAATTTTCTTCTCTCTCTAGAAGAGGTAGAGGAAGTCTTTCCACGAGCCTCCTTTTCCGCCCTTTTAAAAAAGGGTGGCATTACCGTTAGCGGTCTTGGCCAAGGGATTAAAGGAGAGAAAGAGGGAGAGTTTTTCCAGAGTTTAAATGTGGAGAAGGGGGTTACCCTATCGACCCAGCCAAATGGTATTCTTCTCGGTTATGGCCTTGCTAAAGCTCTAAATGTAGAGCCAGGTGATACGGTCACAGTTGTGGCAACCTCTACTAAAGGGCTTATGAAAGAGGGTAAATTTGTTGTCACAGGGATCTTTCATACCGGCTCTATTGATTTTGATAGCCGTATCTTCCGCATCCAATTACCTGAGGCGCAAAAGCTCTTAAAGACAAGAAATATCGAGCTCGTCTCTCTCGCTCTAAGAAATCTCTCTGATTGGGAGAGTGTGGCAGAAAAAGTAGAAAAGGCTTTTCCCTCTTTAGAGGCGACACCGTTTCACATTCTCGATAAACTCTACTACAAGCATACTGTTGATTGGCTACAAGCCGAGTTTAGAATTGTCCAGACGGTCATTTTAGGCATCGTCCTTTTAAGCGTTTTTAATACAGTCTCCGCATCCATTTTAGAAAGAAAGCAAGAGATTGGGAACCTCCGAGCTAATGGCGAATCGGTCTTCCAAATTATGCGCCTTATCCTGACGGAGGGAGCGCTCTTGGCTGTACTTGGTGGTGTTATCGGCATGGCTTTGGCCTACAGTCTTTTGATGCTCTTTGTTGATAAAGGGCTTTTAATGCCCCCAGGCCCAGGCCAAACACGCCAATTTGTTGTGATCTTCCATTTTCGTCTAGCAGCCTTTTTCTTCACGCTTTTACTCGGCACAATTGCTGCCATGGTAGCATCTCTCTTAGCGGGGATGCGTGTTGCAAAAACCTCGATTGCACAGCTTCTAAGGTCTTATTAATTTATACGAAAGGGAATAAAGAATGAGCGCCACAGTTAGCTATAGTTTTAAAGATTTTCAACCAACAGCGTGGACAGTTATAACCGATGGGGAAAAATACCCAGGAACAGAGATCCCACAATGGATCAGAAATGATCGTACCGGTAAAATCTACCTAAATGAGAAAGAGAGCACTATAAGAGTTAACTGTGCTGCTTTTGTTGTAGGAACACCGATTTTGCATGCTCTTTACGCTATTTCATTGGTAGCGGAAATAGGAGCGCAGATTATTCGCCGTTTTGCTATCTCCACAGCGCCTTTAAAGGTAAAGCTTCTAAATACAGGCAACGAGCTCCTCCGTGTCGCTCTTCTTCCGATTGCTATCGTAGGGCTGACTTTAGCCGCTACCATCGGAGTCTTTAACCCTCGTTATGGCAGACAACTCTATGGCTCTATAGAGAGTGTTATCTATAAAACCGGTAAAGCAGCCCCTTGTTTTAGACCGAACGCTACATCTGCTGGAATCGATGGAGATGCTAAAGTTAGCTATAGTTTTAAAGATTTTCAACCATCAGGATGGACGGTTGTGAGCGATGGGGATAAATATGAAGGAATAGAGATCCCAAAATGGATCAGAAATGATGTAACCGGTAAAAAATACCTAAATGAGAAAGAGAGCACTATAAGAGCCAAGTGCGCTGTTTTTGTTATAGGAACACCGGTTCTCCATGCTCTTTATTCTATTTCATTAGTAGCAGAAACCGGAGCGCAGATTATCCGCCGCTTTGCTATCGCCAAAGCTCCTTTAAAGGTAAAGCTTCTCAATACAGGTAAAGAGTTACTACGTGTAGCGCTTCTTCCGATTGCTATCGTAGGACTTACGCTTGCCGCTGCCATCGGTGTCTTTAACCCTCGCTATGGCAGACAACTCTATGGTTCTATAGAGGGCGTTATCTATAAAATGGGTAAGGCAGCTCCTTGCTTTGCACCAAATGCCAGAGCTCACGGTGCTGGGGGACCTATAGGCAGAAGGGGAGCCTGGTAGCTTCTTCAAAGCTTGGAGAAGAGCGTTCGTAGCTGATTCATGTGGTAGGTAACGTCAGGGTCTTGCGAGGCGATCCCTTGGGTGATGAGCTTTATGCTGGACATTACGGTCGAGTGGTCGCGGTGGAAAATATCGCCAATTTTCATGAAGGGGAGGTGCAGCTCTTCACGGAGAAGATACATCGCGATTTGTCTTGGAAGGACCGATTCTCTTAGCTTTGATTTACTAATAAGATCCTCACTCTTAATCCCAAAGGTTGTAGAGACAAAATCTAAAATTTTCTCAGGGGTTAAAGCAGCTTTTGCGTTGTCTTCAAAAAGCTTTTTCAAGAGAGGCTCTAAAGAGGAGAGTTCCATAACAGAGCTCTTCTCTTCTTTAGACGTTTTTAGTACATAGAGCGCTCTACATAGGGTGGTTTTACTAGTAAAGTGCTTTAAGAGATACTCTTGTAAGTTTTTTTTCAAAGGCAAGTTATAAAAGGCACTTCTACTTTTAAGCACTTCTGCAAGCACAACAGGATCATCGCCTTTTTCTAAGGGAAGGGTGATACCCCACTCAAAACGGCTGATAAGCCTATCTTCTATGTACTCTAAAAGCCGTGGGTGGATGTGAGCAGAGAGGAGGATTTGTTTCCCATCGACATGGAGTGTGTTGAAGGTGTGAAAGAGCTCCTCTTGCGTTGCATTTTTTCTGCCAAAGATGCCAACGTCATCTATGATGAGGACATCTATCCCTCTGTAGGCGCGTCTAAACTCTGTCATAACCCCTGCGCGGATAGCATTTACAACATGTGCAGTGAAGGTCTCACCCTTTACGTAGAGTACTTTTTTCTTTTTACTTCTTAAAAAATTGGCAGCTGCCATAAGTAAGTGCGTCTTGCCAGAGCCTGCTGGACCGTAGAGATAGATTGGATTGCACGACTCTCTTGTCTCTTCCTCTTTATTTGTAAGAGCATTCCAGCCTAAAAGACGAGCAAAGCTAACAAAAGGCCTCTTATTTTTCTCTGAGGCGACAAATTGCTCAAAAGTACAGAAGGGTAGAATGGGATCACTTTCAAAGGTAAGCGGTTGAAAGGCAGGGATAGGATCTACATTTGAGGTTCCTTCTAAAGGAGAACTTTTCTTCTCCCCCGAGGAGATGTGGAGTTTGATAGGGTGGCCATTGGCATTTACAAACGATTTTTTTGCAATAGGGAGGAAGTGCTCCTCTAGCCAACCTATCTGAAAGGGGTCATGCGGTTCTAAATAAAGGTTACAGGCATCGAAGCGGATAATTTTTAAGGGACGAATCCATTTATCCACGGCAGTTTTGCTGAGCTTTTCTTCTAAAGTCTGTAAAAACTCATGCCATGCCTGCATTAGCCCCTAGTGCGTACGGTAGTTTGTCTCATGATCAACCACTGTTGGAGGATACCGAAAACAGTAGAGAAGATCCAATAAATATTAAGACCTGATGGCATGTTGTAGAAGAAGAAGGTGAAGGCAATCGTCATAATGGAGCCCACTTTCTGCATCTGCGCCTGTTGGTCATTAACAGGTGCTTGGCCTTGTTGTTTAGCACCCATTTTAGTTTGGACGTACATGAGAGCGCCAAGGATGAAAGGAAGAAGATGAAAGCAGGAGCCTAAAAAGAAGATCGGCTTTGTCCAGCAGAAAAGAGCATCAGGCGCTGTTAGATCGTCGATCCAACCTGGGATAAACGAAACACCGCGTAAGACAAAGCTTGTCTTTAAAAGGTCTAAAACGCCGAGTAAGAAAGGAATCTGGATTAAGAAGATAAGGCAACCAGCAAGAGGGTTTACCTTTTCTGTCTTATAGAGCATCGCCATTTCCATCCGTTGGCGATTTGGGTCGTTTTTATACTTCTCTTGTAGAGCTGTAAGTTTAGGACCAATTTTTTGCGCTTTAAGATTTGATTTGTAAGACCACGTATTTAGCGGATAGAGGATGATTCTTAAGGCTAGCGCAATCAGGATAAGAGATATACCCCAAGAGCGGGTGATAAAGTAGAAAAACTGCATTAGAACAAACATGATTTTTGCAAAAGGCTCTGATATGAAAGCAAACCAGCCGTGAATTTTAGTAGCCTTTGAAAAATAAGGATTTTCCCCTGTTAAAGAGAGGTCTTTATCAACGCTTTTTAAAAGGTTTGTATCAAAAGGGCCTGCATAAAAATGCCAAGAGCTTGTTTGCTCTTGTCCCTGGCTTGGTAGGAAGATTTGGTAGCCTGGGTAGTTAGAAGCAGGATAAATATTGTAGTCTGCATCGATAAGGGTAAGTCTTGATGGGATATCTTGTCCGGAGACTACCTCTGTCATCACACCATCATGCAGTGGGCTTAAAGGGTCTAAAATCATCCCAAAGAAGCCGTTAGAGCTTGAGACCCAAGTTGGATGGGCTGTCTCGTACAACCCAGTACTCTTAGGTAGCGGAATTTTTGCAACCTTTCCTCTTGTGCCAGTTGTCGTGTAAGTTTGTAAAAGGGGAGCGTAAGCGCCAGATACAAGCTCTACCTCTGGGAAGCCTGTTGAGAGCCAAAAACGGTTACCTGTATCGCTATTTGTGATAGAAAGCTTTATAGTGTAGGCGGTATCTAAGAGCGTATAAGTTTTAGTGACACTGCCTGAACTTAAGGTGATGCTATCTTTTGTAAAGTTAGTGACTTTAAAAGCAGCGAGTCCGGCGGTCTCTAAATTGCTAGATAAAAGCGCTGTTGCATAGAATTTTGCTGGCATACGGTAAGAGAATGAGCCATCTTCTTTTAGAAGACTTCTACGCAATAGTGGAGTGTAGCCACCTTTTGTAGGCTCTTTAGAGACAGGTGAGCCATTTTCCACAATATAGTAGCTCTGCAAAGGAAAAGAGGCGTTATTTTTGTAGCGCTCTTCAATTTTATCATCGATATCGATCGTATGGACAATGCTCTTTGGATGTGTTTTGCTTTGAAAGGGAAGGTTGATCTCACTAATAGAGCCATCAGAAGCAGAGAAGACTACCTGCATCCTTTCATTTTCTAGAACATAGTAGTCTTTTTTATCATAAAGATTAGCGATCTCTAAAATTTTTGCTTCATCACCCCTTTCTTGGACATGCTCTATAGCTTTTTCTTTTTGCGTAGAGGGGGCTTCGTAGGGAAAGAAATAATTGTTTATTAGTAGTACAGAGGTGGTTACTAAAAAAATAAACAAAAACGATCTCTTATCCATCGCGTATCTCTCCAAAAGAATTCTATGTAGAAAGAGAAGATAGCACATTTTGCACATATACTAAAGTGAATTAAAAAGAGGCTATTCCTGCTATATCGAGGGTAATTCAAAAATCGGGATGTGGCAAGAAGGTACCTCGCTTTTGAAATAGGCAAAGCCGGTGCCAGAATTAGCCAAATTTAAAAAGTTGGCTAAATTTTGACAATTTCAAAGGGGAGAGCTACCGACGATGCCAAAGCCGATTCTTGGATCACCAGCAGTATGAATTCACTTGAGTATAGGCGGGAGAATTAAAGAGAGCTTAATCGCCTGCCCACATTCTTCTCTCAAACATAGATTGTTCGGTCGCAGCAGGTGGTGGTGATGCAGGGCGTGGCGGTGCAGTCGGTCGTGCTACAGGTCGGAGCGTCGGGCCTCTCGGAGGGGGTGGGGCCATAGGGGATCTCTCTCCAATTGTTAGACCCGGAGAAGGAGGCGCAAGCGATGGTGGTCGAACTGGTGAAATAGGTGCTCTAGGAGGGCTTAACTCAAGTGGCGGAGGTCTAAAGGCGCCTGCAACGCGTGAAGTGCCAGCAACTACTCGTGCAACATCCCAACCTCTTGTCGCTCCTTCTGGAACAGACCTGTTTGGCATCATAGGAGGCAGTCTTGTTGGGAAGCGGCGTACAGGAGGCGGGGGTTCGTTAGCTAGAAGTGAAGGAGGTCTTTGAGGAACGGGTCTAGTAAAAGAAGAGGCTCTTAAAAGAGAAGGCGCGGGAGTCCCAGGTCTTGATGAAGGAGGAGTCCCAGATCGCACTGGTAATGGAGGTAATCGCTGCGGCATTGGCGCATTAGGGCGCGGTGATACTGGTGTGGAAGGTCTTGGCGGGGGCGTTACTGATCTAGGTCGATTAAGTGGCGTGCTCGGTCTGGGAATCGGTGCTGGCATAATTACCTTTTTATAAACATATTTACTTAATTATATAAGATTTAATTTTGATGTATAAATTTTTGGTGTTTAGTTTTTTATGACCTTCTAGCAAAAGCACCCAAACTCTCTAAAGTAATGGACAACTCATTAAAGAGGTAAGCAAAATCCTCATCTCTTAAATCGGGGAGATATAGCATCTCTATTAGCTCTTTCATGTATAAAAATAGATCATAAAGCTCTGGTAATAGTGGCATTAAATATTCATAAGCGTAGAGATTTGCAGGCGGCCTTGCGTAGGTTTTTTGATACGTAAAAGGAGCCTCTTTCTCGTAATAGGTAGCGGGTTTAGAAGTAGGTATAGGGGCTCTCTGAGCAACCGGCGCTGGTGAGGCTGGTAAGGGATAATTGTTATTGGAAGGAGGCGTCATTTTTGCTGCTGCTTCCTGTGTAAAAGTTTTATCCATAAGGGGGAAGGTTTGAGAAGTTTGTGGGGCTTTATACGCCATACCTGGTAGAGAGTTTGTCTCTAAAAAGGAGCAGATAGAGGACCCTAGTTTGTAGGGATCTATGGAGCTAAGAAGATTGGTCAAATGGGAGTTATTTTCAGCGGGCTTTGACTCTTCTCTATAACCACCACTAAAAGCGTTGTAGTCTGACATAAAAATCTCTTATTTTTTATTATTAATTTTTTTAATTATATTTATTAATAACAATATATAAGGGTATTTTTTATTAAAATAAAAATTTAATCATTAAGGACGATTCATTGGAATCAACATGCGAATAAAGATAGATCTGGCTTCGATAATCCTAGAGTAAGAATGGTTGGTTACTTGTGTTATGTTCCAAAGGCTAGACTAACAGATGTAGGCAGAATTCTTAGGAAAGAATCTTTTGAAAATGGTGTTTCGACTGGTCATAATCCCGCCTATCCTGAGCTGAAATATACTAAAGATCACATACATCAAGATCTTATGCAGTATCTTGAAGACCCAAGCTATGTGCAACCAAAAATCAACCTCACTCCTTTAGGCAAGTCAGTACTAGGCGTAGAAGCATGTGATTATACCGAGAGTAATTCAAGAATCGGGATGTGACAAGAAGGTGCCTCGCTTTTGAAATAGGCAAAGCCGGTGCCAAAATTTAGCCAAACTTAAAAAGTTGGCTAAATTTGGCAATTTGAAAGGCGAGCGCTACCGACGATGTCAAAACCGATTCTTGAATCACGAGCGGTTCTCTAATCGCGCTGATGTCAAGCAAGTTTTTCTCCTTTGTCGAATCGTGAAAAAACTCCGCGGTTCTCTACGGGGTCTTTAATGGCGAATAATTTT
>JAFEGE010000058.1 GCA_018240105.1 Verrucomicrobiota bacterium | reverse complement strand
TAAGATCCTTAGAGTTTGCATGCTTACGCCAAGCAGTTTTGCTGCTTCTCCGATCTTGATAAATCTGTTCATTTGATTATATATAAGTAGATTTGTATAGATTATTGCAAGCTGTTACTAACCCTACATGTGTAGAGTCTGCAGTGGATACAATGAAAAAGTCGAAAGAGTTGCAATAGATGAGCTTAATCGTTTAAGAGAAAAAGGTGTGGCCGCATATTTTTGTGGGGGGTGTGGCTATAGTTTAGTCTGGGGTGGGTCATGTTCTATTATTACATGTCCTGACAAGTGTGTTACAAAAACGAAAAGTTGTGCTTATTGTGTCTTAAGTCGATGTGAAAAAGGTGAGCCGGGCATAGGAAATACGGGTGAAACCCATATCCCTAGTAGATGTACAGAAGAGCTTCAGCGCCGACAAGAGAAAAAGTTACCGTTACCGCCTCTGCAGTATTGCAGATGCTAAACGCTTGCCACACAAGAAACTCTGATTATACAAAGCTCTTTGTTGGCACTTCCTGTTTAGAGTAGAGCATGTTATAGCTAAGCATCTTGTAAATTGCTTTTGCCGCTAGAAAGTCCGGCGCTTTTAAGTGCGCAAGTGGCATTAGCTCTACGATGTCAAAGCCTACGATGTTACACTCTTTGGCGACTCTCTTTAAGAGAGGCATAATATGGTGCCAAAAGAGGCCACCCGGCTCAGGTGTTCCTGTAGAAGGCATGAGGGAAGAGTCGAAGACATCTAGGTCAAAGGTGATGTAGACGTTTGGTGAGAGTCTCTTTAAGACCTTTTCGATAAAGGCGTCGAGAGGGGTAGCCAAAACATCGTGGGCGTAGAAGGTATTCTCTTTTTCTGCGACGTTAAACTCTTCGATATCCATGCTGCGAATGCCGACACTGACAATGCGGTCGACTGCTTTATTTTCGCGGGTACGCGCCATAACAGAGCCGTGGCTTAGGGGGTTACCACCTAAGGCGGGCATAAGGTCTGCATGAGCATCTAATTGTAGCACTGTAAGAGGGCCAAAGCGATCTGTGTGAGCTCTAATAATCGGCTCTGAGATCGAATGCTCACCACCTAAAGAGACAACAAACTTACCTTGGTCTAAAAACTCTTTTACTCTCGTGTAGACGGCTTTTAGCATCTCTTCAGATGTTTTAGCGCTAACGGCCTTTGCCGTATGGATACCTTGCTTATACGCTTCAACCTCTGTCTCTATATCAAAAAGCTCTACGTAGGATGAGGCTTCAATAATCGCCTCGGGCCCTTTGTTAGTCCCTTTTTGATAGCTTGTTGTATGGTCAAACGGGATTGGGAGTATAACGGTGCTGGCATGCTCTAAAGAGGCGTACTCTTCTGAGATGTTTAGGAAATTGTTAACCATCGCTTACCTTTAAATAAGTAGAGGAGTTTAAAACTTTACGGAACTTTTTGCGGAAGCGGCCGACTTCTCGATTGTTAATAAAGTGGTCTTTTTCGGCTTGATCCAACTGGCTATAAAACTGGTTTAAAAGGTCTTTTGGATCGTAGTGTACTAAAGAGACCATCTCTTGTATCGAGTGGCCACGGCCTGTATGGGTATACTCCCATGAGCCTTCAGCGTCGACATCGATATGGATGACGTGGGTGTTACCAAAGAGATTATGGTAGTTACCTAAGATCTCTTGGTAGGCTCCCACAAGAAAGGCACCGATGTAGTAAGGAGCGCTACTCTTCTCGTGAAGAAGGGTGTAGGGCTTCCTCTCGCCGTTTACGGTGAACTGATCGAGCTTGCCATCGCTATCGCAGGTAAGATCGACTAAAATCCCTTTTCGCGTAGGCTCTTCGGTAAGACGGTGAAGAGGCATGACGGGAAAGGATTGGGCGATCCCCCACGCATCGGGAAGAGAGCGGAAGATCGTAAAATTACAGACATATGTATCGTAGAGCGGATAGAGGGGGACCCCTTCGAGCTCTTGTGTGATATCATTAATCTTATAGAGAAGCTGGTAGTAGTAGGCTTCTGCGCTTGCCAATTCCTCTAAAGAGAGAGTCCCTTCTGAAAAACTTGTTCGAATTCTATCAAAAAAGTATTTAGCTTCACAGAGGACATCGCGATAGTTTTCACTTGTTGGGTATAGATTTGCAAGAGCATCTAAATCACTGTCTTCAAAGGCGTGGAGCGGTGTTGGTGGAGAGGCGTTGTAGGTCTCTTTTGGTACGTTTACATCGACTACTTGTGTGACAAGGACAGAGGAGTGGGCGAGAGTAAATCGGCCTGACTCTGTAATCAAAATAGGATGTGCCACACCCATTTTATCACAAATAGTGGCAGCGCTTGCCACAATCGCCTCTGCATACTCCTCTAAGGTATAGTCTACAGAGAAGAGCGAGTCTTTAGCGCGCCCTTCGTAATCCACACCAAGGCCGCCGCCTACATCTAAATAAGAGAGAGATGGGTAGATCTTAGAGAGTCTGCCATACATATGAAGAACTTCAGAGAGCACCTTTTCAAAGGAGCTGATCGCTGCGATCTGACTTCCGATGTGAAAATGCAGAAGTTTTACCCAGTGGAGTTTGCCGAGTGCCTTTAATTTTTTGGCAAGAGAGAGAATTTCGTGGGTTGAGAGGCCAAATTTAGAGCCATCACCAGCCGAGAGGCTCCAACGGCCTGTTGCTTGAGTATGGGGCTTCATGCGAAGGCCGATATCTGCCTCAACTTGCAAGCTTTTCGCTTTTTTAAGGATGAGGTCTATTTCATACGGCTGCTCTACGGTGATAATGACACGTTTGCCCATCTTTTTAGCCAGAAGAGCAAGTTCAATACACTCATGGTCTTTAAAGCCGTTACATAGGATAAGGCCTTTTGAAAAGCCTTGTCTTGTAAGCGCTACTAGAAGCTCTGCTTTACTGCCGACTTCAAGGCTCACATCATTTTGTGCCTCTAAGACATCTAAAATCTGTTTTTGCTGGTTTACCTTGATAGGAAAGGCAAATTTGTATTCTGCTTGGTAGTCATACTTTTCTTGCGCTGTGGTAAAGGCTGAGACAAGACGCCTTACTTGGTTCTCTATAATGCCATTAAATCGAAAAAGGAGAGGGGCCTCATAGCCTCTCTCTGCAAATACCTTTGCAAGAGCATATAAATCGATGGCGCAATCAGGATGTACCTGTGCGACAACGTTTCCTTTTTCATTGAGGGAAAAATAGGAATCTCCCCACTTTCCGATACCATACGTGTTCTTGCTATCTTGCAAAGACCAAGTTACTGTCGGAAGCAAGTTTTGTACCATGCTGAATACCTCCTTTCTCTAGAACGTAAGTGAAAATAAGGGGCGCCACTATTGTAGCGTCCGATTCAATCATGTAGCTTGGGGTATCTACATCGAGCTTTCCCCAGCTAATTTTTTCATTAGGTGTAGCGCCGCTATACGACCCGAAGGAAGTAGTACTGTCGCTGATTTGGCAAAAGTAACCCCAAAGTGGGCATGACTCTTGTAGGTCTTGTCTAATTAAAGGCACAACGCAGATCGGGAAGTCGCCAGCGATACCGCCACCGACTTGGAAAAAGCCGATTTGGCAATCTTTTGAGGTCTCTTTGTACCAGGAGACCAATTTGGCCATCTGCTCAAGGCCTGATTTTACGATATCTATTTTAGTGATGCTCTCAGCAAGGATGTGAGAAACAAAGATGTTAGCGCACGTAGAGTCTTCCCAGCCTGGTGTGAAGATCGGCAATCCTTTCTGCCAAGCTGCGTAGAGCCAAGAGTCTTTAGGATCGATTTCGAAGTACGGCTCTAGCACTTTGCTTTCAAAAAGTTGGTATAGGTATTCGTAGGGGAAGTAGCGCTTGCCTTCTTTTTCTGCTTTTAACCAGAGGGCGAGGAGGTGCTTCTCTATGATACGGATCGCCTCATCTTCCGGGATACAAGTGTCAGTTACGCGGTTTAGTCCTTGTTCGTAGAGCTCTTTGTCATCTTCTGGCTGGAGCCCGCGGTAATTAGGGATAAGGCGATATTTCGAGTGGGCCACCAAATTGTAAACATCTTCTTCTAAATTGGCCCCTGTGCAGCTGATAGCATCCACAAAACCGGCTCTAATCATCTCTGCTAGAGAGATGCCAAGCTCAGCTGTGCTCATCGCACCAGCAAGCGTAATCAGCATTTTTCCGCCGCTTTGGTGGAATTTGAGGAAACCTTCCGCCGCCTGGACGCACTCTCGGGCGTTGAAATGTTTGAAGTGACGTTGCATAAATTCATGTATTAACATGGCGTGGTTCCTCTTTCTAAAAATGCTTCTATGGCATACTAAGATCTCTTAGTAAAGCCAAATTATTGTGGTAGATTTTTTGCTCTACCTAAGAAGGGGTAAAATTGTTAAAAAATTTAATAATTACTTATGCGCTCTTCGGGCTAAGGCACTCGTAGGTAGTGCTTTCATGGATTGCCTTCAGCTAGCGTAAACGATCCAACTATTATGACTAAAAAGAGGTTTTTTTTTCAAAACACTTTCTTTTCTAGGCGATATTTTTCTATACTAGTAGTCATGCAAGATGGAGTAAAGCTTAAGAAAGGCAAAGAGGCGATTTTTTACCAGCGCCATCTTTGGATTTTTTCAGGTGCTATTGAGAGCTTTCCAGCCTCTTTTAAAGATGGCGAGATCGCCCCTGTCTACTCTTTTCAGAAGGAGCTCCTTGGCCACGCCTACTTCCATAGAAAGATCAGCCTCTCTGGTCGTATTCTCTCCTATGGCGCTACCGACCCCGAAGAGGCCCTTTTCCTCCACCTCGAAAGAGCTATCGCCTTAAGAGAGCGATCCTTTAACCCCGAAGTAACAAATGGCTACCGCCTTATTAATGGGGAGGGGGACTTTCTACCGGGGCTTATTATTGATCAGTATAATGATACACTCGTTCTACAAAGTAACACCCTTGGCATGGACCTCCTTAAAGGAAAGATTGTTGACTTTCTCATAAAAAGGCTCTCACCTAAGACCATCTACGAAAAATCTGTCGGCCCTTCCAGACGCGAAGAGGGGTTAAAGGAAGAGGTCGGACTACTCTGGGGTGAAGATCTAGAAGAGGGAACCATCTTAGAAAACGGCCTTACCTTTCGTGTCTCGTGGAAAGAGGGGCAAAAGACCGGCTTTTTTCTAGACCAAAGAGAGCTACGCAAAAAAGTAGGTGAGCTCTCCTATGGCAAGAGAGTCCTTAATACCTTCTGCTACACCGGAGGCTTTACCGCCTACAGTTATAAAGGAGGGGCTAAAGAGGTCGACTCCTTAGATATCTCCGAAAAGGCCCTTCTCCTTGCTGAAAAAAACCTTAAGGATAATGGCTATGAAGGGGGCAGATTCCTAAAAGCCGATGCCTTTGCCTTCCTCCGAGAAGACCCTCTCCAATACGATCTTGTCATCCTCGACCCTCCAGCCTTTGCCAAAAAGAAAGCAGATCTACCCCAAGCTATAAAAGGATACCGCGAGATCCACCTCCAAGCGCTCTCCAAGATGCCAAAAGATAGTATCCTCGTTACATCCTCTTGCTCCTACTACCTAGACGAGACTCTCTTTCAAAGCCTCATCTTCCAAGCCGGCCGAGAAGCTAAACGCGAAATCCAGATCCTTAGCAGGCAACCCCTAGGCTTCGATCATCCGATTAGCCTCTTCCACCCCGAGAGCAACTACCTCAAAGGTTTTATCCTAAGAGTTCTCTAGAGAGCCTGATAAAAGCTGTAAATCTTGTGGTTTTTCTTAGGTCCCTTAATATCCCAGACAAGACGAATCCCATCTTTATCTAAAAATGCCTCGGCTTTATAGCAATCTTCTCCACAAAGGTGGGGCGTTAACGTGCGCAAGGAGTGATCTTTTTCAGGCATTAGATCTACTAGGGATATGGGAGTGGTCTCTCCAAAGCGAAGGTGTTCGAGGGATATTCTATCGGGGTATAATCTAAAGCGTAGCTTATTTGTAAAAGCTATGTTTTTTCTCTCCCACGTGCCTTTTTCATCAAAGAGGATTGTAGTTTCGTTTTCTAAGAGAACATGAACAGTACCAGAGCCTTGCCAGGGAGCTTCTTTCTCTTGGGTAATGGCAAATTGCTTTACGGTTTTTAACTTCTCCCAAAAAAGAGAGAGGATTGGGTTTATTGATCTTTGGTCGTTTATGAAATTCTTGTGCGGCATTAGAAGCTTTTATAGAGCCGATTTTTGTAGAGAGATCTCGGGGGTGGTTTTAGCAGTAGAAAGTGTAGAAGCTTGTTTTTTATCTTCCTCTAGAATTCGAACAGCTTCTTGGTAGGTTTCTCTAAGGAGAGGGGGAGGCATGGTTTTAATATGATCTTGGCGAGGATAATAGCTTACTGAATTTTTTTCACAGCTGACAAAGTTTAGACTTTCGGGATCTACTTCCGACCTATTAGATTTTAAGATAGAAATGTCAAATTCTATATCATTTGCTGTAAAAGGCCAATGATCAAGGTAAGGTCGCAGCTCAAGATTGCTATTTATGCCATCTAAATATTCGTTGACACCAGAAATTATCAAATTGCGTGCTTGAGGTATATCTATTTGGTCATAATAAATAAAAGAAAGACCCAACAGTTTAATTTCATACATCATAGATGCGGTTGTTCCAAAACAATGAAGTTTTTTTTCTTGTTTTAGTTTCGAACAAACCCTTTTTTCAATATCTATGACTAACTGAATGTCTTTTCGCGGCTTTGGATCTTCTAATTCTTGTACAAGAGGTAATGAAGAAGCTTCCAAGCTATGAATAGATGCAATAAACATCTTAAAAAATAGAAGAAAATTCATCTTAGGATTACGAATGCATGTTTTCATAAAGTCCCACAAATTTTTATGCTGGTTTTTCTCGAGAAATCTGATCAGCGGATATTTTAGTAAGAGGAGGTGTAGAGGGTTGTTTTTTGCTCTCTTCTATAATCTTGACAGCTTCTTGATAGTTTTCTGTAAGAAGAGGAGGCGGCATGCCCGGAATATCGCCTTTATTTGGATAATACTTTAATTCATTTTTTTCACAGGTAAGAAAATCTATTTTTTCTAAACCTACTTCTTTTCCCGTAGGCTTTAAAATGCCAATATCAATTTCTATGTCGTTTGCCGTGAAAGGCCAGTGATCTAGATAGGGGCGAAGTTCAACGTTGGTATTGATTGCATCGAGATATTCGCTAGCTGCAAAAACCAATAGCTCCCGCCCCTTGTCTATATCGATTTCATTATAATAATTAAAGCTAAGGCCTAGGAGTTTAATCTCGTACATCATCTCTGCACCCGATCCAATCGAGCGGAGGTTTTTCTCTTTCTTGAGTTTGAGAGCCACTTGTTTATTAATGTCTCTTACCAATAGAGTATCTTTACGGGGTCCGGCTAAGAGAAGTTCTTTTTCATTTCGATCAGTTGCAGATTCCATGCAGTCACCATTTCTTGTGAGGAAGAATATTGCCAGAAGAACAGTAGTTGATTTGCGGCCTAATAATTTCATAGGATGCCTTTTTACATGGCGGCTTTTTCTAGAAATAGTTCTGGTTTTACTTGAGCAGGTGTTGTTATAGAAGTTTGTTTTTTGTTGTCTTGTAGAATTTGAACACCTTGTTGGTAGGTTTCTGTAAGTAGGGCTGGAGCTCTAGTTTTAATAGCATCGTTACGCGGGTAGTAATTTAACCTATTTTTTTTACATGTAATAAACGTTATTTTGTCTGAATCTACCTCTTTTCCCGTAGGCTTTAAAATGCCAATATCAATTTCTATGTCGTTTGCTGTGAAAGGCCAGTGATCTAGATAGGGACGAAGTTCAACATTGTTATTGATTGCATCCAGATATTCGCTAGCTGCAAAAACCAATAGTTCCCGGCCTTTGGCTATCTCAATTTCATCATAATAATTAAAACTGAGACCTAGAAGTTTAATTTCATACATCATCTCTGCACCCGATCCGATAGAGCAGAGATTTTTCTCTTTTTTGAGTTTGAGAGCCACTCGTTTATTAATATCTCTTACCAATAGAGATTTAGAAGGACCCTTTTGTGTCAGTTTTTTCTCATAAGGGTCTCCAAAAACTTTTAGAGGATAACCGCTAAGGAAGATACTTGTGGATAAAAAAAGAATAATCTTATTCGCTTTAAATTTTATTTGCACACCTGTCCTTGCATATAGTTAGTTATGTGTTCTTTTATATGCTCTTTAAAGACATCGCTCCGTACACTGTGGATATCTTCGCCAGGCATTGGATCCAGCAATTGGATCTCATTTTGTTCAAAAGTTTTTAAATTTATACAATGCACAAGGTCATTATAGATAGCATAATTTACCACAGGATCACATTTAACACCAATTTGGTTAACTTTATGAAACGCTTCTTTGTTAAGCAGGGCAGAGGGGGCGATGCCGAGGTAGACAACGCGAGCGCGGGCTTCTGGGGAGAGGCATGCAGAAATGTGGAGGGCTTCAGTACAGCCAGCGCTGTGGGCATTTAGAAATAATCGGGCGTGGGGATCGTTATAGTTATCGCGATGAAAATCCTCTATCGTTTTTACGGTAAGCGTAACGACTCGGGATGGGGTATAGAGAAAGCTTGCTCTAATCATGTATTCCAGGCCATCTACGGGAGCCGTTCTGGTCGGATTATAAATACAGGTGACTTGGTAGCCGCCAGCATGTTGGCTTAAAATTTCAGCAGATTCTCTAGCGTAAGGCGCACTGTTATTGATGCCATTTATAGTGAGAATTAGTGCATTTCCAGGTAGGGGGATGCCTTCGGTTTGGTAGATGGCAACATCTTCGCCGACAAGCTTTTTTTTCCAATCAGAAAAATTAGGCATGCTGAGGAGCCCCGCATAATCGGTGTAGCGAAGGGGATTGTTTTTGACAAAGGCATAGAAGTTAAGAGTGTCAATAGCGCCTGCAGGGTCTTCGGTGATCCAACGGCCGGTCTTAGGATTGTAGTATCGTTTTGTGAAGTAGATTAGGCCACTTTCGGAGTCGTAGTGCTTGAGAGCATAGCGCCAGGGATTTTCTAGATATTCAATAACTTCGATAGGTTTACCAAAGGCATCGAAGAGGTATTGGTTGAGGATTTCATGGCTTTTAATGTGAAGGACAAAGCGAAGGGAGCCTTTGGCATCATAGAGGGGAAGCGTTAAGAGGCCTTTTAACCATAAAAAAGCAGGATGGTCGGGAAGGCCAATCTTGGCAGCCGTTAGAAGGTTACCACTATAGCAGGCGATCTCATCTAAGTTGTGGTAAAGGTAGCTCTCTTCTGTGTCGAAGAAGACCCCCTTCTTCTTTTTAGCCACCCGTCTATCTAAAGCATCGTAGCTGTAAGTGTAGCCTTCACAACTAATAAGGCGGTCTAAAGAGTCGTAGGTCCCAATAGGGTCATTGGCTTCTGTGCGAGGCGGCTCTCTGGGATCATTATAGTGAGAGTCAAATCTATAGGAATTCTCATAAAGCGGATCTTTTTCTGAGGTGATTTGTGAGAGGGGATCGTAGGTGTAGAGAGTTGTTCCAATCTGTAGGGGATTGCCAAGGCTATCATAGCGGCACTCTTGGATGAGTTTTTCTGTAACAAGCTTTGTGAGCTGCCCTTTTTTATCTCTCTCGTACTTCGTGTGGCTATCCTCTATAAGATGGCCGGCAAGGTCGTATTTATAAGAGAGGCTCTCACTTTCATAGGTAACTTTTGTAAGGTAGAGATCGTAGGTATAGGTGATAGGCTTAAGCCCTGGTATGGTAAGGCTCGTGAGACGATTTAAAGCATCATAGGTTTTATAGATGGTCGGGGTCCCGAAGGACTCCTCTACGATATTACCAAAAGGATCGAGCTTGCGTGTGAAGCCGTTTCCTTCTAAAAGTCTACCGCACTTATCATAGCTATAGCGGTAGTTGATATCTCCTTTAGAGGATATAATGGTTTCAACCTCACCTAAAGGGGTATAGGTATAAGTTAGAACGGTGCCATCTGCCTTTGTCTTTTGGCTTATCTTGTTTTTAGCGTTATAGCTGTAAGTAGTTGTTCGGTCAGAAATGGTTGCAGATATGCGCCTATTGCATACATCGTAGCTGTAAAGGCTGGTGAGTGTTTTTGTATAAGTTGAGCCTTCAAAAACATCCTCTTCGTGCCTTATTAGATTGCCTACAGGATCGTAAGTAAAGCGCTCTTTAGAGAGGATCTCTTTCTCTTCGATTTGTCTTTCCTGTAAGCGGTTGTGAGGATCGTATCTCTCTATGGTTCGAAGGCCATTGGAATTCGTTGTGGTCTTTTCCGGGATATCTATCTCTTTGTAAGAGATCGTAGTAACATTGCCGATTGGATCAATCGCTTTAATAACCCGGTTATAAATATCGTAGAAGAATTTCTCTTCTTTATCACCAACAGTAACAATATGTTCGTTACCTTGCTCATCATAAACAATCGTTTTTTTGTAGAGGATGTGTCCCTGTAAATCACTTTTTGTCTCTATAATAACTCTATCTAAAGAGTCGTATTCTAAAGAGGTAGTGAGATTGCCTTGTGTAATGGTTGCAATGCGGCTAAGGCTGTCATAGGTATAAGCTATTGTATGGTTGTATTTACGCTCTTCAATTTTACGGCCGGCCTTATCGTAGGTGTAATAAGTGGTGTGGCCTTCACGGTCCGTATAAGAAGTTAGATGTAGGGCATTGTAAGTGTAAAATTCGGTCGCATTATCAAAAGTTTTAGAGGTCATGCGGCCAAAAGAGTCGTAGGTAAAGGAGGTTTTTAGCCCTTCTCGATCAGTCTGTTCCTTTAATTTGCCATTTTTGTAATAGCGAAAAGACTCTTTTGTGCCATCTGGATAGGTGATTTCTTTGGGGTCGTCGTAGGCGGTATAGCTATAGGAGGTCATGCGGCCTAAGCTATCTGTTTTGGAGAGAAGGCGCCCATAGCCGTCGTAGGAGAAAGACTCTACAGCTCCAGCAAAGTGGATCTCTTTAGGTTTTTTAGCAATAAGATCGTAGGTAAAAGTTTTTTCTTGGCCGAGATAGTTTGTCTCTGAGACTACGTTATCTTCACGATCATAAGAGTAGTTGGTTGTGCGATCTCCTATTGTTTTAGAAGTAATGCGTCCTTTGAGATCATAGCTTCTTGTCTCTTTTATATGATCTTGCGTTACTGAGGTTACTCTACGCCTTTGATCATAGGTATACTCTGTCTTTTGTCCAAGCGGGTTGATCTCTTTTACTAAGAGAAGAGCGTTGTTGTGCTCTTTAGATGTAGTATGAGCAAAAACTCCATGTGCATCGTAGAGGGTCTCTTTGGCTAGAAGATTATGTAGGTCGTATTCTAGATAGGTTTTTTTAAGAAGTTTTTCTTCTCCATTCTCTACATAAAATTCTTCAATGCAATAAGGCTCGTGTAAGCCAGGTCTTTGGGGTTTTGGATGAATCTTTGTGATTTTTTTTATGCCTGCAGCCTCAACAGTCACCTGTATTAAATTGTAGTAACCATCATAGAATCTCCTCTCTTCTATCGAGAGGCCATCTACCCCTTGTACTATTTTTGAAGTGACAAGATTTGTCTCTGGAAGGTAAGTGTAAGAGGTTTTTGCCGCCTCTGTCTCTTCTTCTAAAAGCAAAAACCAGGCGTTTGGATCTTTACCTGAAAAGGTTCTTCTAATTGCATAAGAATCTTCTTCTCCATAACCCTCTAGATCTCCTGTAAAAGTTTCTAAAATAGGATTTCCATAAGAATCCGAGAGATACTCTGTTTTAGCAAGGCCGCTATAGGTAACAGAAGAGAGTCTACCATTTTCTTCCCAAGAGTAGGTTTTTTCTTTGCGGAGCTCTCCTGTTTCATCATAATAAGCCATTTTTTCTGGCTGAAACTGGTTTGTAAAACCATATATCGTTCTTGTCCCTTCTGGGTGCAGGACAGTTGTTTGGTTTTCTTCATAGAAGAGGCGATGGCGACAATCTTCATATAAATCTAGTATGGCAACCCGAAAATCAGGACCATAAGAGACTCTAAAATCTTTCTCTCTTCCTGATTGTTTTAGAATAAAAGAAAAAGGTTGTACGTAGTCTGTTGTCTCTTCAGGAAAAAGGTGTGACTTAACTTTAGTAAGAAGAGATATGCTACTTTTGAGAACTTTACCTGTTTGCGTATTTTTGAAGTCAATAGGAGCTAAAGTGTAGGAATAGAGAGCCCCTGTACCAGAATAACCATCTCTTGCTCTACAGAGGGAGCTCTGTGGATCATGGGTTAGTAACATTTGTGCATAGGTTACAAGCTCTTTTCGATCATGACTTGAAATAGAGACCAGCTCTCCCTTGTGATACTTGTAGCGGATGCACTTTCCGTTCGGAAGAATCTCTTTTTTAAGCCGAAAAGCGCACGATCCTGTAAGTTGCTTGCTGACAAAGTTAGAGTCCTTTTTATAGATCCGCTTTGTGCCGTCGGGATCACAAAAGCAAAGTTTGTCGTCACTCGTCTTGTAACTGTACATGTTGTGTTTGTCAAAGCGAGCATGGACCTCATGGCCATCGGTGTTTGTAAATAAAATAGAGGCGTGTTTTACAGAGAGTTTATCCCATTTACCATGTTTTTCATGGTAAGGTATCTGGCACCCATTTTTATCAGTTAGATGAAAGGCTCCTTTTTCTTCTGCCCCCCACAAATGGGGAAAAAACATCCAAGGGCGGCAGTAAGTTTCAAAGCGTTTACAGGTAAAAAATGTAGTCGAATTGGGTTGGTGCGAGTGGTGAAGATAAAGAGGCTCTTTAGCGGGAAGATAAAGATCTACATTCTTCTGGATAACGTGTCCCGTCTGAGGGCTGATAAGCCCTCCAACGAGATCTTCCTCTCTTCGAAAAGCGGACAGCTCTTTTGGAGAAGAAATCTCTCCTACAAGAGGAGACAGGAAAAATAAAAAAAGAAAAAAATACACAACGTAATCTTAAAAGAAGTAAGAATACGCCGAATCTTTTTTAAAATAGTAGCGAAAATAATTAGGAAATATTTAACAAGCTAAGGCAGATTGTATTACGTGTTTTTCTAATTCTAATAGATGCTGCTTCTTATCTAGTCCGCCGTTGTAGCCTGTGAGCGCGCCGTTTTTGCCAATGACGCGGTGGCAAGCAAGAAGGATTGCGAGAGGATTTTTTCCTAGAGCAGAGGCGGTGGGCCGAAGAGCTGTACCAAGGCTATTTGCAAAATCTGAGTAGCTCATAGTTTTGCCGTAAGGGATCGACAAGAGGTGAAGCCATACTTTTTGTTGGAAGGGGGTCCCTTTGTTAAACTTAAAGGGAAAAGAGAACTCTATTAAATCGCCTTTGAAATAGCGAGAGAGCTCTTCTGCTACTTTTCTTAGAAAGGGGGTAGGCTCTTCTGTACCAAAAGAGGGGGCGTACAAAATAGAGGTTAGAGACTCACCTTCAGAGGTAAGGTAGAGAGGACCGAGTGGTGAGGGGATTATTAGCCTTCCGAGAGACATATCTTATTGCCCTCTGAGTCTTTAATGATAGAGTAGTAGCCCCAAGGCGCTTTTGTGGGTGGTACTTCAAAGGTAACACCTAAGGCTTGTAGCTCTTTATGAGTCGCATCTAAATCATCGCAAGTAAAGGTGAAAGAGGCTCCGGTGCCAACGCGATCTTCATGCCCCTCTGGCGTGAAGAGGACGAGCATAGTTTCAGCACCTGGGATTTTTAACTCAATCCAGCGCTGTGGTCCCATAGCAACGTCTACATGCACTTGAAACCCAAGCTTTTCTGTGTAAAAAGCTAGCGCTCGATCTTGGTTAGTAACAGGGATTGTTACTTGTTCAATACGTCTAATTTTTGCTTTTGTTTGCATACCGATTCCTCAATAAAAATGGAGAGTATAAGAGAAGTCGTTTCAAGAATCAATTGTTAATAATCTGATTATGTGTTTAATTATGTTTTTAATAATATTCGAAAATAAAAATATGAATAATGATTTTAACTTAAAAGTTATTCTCAATGTTGAGAATACCGTTTATCCAAAAATTGCTCCGAACCTTACGTACGTATCGCACGCTATTTTACAAGATAGCCAGACGATTTTACCCAATAAAACAAGCTTTTGGATTAGAGGGATATTTTCTGATCAAGAGGTCAAGTATGGCGATAAAGAGGGTAATGCGAAAAAACCTAAATCTCCAGATCAAAGCTTAGAGTACCAAAGTCTCTTGTTGCCAGTAGAAAAAAAAGCTGTTAGTACTGTTATGTCTAGAAATTTTGTTTTAAAATCGCGCTTTTTCTTTGATGGTTCTAAAGAAGATGGGGAGAGACTTCGTCTGATGCTTTTACTCGATCATGCAGAGATTTATTTCGGTATTTATGAGTTTAATTTTCTATACAATAGAGGAAAGGATCTCTTTTCTTTGTCGGCGTTTAAATCAGCAGTTGTCTCAGATCTTGGTGATAAAGAGCTAGAAATCTCCTACAGCTCATGTAAAGAGGTAAGTAAAAACTCTTTTGAGCTTACTTTGGATGTTAAGCCATCATAACAACAGGAAGGTCATGGCTCTCCCAGTCTTTTTGAGAGCCTGCTACGTAGTAGAGTTCATCGGCGGGCGATAAGCTCTCTAAAAGGTGAAAAGCTCTTTCAGCGCGCCTTCCTTCATTACAGTAAAGGACAATCGTTTCATAGCCACGTAACTCTTCTAGGCGAGCTGGTAGCTCAGGAAGAGGTATATTGTAGGCGTTATCGATCTTTTTAAAGTTGAATTCATCCTCTGAGCGCACATCTAAAATTAATAAAGAGGCTCGAGGCTGGGTGTCTAAAATCTCTTTAAACTCGTAAAGTGAAATCGCGCTCATCAGATCAGATAGTAACAGAAAAGAAAAAAAAGGTTACATAAAAAACTATATGGACTATGTAGAAGTTGAAAAAACTTCTAGGAAGGCCTGATGCGTTTTCTAATCGCCAAAAACACAATAATTATTCCTCTCTTTCTTCTCTCTGCTTGTCAGACGAAGCAAACAAATTTCTCTAAGGTAGAGAAGGAGATTGAAATTCGCCATGTACCTGAAGAGGTGTTAGAGACTGATCTTTTTGTAGAGGGGCCTTGGCCAGAGGAGAAGTGGTGGGAAGTTTTTAATGATGCGCAACTCTCTTCTGCGATTGTAAAAGCATTGCAAGATAACCCCTCTCTTATCAGCACACAAGCAAGGGTTGCGGAGGCAAATCAACTAGCATCGGTTGCAAGAGCTAAACTATTTCCCCACTTAAATGGGGTATTTAATGCGCTTTGGGGCCACTTTAGCGAATACACAGGCCAATTTTATCCAGATAATTTAGGCTTACGTCTTGATTATGAATTTGACTTTTGGTCGAAAAATAAGAATACCTTTCATGCTTTCTTAGGCGAGCTTAGAGCTAAGGCTGCCGACTACCAAGAAGCGCGTCTTGTCTTAGCAGCCTCCATTGCAGATATCTACTTTGAAATACAGACAAACATGAGACGGTATGAGATTTTAGAGCAGATTCTTACCGATAGAAGCCGCAGGCTTACCATTGTAGAGCTACGTAAAAATAACCGCATCGATAGCCTTATCGATAGCAACCGCATAAAAGATGAAGTGGCCGCTCTGAAAGAAAATATTGCTGCTGTCGAAGAGGAGGTTAAAGTTGGCAAGACGCTCCTTGCCATTTTAATGGGACAAAATCCGGATACCCCTTTTGAAATCGAGGCGCTCTGGTCGACTGTAAAAGCACCTATTGCGCTACCTGAAAATATCGGTCTTAATCTTTTGCAGCACCGTCCCGATCTGACAGCACAACTATGGCGTGTGACAAAGAGCGCTAAGCTTGTGAGCGCCTCTTGTGCAGAATTTTATCCCAATATCGATCTTAGCCTATTTGGCGGGGTACAAAGTTTTGATTTCCAAGATCTCTTCCGAGGCAAGGCTTTAATGGGAACGGTGTTTCCAAAGTTTAACCTTCCTATTTTTGAAGGGGGAAAAATTGAGGCGAATTACCAGGCAAAGATTGCAGCGTATGAGGCAGCCGTCTATGACTATAATGATCTACTCTTGCGCGCTGCTAATCAGGTAGTCTCTGAGCTTACCCGTTATACAAGCCTTAATGCGCAGCTTGCCTTCGAGAGAGAGTCTTTAGAGGCACTACGTAAAAACTATGAGCTTACCTATTCTCGTTATAAGCACGGGATAGACTCTTTGATCCTTGTTCTGAAAGCTGATGAGAAATATCTCTTTTCTAAATTGAAAGAAGTCGAGTTAGAGAATGCTAAAAATCGCTCCTATATTCGCTTGGTTAAAGCTTTAGGAGGAGGGTTTTCCAGTGGCACATGAACGAGCCTGTAGAGCCTTCTCAAAAAACTCATAAAAAACCGCTGCTTTTATGGACAACTCTTGTCTTTGTGGGGATCGCTCTTGCGCTCCTCTTTTGGTACATTTTTTTTGGTCGCTTTGAAGACTCTACCGATGATGCCTATGTCCATGGTAACCAAGTACGTCTAACGCCACTTGTTCCCGGTATTGTGACAACGATCAACTGCGATGATACCTATCTTGTAAAAGAGGGGGATATCCTTGTACGCCTTGATGAGACAAACTATCGGATCGCTTTAGATGAAAGTTGCGCCATTCTCGGCGAGACGCTTCGTGAAGTTACCCAAATGTTTGAAAATGTCTACTCTTTAGCGGCTTTGTATCAAAAGCGTCTCGATGAATTAATAAAGCTAGAGATCGATTACATAGACCGTAGAGCTGTTGTCGCCTCCGGAGCCGTCTCTGATGAGGAGTATATTGCTGCTGAGACAAATTTTATGGTCGGCAAAGACCTAGTTGAGAAGGTTAAATATGACCTCATGCAGGCAGTCTCTTTAGTCCAGCACACAACCGTTATAACCCATCCTAAAGTTGAAAAGGCTAAGCAAAGGGTAAAACAGGCCTTTGTTAATTTAGAGCGCTGTACGCTCCGCGCACCGGCAACTGGTATTGTTGCCCAGAGAACTGTTCAGGTAGGTGAGTCTGTCTTACCGACGACACCGCTTCTTGCAATCGTCCCCTTTGATCAGATGTGGGTGAATGCAAACTTTCGTGAGGTAGATATTGCTAAACTGCGGATAGGGCAAGAGGCTCATATCAAGTGTGATAGCTACGGGGATGAAGTTATCTATAGAGGAGAGGTGATAGGGATCGCCTCTGGTAGTGGGGCTGTCTTCTCGCCCTTGCCACCACAGAATGCTACAGGTAATTGGATTAAAATTGTGCAGCGTATACCGGTTCGTATCTCTATAGATCCAAAGCAGTTGGAGAAGTATCCTTTGCGCCTTGGGCTCTCTATGCGCGTCCATGTCGATGTCCATGATAAAGCCGGGAGCCGCGTGCCAAAAGAGCATGTGAATAGAACTTTTTATCAGACTTCAATATTTGAAAATGAAACGCTTATGGCAGATCAGGTGATCAAAGAGGTTATCAAACAGAATGTCACCTTTGATATCTTTTTAAGTGAAGAGATCGAAATGCTTGTCAGAGGCTGGTAGAGGTGGAAGAGGGGATCATAGAGAATAAAGCCCTCCGGCTTTTAGCAACGATCTCTCTGGCTCTCGGCGTCTTCATGTTTGTCTTGGATTACACCGTTGCAAACGTTGCCATTCCGTACATAGCAGGTGGGCTTGCTACAAGCGTTGACCAAGGGACCTACGTCCTTACCTTTTTTACCATCGGTAACTCTATCATCCTTTTGGCTTCAGGCTATTTAGCAAGTAGATTTGGTAATGTGACAACCCTTTTATGGGCCGTTTTCTGGTTTACTGTTTTTTCTATGCTCTGTGG
>JAFEGE010000057.1 GCA_018240105.1 Verrucomicrobiota bacterium | reverse complement strand
TTCCCATAAAGATGTATAACCTTTATCACACGCTCCTCAGAGATCTTACAGCGCTTGGCAATCGCCTCTATAATACGGATATTGGCTTGATGAGGAACTAGATAAGCTATATCTTCCTCTTTTAGACCCTCTTTCTGGATGCACTCTAAACAAGAAGACTCCATATGGCGCACAGCCTGTCTAAAGACTTCTTTACCGTTCATTTTGAGATAGTGTAATCTTTTTTCTACGGTCTCTTGGCTAGATGGGTTACGCGCCCCCCCACCTGGCATCATAAGAAGGTGGCTCTCACCTCCATCTGATCCTAAAGAGATGGTACCAATCTCTAGCCCATTTGGCACATCGCTAATCACGCAAGCAGCTGCTCCATCGCCAAATAAAACGCAGGTATTTCGATCTTGATAATCAATAATAGAGGAGAGTTTTTCAGCTGCCACTAAAAGGATATTTTTATAGATCCCCGATTCAATATAAGCTTTGGCAATAGAGAGGCCGTAAATAAGCCCAGAGCAAGCTGCTTGAATATCGAGAGAGGCCGCCTTTTTCGCTTTCAAATTTGCTTGTATAAGGCACGCTGTACTAGGAAAAGGATAATCGGGTGAAAGCGTTGCCACTAAAATAAGATCTATCTTATCAACCGAAAGGCCGGCTTTTTCTAAAGCCCGCTTGGCTGCAATAGTTCCCATATCAGATGTAAATTCATTTTCATGAGCAATTCTTCTCTCGCGCATACCTGTGCGCGACACGATCCACTCATCAGTTGTCTCTACCAGTTTTTCTAAATCTTGATTTGACAAGACTTTCTCCGGTAAATAAACTCCTATGGCATGAATATGGGCTTTTTTGCTCATGGCTCTAGAAAAGTTCTTTTAATGGTCTTATTTTACTAGATCCTTCAAAATAAAAGGAAGTATTAAAATATCTCGCAATTTCTTATCATACAAGGCATGGCAAGCTATCCAGAAATTCTTCAAAAACTCATTATTTTATTTCGTAAACTCCCGGGCGTTGGCAGAAAAACAGCAGAACGCTTTGCTTTTCAAATAATTTCTTGGCAAAAATCCGACATAACATTTTTTACCGACCTACTACAAAACATAGGCACAGCCCTTACCTTTTGCAAAACTTGCGGAGCCATATCTGATAGCACGGCCTGTCCTTTTTGCGATGAGCGTCTAAGAAACTCTTCCCTCCTCTGCATCCTCGCCTCTCCTAAAGATATTTATACCATCGAAAATACTCGCATCTTTAACGGTATGTATCATGTGATGAAGGGTCTTCTATCTCCCCTAGACAATCGCGGCCCCGAAGAGCTTAACTTACCAGCTCTCGAAAAACGAATTGAGACACTGCCCTTAAAAGAAGTTATACTAGCTTTTGATTCTACCTTAGAAGGTGATGCGACAGCTCTCTTCTTGAAAGATCTACTAGAGAGAAAAAATATCCTTGTCACACGCCTAGCCCTTGGCATGCCGATCGGTAGCAGTCTTGACTACTTAGATGAAGGGACTCTTAGTAAGGCACTCGCCTCTCGCCGCCCGTAAAATTTTATGGCTGCCTACACATCTTGCTACAGTTTTGAAAGAGATCCTCGCAAATATGCCATCGATCGCCAAGGCGATTACGAAAGACGCGCAGAAGAAGGAATTGCGAGAGGTGATGCGTCGATACGCGAAGTTCGAACAAGAGCTCCAGGCGACCTGACGCTTTTATTTTATGAATTAATCTCGAAATTTGCCTCTCTTCGAAGCGCTATAGCGCTATCTCATGGTACAACAGATGGCGCCTATTTTGGACAAAGGCGCGATGAGGCGCGCTTTTTAGGAACTTGTGGGGGCCACCATGTTCATACACCTTTAGATGGCGAGCCATACCTAACTTACCAAAACGGTTTTTTAGAAAAGCTCTCTTCTCTCCTTCAAAAACCATTACCCCCTACCACAACCTTAGGAAGGCGCTCAATCTTCGAAATCACTGTTTTTAATCACAGAGCCTTGGCCGAACGTAAATGGGATACTCCTCCTTTCATAGAAGAGATACGAAGAGGTTGCGGAGTTAGCGAAGTGCCTCTAACAGAGGTGATTCCAATAGGAAAAACGAAAGATTGTCTCTCCCATCTAAAAGAGCACGATCCGGAGCTCTATCTTCGAGAAAAAGTCTTTTGTGCTTTAGATGAGATGAAAAAAAGGCATCCTACTATACCTGACGAAGCTTCCTGGGTTATAGCAACTAGCCATTTAGATGAATGGGAGCTCTCAACCTATTTCACCTGGCTTTCTCCATCGGAGAGACAACCTCTTACAAGATCAGCTGTGATAGTAGTTCATCAGGATCTCTTTCTTATAGAGCCTATGCTCAGAGAAATAAACGAGCTATTTCTTCGCTGTATCGGATGGGATCCAAGTGCTGAGCCTATCCCTGGAGAGTTTACAGAGCTTAAAAATCGCGTCTCTCTTTTAAGCTATACCTTTTCTCACACTATGCCTTTTGTTAGAGGTAGCGCGGCTATACAGGAATGGCTGCGGGCTGCTATTTTCCGCTCCCATGGCCTAGAGATGACTTACAACAGAGATGCTTCAGCTGATCTCGATGCTTTAACGGCCTTATCTTTAGGCGATTTTGTTACTGTGCACAATAGAAATACAACCTTGGCAAGAAGAGTGGTCGCTTAAATTTTAAGTTTACCTTTTACGGAAAAGCCGATTGTCTTTTTTTTCTATTTGCTATACCATGTACGAACTTTGACAGTTATAACTCGAGGATGCATTACCGTGAAACGTTTACTCTTTTCCTTTTCTTTTTTAGCTTCTGTATACACTCTACATGCAGCGCAGCCAGCGCAAGATCCTTATGAGGGTCTGCCTGTAGAAAAGGTAACAATTACGGTAGAGCTGCAAAAGCCTGGCGATGTCGATGAGACAGCTGGCATTTTGCACAAGATGGAGACCAAACAAGGCGATCCGTTTGACCAAGAGCTCTTTGATCACGACTTAAAACTTTTAAACGAATCCTACGACTGGGTAGAGCCAGATGTTGAAGTCAAAAACAAAAGAGTCTTCATCCACCTTGTTGTGCAGAAAAAGCCAACGGTTGGTCGCTTTATCGTGGAGGGTCGTAACCTTACTAAAAAACTACAAAAAAGAGTCCTTAAAGAGGGTGAACTTAAAGTAGGCATGGAGTATGACCGTGATACTTTCTACAAATCTCTTAATAAGATCCGCGACTACCTCATAAAAAAAGGGTTTTTCCAAGCGGATGTCTCGTACAAAATTGAAAAAGACTCTCCAGAGAATCGCGTAATCGTCCATGTGGTTGTCGATAGAGGCCCTTATGGCAGACTTCGTAACATAAAGTTTGAAGGGTTTACACCAGAAGAGAAAAAAGATATCCCAGCTGTTATCCGCCCTCGTAAATACAACCTTCTAATGAGCTGGTTTACAGGCGCTGGTACAATTAAACAAGAAGAGTTTGATTCAGATGTCCAGGCGATTGTCCACTATATGCAAAATAAAGGGTATGTCGATGCCCATGTTACGATGAAAATCGACTACGTTCCAAACGATGGCTGCATTCTTGT
>JAFEGE010000056.1 GCA_018240105.1 Verrucomicrobiota bacterium | reverse complement strand
AGGTGTCCTAAGGTGAGCTCAATGAGAATAGAAATCTCATGTAGAACAAAAGGGTAAAAGCTCACTTGATTTTGATTTTCAGTACGAATACAAACCGTGAAAGCGTGGCCTATCGATCCTTTAGTCTTTTTTTGAAATTTAAATCTAGAGGTGTCAGAAAAGTTACCACAGGGATGAACTTTGTGTTTGGAAAATGTATAAAGTTGTGTTGAAATTTAGTCCCAGTAGAGAGCTACATAGTGTGGTTGTAGTGACTTTATACTTCACTCTCTGCTAGTCTGCGGTGAGTCGCATTGGTGAGACTCAATCCGTAAGGCAACACACCTGGTTGCTGGAAAGACCTGTCTAAAGTCAATAGTACCAAGCGTTCCTAGGTAATACCTAGGCGTGAAGAGTAGAATGAAGTACTCGGGTGATAATCTATTGAATAGGGTTGATCAGCAGGCGACAAGGCCACTACTTTATATATAGTAGTAGCTGCGCGTCTCGACGGTCGGTAAGGTGTGCGCGAAAGCGTAAGGTACGACCTACTCCCCAAGGAAACTTGGCACACGGGATAAAAGTCTCAACCGGGCTTCAAGCCGTGTGGTCCCGAACAATATACAAGGCAGTATTTCCACATACGCCAAGTATTATATAAGCTGGGCCCTAAATCGCCCAGTGAAAAACCGGGATGGTACTAAGGAACTGGCTTGTGGCAGCCAAGCGTTCATAGCGACGTTGCCGTTTGATCCTTCGATGTCGGCTCTTCCTATCATTGTGAAGCAGAATTCACCAAGCGTTGGATTGTTCACCCACTAGACTTAGTCTTTTCTATGTTGAAAATGTAAACCTTAACTTGGTGGGGATAGTTGGGTTGTGGTGTATTACCTAGGGTCTTAGGGTTCTAGGGACACATTGCAATTATGCCAGCTAGTCGACGTAGCATGTATACATTGCAGGGTGCTACGCGGCAAGATAACCTGGAACGGGGGAGGCTAAAGGCGAAACATATTGACATGTGTGTCGCCCAAGTTAATCCCGTGGCGAAAGAGCCTTAGTGTTCTTCGTCGTAACGCGCGGAAAGGTATCGGGGGAATAGAAATGTACACAAGTATATATATCTTACCCCTTAAGGGACGTGCTACTCCCAGTCGAAAGACTGCTTGGTACACAAGCGCCTGCAACGCAAATGTACCCAAGGGCCCCTAGACTATGCCTTGGAGGAAATGCCAAGAAAGCATAAAGTCGGGTCGGTATCAAGGAATAGGGAACGTGAGCTGGGTTTAGACCGTCGTGAGACAGGTTAGTTTTACCCTACTGATGAGTAGATCAATGTTGTTGCAATAGTAATTCAACTCAGTACGAGAGGAACCGTTGATTCGGATAATTGGTATTTGCGTTTGGCTGAACAGCCAATGGGGCGAAGCTACCATCCGTCGGATTATGACTGAACGCCTCTAAGTCA
This sequence comes from Verrucomicrobiota bacterium, assembly GCA_018240105.1. GTDB lineage: Bacteria > Chlamydiota > Chlamydiia > Chlamydiales > 2-12-FULL-49-11 > JAFEGE01. Next base: position 1,207 of record JAFEGE010000056.1, on the reverse strand, counting down.
GAATCCGTGCTAGAAAGCAACGATACCTTTAAACGACCTCTCCAGAGAGAAAGACGATGCCAGTAGAGCGGCGTAGTGCTGCTTCTGTATCATACCAGAGGGGCTTGGGTGGATGGATCGAAAACGCATCTGTTTGCCCTCCCTTTCATAGCAATTCCGTAAATATCCGGGGAGATAAATCCTTTGCAGACGACTTAAACTGGGACAGGGTATTGTAAACAGTAGAGTAGCCTAGTTGCTACGATCTGTTGAGATTAAGCCCGTGTTCCGTGATTTGTTCTTTGTCAATACAAAGAACACACATTTTTTTTATATATATTTTTGTAAGTATTCTATTTGGGGACCTATTCATCATGGACATGGCACGTTTTTTTTTTTTTTTTTTTGCTTTTTAGGGTTAGGTTTGGGGACCAACTAATATCCAGACGGTTGCAGAACCTTGAAAAAAAAGATGTTTGGTTTGGGGACTCGCGCTATGTGACCTCGTACATCAACGTAGTTTGGGGACTCGCGCTATGTGACCTCGTACATCAACGTAGTTTGGGGACTCGCGTTATGTGACCTCGTACATCAACGTAGTTTGGGGACTCGCGCTATGTGACCTCCTACAACAACGTAGTTTGGGGACTCGCGCGCTGTTTATGTGACCGACATAAACGTAAATTGTTGGAAGTGCCGTTCCGTCGATGGAGTACACAAGGACAGAAAAAAAAAAAAATACTTGTATAGATGTATAGAATGAGGTGTACGGGGTGATGAGGTCGGGTCAAGTCAAAAGTCAAAAAAAAAAATATATAAGTTATATATATATGTGTATGTGTGTCCATGTGTCTCTAGTGCAGTACTCGGGTTTCATTAGGATGACGGGGCAAGAGAGTCTAGGTCTAGGGTGGTTGTTTAGCGACATGTACATTTGAGTGAGTCTCTATATGGATAGTTCTATATGGATAGTAATAAAGTGCACAAAAGTATATAGTATAGTATTTATCTTAGAGATGGTGCAGTACTCGGGTCTCATTAGGGAACGGGGGTGGAGAGTATAGGTCTAGGGTGGCTGTTTAGCATCAAAATATATATATCTATGAGGGTTAGTATCACTGAGGTGGATATACATAGTAGTAGTAGTAGTAGTAGTAGTAGTAGTAGTAGTAGTAGTAGTAGTAGTAGTAGTAGTAGTAGTAGTAGTAGTAGTAGTAGTAGTAGTAGT
>JAFEGE010000055.1 GCA_018240105.1 Verrucomicrobiota bacterium | reverse complement strand
ACCCTTTGGATTCCAGGCACCGACCACGCAGGCATTGCTACACAAAGCGTTGTAGAGCGCCATTTACATGCTAAAACAGGTAAGCGAAAGACCGATTTTTCAAGAGAAGAGTTTCTATCTCATGTCTGGAGCTGGAAAGAGATGCATGAGGGTAAAATTTTAAACCAATTGAAGAGGCTTGGCTGCTCTCTTGATTGGTCCAGGCTTCGCTTTACGATGGATGAGCCTTCGACAAAAGCTGTAAAAACATTTTTTAAAAAACTCTTTGATGATGGCCTTATCTATCGCGGCGACTACTTAGTGCATTGGGATACAGTGCTTGGCACAGCGATTGCTGATGATGAGGTAGAACACGAAGAGAGAGCCTCTTTCCTCTGGCATATTCGTTATCCTTTATCACAAAGTGATGAGACCATTACGATCGCGACAACAAGGCCAGAGACAATGCTTGGCGATACAGCTGTTGCAGTCTCTCCCGATGATCCACGCTATAAGCACTTTATAGGAAAAAAGATCAAACTCCCCCTTACTGAGCGCCTCATTCCTATTATCGGCGACTCTTATGTCGATCCAGACTTTGGCACAGGTGCGTTAAAAGTAACACCGGCTCACGATTTCAATGATTATGAAATAGGACAGCGCCACAATCTAGAGGCGATCAATATCCTCCATCCAAACGGCACATTAAATGAAAATGGCGGCATCTATCAGGGTCTAACTCTAGAAGAGGCCAGAGAAAAAATTGTATCCCGTTTAGAAAAAGAGGGTTTTTTAGTTAAAAAAGTACCCCACCTCAACAAGGTTGGCCTCTCCTATCGCTCTAAATCAGTTGTAGAACCATTTCTTTCCAAGCAGTGGTTTGTAAAAATGGAGCCATTTAAAGAGGATCTTATCAATGCTGTCACAAGCGGCGCTGTTAAAATTGCTCCGGAGATGTGGGATAAGGTTTATTTTCATTGGATCAAGAATATCCGCGACTGGTGTATCTCTAGGCAGCTTTGGTGGGGCCATCGTATCCCCGTTTGGTACCATAGAGAAGATCCTGAAAAGATGATCTGCTTTATTGAAGAGGGTCTCCCTCCAGAAGTTTTAAAAGCTCCCCATGATTGGATACAAGAAGAAGATGTCTTAGATACATGGTTTTCCTCTGCTCTTTGGCCTCTTACCACCCTTGGCTGGCCTGATAAAACCTTAGATCTTGAAAAATTCTACCCAACGGCTACGTTGATTACAGGCCATGACATTCTTTTCTTTTGGGTTGCGCGTATGATCTTAGCCGGTAAGTACATCAAAGGAGAGGTCCCCTTTAAAGAGACCTTTATCCACGGCCTTATCTATGCAAAATCCTACTGGCGCGAAACTAAAGATGGCAATATCGCTTATCTACCTCCGAAAGAGCGCCTCTCCTATGAACTCGAAGGTAAGCCTGTTCCAAAAGATGTCCACTCCAAGTGGGAGAAAATGTCCAAGACTAAGGGCAATGTGATAGATCCGATCGAAATCCTTACTAGCTACGGTACCGATGCTCTCAGGATGGCTCTTTGCTCTAGCGTAACGCACGGTAAAGAGATTGATCTTGATGTTCGTAAGTTTGAAGAGTTTAAAAACTTCTCGAACAAACTTTGGAACGCCTCGCGCTTTATCTTTATGCAATCCAAAACCGACTTTTGGCAGCCTCTAGATAGGAAGGCTCTCACTCTTGATGACCGCTGGATTCTTTCAAAATTACACGATACTATCACAGTAGTTAAAGCCTCCCTTGATAACTACCTTTTTGCAGAAGCGTTACGTAAACTCTACAGCTTCTTTTGGGATGAGCTTTGCGCTTACTATTTAGAGACAACAAAGCCTTTCTTCTCAACCAAAGAGAAGGAAAGCCCCCTTCGCGGCCAGAAAGAGATGCTCTTACGCACACTTCTGCTAGCCTTCTTACGACTCCTTCACCCGATCGCCCCCTTTGTGACAGAAGAGATTTTCTCGCATGCGAAGAAGGTTTTTCCAAAACTGTCTTCGGAAGAGAGCCATGACGCTGTAATGAAAGATCTATGTTTAACACTTTCACAAGAATCCCTCCTCCTCACCCCATTCCCAGAGCCGCTCTTTGAAAAAGATGAAAAAAGTGAGAGTGAATTTGCCTTTGTTATGCAAGCCGTCCACGCCATACGGAATCTACGAGGTGAGATGCAGATCCCGACAAATAGCTCTATCGATCTCTACCTAGTCTTCCCCCCATCGGAAGAGGCTCTTCTCTTAGAACAAAATAAAGGGGTCCTATCCTCTCTTATTCGGATTCGATCGATCCATTTTGTGCAAGAAAGTGCGCTACCAGCCGTTTTTGCTTCTACCGCCCACATACAAAACGGAAAATGTTTTGTCCCTCTACCAGAGGAGCTCTTACAAAAAGAGAAAGAAAGAATTGTCAAAGAGCTTGAGAAGGAGAGTAAGCGCATTGAGTCGCTCTCTACTAAACTTGCAAGCGAATCGTTTATCTCTAGAGCTCCCCCTGCTGTTGTAGAAGAGGCGCGCACCGATCTAAAACTATCACAAACAAAGAAAGAAGAGCTAGAAGCTAAGCTCACCTCACTTTAAGAAGTCGGCTTGTAGCGCCGAATAGAAGTATAGGGCGTCTCTGTAGAGGGCCTCTCCTCAAACCACAAGCCAACACGCGAGACGATAGGCCCTGTGGTATGAAGGTGGAAGACCTTCTTCGCTTTTTCTAAAAGAGGGACTAAAATATGCCTGCCAACCCCTTTGCGCCCCTTTTCCAGAAAGCTGTGGCCTTCGTTGTTTAAAACATCATTGATAGCCTCCCCCTCTACCCTTTCGATCTCTCTATTTTTAGGATCGCGTAGATCGTAAAGATGGGGGTTCATACGCGAGGTACCAACGAGATAGAGGTAGACTTTTACAGAAGAGGGCGCCTTGTAACCAAGACAGTATTCACCTACATAAGGAACAAGATCGCGCCGTGCACGAAAGATATGTAAGTCCATGGACTTTTTTGTAGTCGCGACTTTTTTATTAAAATTTTCCCATACAAACTTAGGGACGCCCGGCGATTTAAAGAGCCACAAAGAGGAGATGTTTTTGGGGTTTTCAGAGGCGCGCCACTGCGCAATCGTCCCTCCAATACTAAAGCCTATCTCCATACACGGCTCTTGAAAAATTTCATCGATAAAGGGCTGATAAGGAAGGCCTGATTCATAGCCTCTTCGACCAATATCTGGCTCTAAATCGGTGATCGCATGAGAGATAAAATCGAGCTTTAACGGAGTTATAGGAGAGCCCCTCGTCAATCGAATCGGGGGGATCTTCATGGTCTTTGTGGCGGGGACAAGAAAAAAACCAAGCTGGCCTCCTCCCGTTATAAGCTCAGCCATCACGCGATAAAAGCAATCTGGATGCTCTTTTGAAGCAGGTACATAGCTGCCAACAATTAAGTTTTT
>JAFEGE010000054.1 GCA_018240105.1 Verrucomicrobiota bacterium | reverse complement strand
GAAATCCATCTTCTTCTTTACATCCAAAAGAGAGATCACTCTACCATGAATTTTTACTAAAGGGCGGTTATGAAAAACGACCTCTTGTTTATCTCGAATTGGTTTAATAAAGAGAGGTGATTGATAGCCACTACTCTCTTCTTCTGCTTGAAGGCCAAAAAAGGATGTAGCACTTAAAACGACAAATAACTTTTTCCACATAAACATACCCTAAGTTAAGAAGGATAGAATAGCAGAAACAAAAGGAATTTTCTAGATTTTTGTGATCGAGGCAATTTCTTCCTCAGTATCGATCACTTCAGTAAGAAAATGTCTTAACACTTTTAAGACATATTTAGGCGTGTTATAGACCCCGGCTGTAGAAAAAGCAATCTCTAGCCTTGGCTTCTCTTTTTGGACAAGAGCTATCAGGGTAAGGGTTGTAGGCACATCCTCTACGACTTTAGGGACAATCCAAACAATAAATTGGTTATTAAAAAGAGCTACTTTTTCATCACTCTCTATCACATGGAAATAGAAAGGAAACTGCGCTTGGATCTCTTTTTCCTCTTCCGGCGTCTTATTGAGTAGATTGAATTTTTTAAGAAGAGTTAAATCTACCTGAACAATCCCATCCTGCACCCATTTAGGCAGGTCTTTGATAAACTCTTTATAAAACTTTTCTAATTTCTGTGGATTCAGCATTTTTAAGGAAAACCTTTCTCTCTTCCCCTTAATAGCTACAGTAGATATTTTTTTAAACAGCTTTTCCACAATTTTGAGAAAAATTTTTATAGCTGTTTTGTAAGAACTAAGACGTTCGACTCACCAACCCTTTCATAAAGAATAGAGTCCGTCATTTTACGCATAAAGAAAATACCAAAACCACCCTCGGTACATTCTTCTAATTGGTTTTTTTTTATAGGCTCAGAGACTTCTAAAGGGTTAAAAGGAACCCCTTCATCTTGTAAAGTGATCGAAATTTTCCCACTCTCTTTTTCAAAAGCGTAAGAAATTTTGATAGAGCCTGGCGGATGGGAATAGGCGTATGTGATGATATTCACTAAGGCCTCTTCTACAGCAAGTTCAAACTGTTTAATGAAACTAGAATCCTTAACAAGAGCTCTTAAGTGACCTCTAACCCACTGCATCATAGAGTCAAATTCTGAGAGATTTGCAAAAAAAAGACGAGAGACTTCCATGAGTCTATTTATACTGTAGAAAGAGTTTTCCTACAATACGAGAGGCTAAATCTTTATAAAGAGGCCTATAAGAGGCATCTCTTCCCCCCTCTTGCGAATCTAATTGGCCTTGAGAAAATTGTAAAACAGTCGATTTTTCTCCTGTGAGATCTACAAATTCTATATTTTCCAAAACGGTGGGATTCACAAAATCAAATTGGGCGCGAGAAGTGACTAAAAAGGGGGGCAGGCGATCTTTATCGGTATCGGTATCTAAAATACGCACTTTTGCTTGGACAACACGCCTCTCTTCACTTGGATAGAGCCTTTTTTCTCTATCACCTTCGAGTGGTGTTTTATCCCAGCTGTAGCCGACTGTATCTACTTTATCTTGTAAAACCTCTACTACAAGCTGATAACGACAGGCGCCTGATGTGTAGATAAAGGCGCCAGTAGAGGTAAGCTCTTTTGCTAAAAAATTGCGAAGATACCCCTCTTCATCATTTGCGATAAGAGGGATAGAGAGGGTAAGAGGCTCTTCTTTAGATAAAGTGGTATGATAACCACAACCGGTAAGAATAGCAAAAATTAGAAAAACCCACAGATTACGTGGAGACTTTCTCGCCATCAGCATCTTCTGTAACTTGCGGATGTTTCTGCTTGAGTTTCTCTAAAGACTTCAAAGCCTCTTCAGCATACTGCGACTCTGGATACTTTTGCACAATGCTTTGGTAATAGAGAACAGCAGAGGCAACCTTTCCTTTTTTCTCAAAAAAAGAGGCCGATTCCCAAAGATCTCTTGCATAACGATCAACCATAGCGCGCAGCTTTGCTGATCCTTCCGCTAAACGCTTCTCTCCTGGGAAATCTAGAGTGAATTTTTTGTAATTTAGACGAGCCTGCTCTAAAAGATCGCGATCTGGAAATTCTCTTTCGCTCTCTTCTAAATAGACTTCACCGATAAGAAGATAGCTCTCTGGTGCTAACGGATGTTTTGAAAATCTTCTGATAAGCATTTGAAAAGCATCTACGCTCTCTTTATATTTAGCCTCTTTCCAGAGCATGCCACCTTTATGGAAAAGAGCAGAAGCTGCAACTTCATGGCGCGGGAGCGTATTGATAACTTCATCATATAGCGTATAAGCTTCTTCCCATGCAGCAACCCACTTTGGCAACTTTTCAGAACCAAAGATGTGTTTTTTTGCGCCGGTTTCAAACTTTTCTGCAATCTTATATTTATAGACAACCGCTTCTTCAAAAAATTTCGGTGTCGCATGTTTCGCTAAAAACATGGAAAAATATTCATTGGCTAAATCGTAATCTTCTCTATGAAAGTAGGCGACCCCTGTATAAAACGTGAGATCAGCAAGATATGGTGAACCAGCTGCTTCTTGATTATCTAAAAGATCTTTAGCATAGGTTACAACCTCTTTCCACTTTTTCTGCTGATAAGCATCCAAAGTACGGTCGTAAGTATCTTGCGGCGAAAGCTTCTCTTCTACAGCCGAGAGAGCTCCTAATAAAAGAAAGGAAGTGAGGATTGTATTTTTCATGCCTCCAAGATACCTCCTTAACCCACTTTATGGCAAGTCCCTTTCCATAGACCGAATTAAAACTTTTAATTGCTATGCCTTGGTATACCCAAGTAACTTCAAAAATTGGAATTTTGGCAAAAGCAGAACTTAAAATTTGCACCAGATGAAATCATCGCTAAAGCGAGCCGCTATGGGACATAGGGCGAGGTGCAGCGGGTGCAAATTTTAAGATTCTGGTGAAGCCAAAGACCAATTTTTGAGTTCACTTGGGTATATTAGGCGTCTACTATCTCACACGCCACAGCGTAGGGAAGCTTTATGATTTTCTCTCGCAAGATCGCCTCTGCCTTGATCCCATCTATGGTGATAAGGCCCACAGTTTTTTCTTCGTGTTGAAAGGCAAGAACACTCTTTTCTACGCCGGGATGGTCCGCTAGAAGTTTTTTGATTTCTAAAATAGCCTTCATGGTAACTCTTTCCATGCTGAGCTGGACGCGGATAACCTTGTCTTGTTTTTTTTCTTCGCTATTCATCTTTTTTTCCTGTTGGACAGATCTTTTTTGCTCGCTATTGACCCTTTGGGTATACATTTTCTGAAAGGCGAGAAGTCCTGGATCATCTAATTGCACAAGATCAACACACTCTTTACAGCTAAGACGCATGGCATTTTCTTTTTTTTCAACTTGAAGAACGGCTAAAATAAGCGCATTTTCAATAAGAATCTTTCCCTTAGCCTCAAAAAGATCAGACCAGATAGGTAGCTCAAACCGCTCTAAGCCATCGCTAATACTTAAAATAGCAAATTTCTTTTGCGTTTTGCTAGCAACCTTTACTTGGATTGTATCTAGAACGAAAGCAACCTTGACAAGAGTTTTATCGGCAAGCGCCTCTAAACTATCGAGCGATGTGGTTTCAAGCTTTGCAAGAGTCTCTTTGTAACTGTCTAGAGGATGGCCCGTGACAAAAAAACCAAGAAGCTCTTTTTCACGGCGCAAGATCTCTAAAAACTCTATCTTCTTAGCCTCTGTTGGCCGCGTCCCTAAAGAAGACTCTTTTCCACCAAAAAGGTCTAAAATACCGAGAGCTTTTTCCTTTTTTTTCTTACAAAGCCCTTCAAACTCTGTCTCTAAATAAGTAAGGAGCTCTCCCCTATCCCAGCCTGTAAAATCAAATGAGCCCGCAGCAATCAGCTGTTCTACAGTTTTTTTACCGACACTTGTAAGATCTATTCTGTCTAAGAACTGGTGTAGAGAGATAAAAGCGCCCCTTGCTTTGCGCTCCTCTATTATCGCCTCTACAACACCGCGACCAACGCCTTTAATAGCCGTTAACGCAAAACGAATCCCCTTTGCAGTCGGCACAAAATGGTCTCTAGATTCATTTAAATCTGGTGGTAAGACAGAAATAGAGAGCGTTATCGCCTCTCGGATGTGCTTTGCCACTTTTGTG
>JAFEGE010000053.1 GCA_018240105.1 Verrucomicrobiota bacterium | reverse complement strand
TTTGGGGATGTGCAAAACGATATCTTTTCTCTCTAAGATCACCTCTTGCAACTTATAGGATTCTTTGCGAACATGTTTAAAAAGCCAGACTTTGTGCAGTAAGACAAACCATGTAGTAAGAGATAGCGCAAGTAGAGCTACAAAAAGAAGCTTACCTAAGAAGTCTGACGAAATAAAAGCTGTAAAAAGAACAGATGTTGCCATAAACATAATACTTAGAAAATTCATACATGACTTCTCCCCCATTTGTCAAGATCGATTCGCATGCTCATCTTACTGATGATGAACTTTATCCCTGTATAGAGGAGATCCTTGTACGGGCCTTCAACGAAGGTGTAACAAAGATTGTCAACATTAACACGAGTCAAAAAGCCTTAGAAAGAGGCCTCTCTTTAAGGCAGAAATATCCACAAAATATTTTTAATGCAGCAGCTACAACACCGCATGATGTAAAAGAACTTGGAGAGGTAGATTTACCCTATTTTACAAAAGCTGCTGAAAAAGGAGAGCTGGTCGCTATAGGAGAGACGGGTCTTGATTACTACTATGAGCATTCTCCAAGAGATTTACAAAAGCATTTTTGCCGAAGCTATTTTCAGTTAGCACATAGACTCGATCTACCGGTTATTATCCACTGTCGAAATGCTTTTTCTGATCTATTTGCCCTTGCAAGAGAAGAGAAGCCAGTTCGAGCTGTCTTACACTGTTTTACAGGAACGACTCTTGAGGCACAGCAAGTTCTCTCTTTGGGCTGGATGATCTCATTTAGTGGGATTGTCACTTTTAAAAAGTCGGAAGATTTGCGTAAGACTCTACAAAATGTACCCCTTGATCGTCTCTTGATAGAGACAGATGCGCCGTATCTAGCGCCTCAAAAAGAGCGCGGAGCACGTAATGAGCCTGCTTTTATTCGAGAAACAGCAAGCGAAGTTGCTAAAGTTCATGGCGTTTCCTTGGAAACGGTGTGCCAAGAGACGGTTAAAAACAGCCTCTCTTTTTTCCGAATTCTTTAATAAAAATAAACATAGCTCATTGATTTTTAACGCATTATAAATCCTTATTTTTTAAAAAAATTTATAATAATATATACGTAGTTTTAAAAAAGAGCGATCCATGGTTTCCCCTATTGCAACTAAGTCTGATTCTTTTATAGGACCTGTTTGTCATATTAGCCGAGATGAGGTTTTACCAAGATGTTCTAGAGCCGCTTCAGAAGAAGATTTAAGAGGAAGAGATACCACTTTTTTAGAGGCAAGGCGAGTTTTAGAGCTAGAACTGCCTTTAGCAATAGAGGCTTTAGGAGGAGACATTAAAGCTTTAGTCGACAGAATAAAAACGCTAACGAAAGAGCATCCAGAAAAAGAGAGAATCTACGCTTTACAAGATCGAATTCATAGAGCGCTAGGCAGAGATAATGGTTTAAACACAGAAGCTGTAGGCCGACAAATAATGGATTGTACCTACAGTCTTGATCACATTGGAATTCCTTACGGAGAAGCAATCAAAAAAGAAGAAGCGCTAGAGGCGATGGGAAATCTTTTAGCTCTTTGTCAAAAAGAAGAAAGAGCGCCGTTTTTTTCGGTTGATACTGCGAGAGTTCAAGAATTAGAAGAGCGATTAGAAATCACTTTGTTAAAAAAATCTGCGATAGAACAGCTTTTTTCGCATCCCGGTATTGTCTCTTTAGATCCCTCTATGAGAAGAGCCTTAAGCGTAGTATTAGCTGAAAGTAAGGTTTTTGAAGAGAGGCTACATCAAAGGCTCGATTTGTTATCGTGACAAATGGTCCAAAATGTAAGTTCTGCTTTTGCCAAAATACCAATTTTTGAATTCACTTGAATTGATACTCAAATAAACTCAAAAACTGGCCTTTGGCTGCACCAGAATCTTAAAATTTGTACCCGCTGCAGCTCGCCCTATATTCTATAGGGGCTCGCTTTAGCGTCGATTTCATCTGGTCCAAATTGTAAGTTCTGCTTTTGCCAAAATACCAATTTTTGAATTCACTTGAGTATCCATCTTAAAAAATGGTATATTCCACCTCCGTACAAAATGTGAAGGCATACGGAAATGGCGACTTCTGCAATTAGAATGGCTTCGATTCCTAAAGAGTTTGTTTGGAAAAGAATGCACTCACTCATGGGGCTCTGGTTTCTTATTTTTTTGGCAGAGCATCTCTTTACAAATTCACAAGCCGCACTCTTTTTTGGTGATGATGGCTATTGGTTTGTTCACAGCGTTGATTTCTTAAGAAATATCCCTTACTTACCTGTCATAGAGATGGTTCTATTAGGGATCCCGATTGTCTACCACATGGTTTGGGGCGTCTACTACATGATGAGCTCTAAATCTAACGCCTATGTCTCTGATGGCTCAACGCCGCTTTTAAAATATAAACGTAATCGTGCTTACTCATGGCAGCGCTACACGGCTTGGATTCTTCTGGTAGGTTTGATTTTGCACGTTGTTCAAATGCGCTTTTTAGATTATCCCTATAAGTTTAAGCAAGCTGGAAAACCTTATTACTATTTAAAACTTGTTGTGGATCCTGGACTATATCCAGTGGCTGATCGCCTCGGCGTTAAATTGTTCGATCGCAAAGCCATTATGAGAGAGAAAAACCGTCTTTTAAAACAAGAATACAAGATGGGCATGGTTAAAGAGCGGATTGTGGAAATTCAGCAAGAGGTCTTTCCTGAAGAGGAAGGCGGCTATAATTCCGAATTAGACCATAGCTATCAAAGTTTACAAGGGTTTCAGGCCTTGCAAGATCATATCCGTGGCCTTGAGAGCCGCAAGTTAAAAGAGAATGAAGTCATGGCGGTCTCTTCAAGTTTTGGAAGTTTAGAGCTTTTAAGTGTGCGCCAAACCTTTCAAAGCATTACGATGTGCATTTTATACTCTATTTTTGTAGCGGCTGCGGTCTTCCATGGTTTTAATGGTTTATGGACCTTTCTCATTACATGGGGGCTAATTTTATCTAGAAAATCGCATACAAAGACCATGACTTTTTGTTTAGGCCTCATGTTTGTTGTCGGATTTTTAGGTATGATGTCCATTTGGGGGACCTATTTCATCAACCTCAAATATTGAAAAAGAAGTTGTTGTTATCGGCGGAGGTCTAGCTGGCCTTGCTTGTACGATG
>JAFEGE010000052.1 GCA_018240105.1 Verrucomicrobiota bacterium | reverse complement strand
CGAAAAAATGGCAAAGGCATGTACTCTGAAAGAGGGACGAGCACCCTTTTATCATAGCGAGTACCTTTTTGCTGAAACGGCATAAAATGAAAGGCTGAATTGTATTGGACTTGCTTTTCTGATACGTGCTCTAAAAGGCCAATCACAACTTCACTACCATAAAGATTAGAGAGCGCCTGCGCCATGTAAGCATTGCTTACAAACCATTTGTTATCAGCGTTTTTACGAGCAAAAGGAGCTGCTAGAGGAGGAAGCCTCTCTTTTTTACGAATAACTTTTTCTCCCACAGCATCAAAGGGAATAAGATAGCCATACGCCTCTCCCGGTACTGCTACCTCTGGCAAAACGATAAGATCAATCTTTTCTGCTGCATGGGCTCCTACATACTGAAATATCTTAGCCCACTGCTCTACCGGTTGGATACATTTATGCTCTTGCTCTGGAAAGTGCCACTTTTCTTCCTCTTTTAACCCAGTTTGTACAAGAACAACAGAGAGCTCTTTAGGCTGCAAATTCATCTCTTTATGGAGATATAGTTGCGCTCCTCCAAAACCAAAGGGTACAAAAAGCAGTAAAGCCCATAAGAATAACCCCAAAATCGATCGTTTTCTACTAGCAATAGCACCCATGTAAGAAGTAAAAAAAACCCAAAAAGAGAGGCCATAAACACCAAAAAGAGAGGCCCACTGTAGCGGATAAATAGAAAAAGTCATTACAAGACCTACCGGATTAAAGGGAAACCCGCATAGATAGTAGAGACGACTCCACTCTAAAATAGACCATAGAGAAGCTATGGCAAGGCCTCTCCCTATCTGGAGTCTGCTGTCTGAAGAAAAGAGGAGAGAGACAAAAGCAAACTGGATAGCAAAGAGAAAAACCACCAAAAAGTAGATAGATAAAATAAGAAGGCCATGATAATGGGTTGCTGCCAGCCAAGAGAGCTGCCATAGCGATACAAGAGCAAACCAAAGAAATGCTAAAATAAAGCGACTCTTTTTTACTTTAACCTGAGATAAGAGGTAAAAACCTCCGCTATACCCAAAAAGATAGGTTAATAAACAAAAAATAGGATGACGATCTGGCTGCCCAAAGGCAACTAACAAACTAGTCCCGAGAAAAAAGGAGAAATAAAGCCCCCTATTTACTAAAGAATTACCTTTTGCTGGTTTTGCTATCAGCAGCTTTGCCACTCTTTGAAGCTCCTCCGTCTCCCACAACGCCCTTACCCATGCCTAATACGACAGCAAGGCCTCCTATAATAGAGAAATTTTTAAGAAATAAGACTAAAGAGCGCTCCATCGCTTGCCCATCTAAAAACCAGAAATGGTGGTATAAAATAGTTGCCGGCACTAAGTAAGCAAGTAAGAGAAAAGCCCCTAGACGCACACGTATGCTACAAAAAACAAGAAAACCACCTAAGAGTTGCAAGCTAACGCCAAGAACCATCCAAACACGAATGGAGGAGAGCAAAAAAGGAAAAAGATTCCCGGCCTCTTCCATATTGCCCGTATACAGCTCCCAATTAGAAAGAACAGAGGCAAGGGTTGCCTCCGACGCCTCCCAATGAAAAATAGCAGAGATCCCCAGTACAATAAAAATTAAACTGAGTAGGATTCTACCCAATCCCGCTAATATATATGCTCCAACGCTCATAATTCCTTATATATCCAATAATTCATTAAATGTGCTAAATTTTATGCATTATGATATCAAACTTTCAAAAAGCACACATCTTAAAGATCCTTTCTCTTTTAGAAACCCATAAAGCAAGACCTCTGGATCTTATCTTAAATAAATACTTTAGAGCCAATAAAACCCTCGGATCTAAAGAACGAAAAATAATTGCAGAGGTCATTTATGGTATGGTTCGATGGAAGGGGCGTCTTGATGCTGAACTCGATAGTAACCCCTCATGGGAGAGTCGCCTTGCTCTTTTAGAGTCTTTAGATTGGGATTTTTCAAATGGAAGGGCTCCCTTAGAAGATCATGAAAAAGTCTCTTTTCCAAAAGAATTGTTTGATAAACTTGTTGCCTCTTTAGGCAAAGAAAAGGCGCTTGCCTTTTGTAAAGCAACGAATGAGCCTGGCCCTACAACAGTTAGAGTAAATCTTTTAAAGACAACCAGAGAAGCTCTTTTTCACGGTTGGAAAGAGCGGTATGATGTCTCTGTATGTAAAGAGTCAGAAAGAGGGATCACCTTTCATGAAAAGATTAACTTTACAACTCTTACAGAGTTTCAAAAGGGGCTTTTTGAGATTCAGGATGAGGCAAGCCAACTCGTCTCTTACATGGTTGGTGCCAAACCCGGCGACTCCGTATTAGATTTTTGCGCAGGTGCCGGAGGTAAGACCCTTGGGTTTGCTGACCGTCTTCAAAAGAAAGGCCAGATCTATCTCTACGATGTGCGAGAAAAATCTCTTGCGTCTGCCAAACTACGTTTAAAAAGAGCCGGCATTCAAAATGCACAGATCGTAACTACGGTTAAAGATTTAGCCCGTCTAAAAAATCGTATGCATTGGATTATTATCGATGTTCCTTGCTCTGGTTCAGGAACTTGGCGGCGCAATCCGGATCAGAAGTGGAAATTTACAGAAGAGATGCTCCAAGGCCTTATTAAAACGCAGCAAGAGATTATGAGAGAGGCCCTTGCTTATTTACACCCCCAAGGCTCTCTAGTCTATGCAACTTGCAGTGTATTTCCTGAAGAGAACGAAGAACAGGTTGCGCTCTTCCTCTCTACCTATGGCTTAAAAGAGCAATCTTCCTTTAAAAGTTTTCCAAAACCAAAAGGTATGGACGGCTTTTTTGCCTCTGTCTTGACGAGAAGCTAACCACTGCCCTATGATAGGATCTGTGGACAAGCTACTTCTTTTTATTCTCAGCTCCTTTTTTAGCGTATCTCTTTTTGCTTTAGATGTCTCTATCACAACACCGAATGCGATCTTAATGAACGCAGATACGGGCGCTGTTCTTTTCGAAAAAAGAGCGCATGATCCCGTCTATCCTGCCTCTACAACAAAGATAGTAACAGCTTTATATATCCTCAAAACAAGCGAAGAGCATCTTAATGACATATGTGTCTCTTCTCTTGAGAGTTTAAAGCACGTCTCCCAAGAGGTAAAGCACAAACAAAACCTTCCCTCTTATACACTTGAAAATGATGGCTCTAGCATAAACCTTAAGTATCGTGAGATGATCTCTCTTACCGATCTATTAAAAGGAGCCCTTATCTGCTCTGGTAATGATGCCTGTAATGTTTTAGCAGAGCACGTCTCTGGCAATATTTCAACCTTTGTTGCTGAGATGAATGAGATGGCAACTTCTTTAGGCTGCATCTCTACGCATTTCACAAATCCTCATGGGCTCTTTGATGAAAACCATATCACCTCGGCTTATGATATGGCTATTTTGACGCGAGAAGCTCTTAAATACCCCCTATTTAGAGAGATTGTTAAATCAACCTCTTTTAACCGACCAAAGACGAACCTACAAGAGGCTTCCACCCAGCGTCAAAGCAATCAACT
>JAFEGE010000051.1 GCA_018240105.1 Verrucomicrobiota bacterium | reverse complement strand
GCACTGTAAACCTTCACCGCGAAGAGCTCTTAACCCTCTTAAAACAAGTATCTCTCTTCACCTCCGATGTGACACCCTCTGTAAAGCTAACCCTCAATGAGGGGGAGTTAGCCCTGCAAGCCATGAACAGTAAAGTTGGCGAAGGTAACGTCCAGATGCCAGTTGATTATCATGAAAATAAGTTAGAGATCGCCTTCCATCCCCACTTTTTTATCGACATCCTCCGCCACTCTAAAGATGAAACGGTCACCTTTGGTATTATAGACTCTTTTCACCCAGGCTCGATCACAGATACTTCTGACTCGCAATTCATCTTGATGCCGATGCGGCTTGCAACAGAATGATTTTTCTTAAAAAGCTCTTTTTAAGAAATTTCCGTAATCTGGAAGAGGCAGAGTTCTCCTTTTCGCCTAAAGAGAATTGGTTTATCGGTCCGAATGGAGCCGGTAAGACAACAGCTCTTGAGGCGATCGCCATCCTGAGTACAGGCAAATCGCACCGTACTCAAAATCTTTTAGAAGCAGTTCAATACGGCAAGTCCCACTTTGTGATAGAAGCCATTCTCTCCTCTCATGGCATCGAAGAAAAAATCAGGATCGTAATCGGCCCCGATATCAAAGAGGTTTGGCACAATGAGACCCGCCTACCGGGGCTGCTCTCTCTTTTAGGACTTCTTCCCTCCGTATTTTATGCCCCCTCCGATATCGCTCTCATCGAACGAAGTCCAAAGGAGCGCCGCCGCTTTCTTAATATCCACTTAGCGCAGCTAAGTAACTCTTACCTACAAGAGCTTGCTAATTACACAAAAGCGCTCGCCCAAAGAAACGCCCTTTTACGAGCTAAACAAACTTCTACCCTATCCTTGTGGGAGATGCTTCTTGCTAAGGCAACAACAGCGCTTTTAGAGAAAAGAAAGACCCTTCTTCAAAACATTGAAGCTAAACTGCATGAAGAGTATGTGCATCTCCAAAAAAGAGAGGAGATCCCCCGTATTACCTATGAGCCCTCCCCCAATGGCGAAGTCTCTCCTCTTCTTTGGGAGAAGATGCGTCCAAGAGAGTTTGCGGTCGGCTATACACTTCTAGGCTCACATCGCGATGATTTCACCCTTCTTCTTAACAATAAACCTGCTAAAACCTACGCAAGTGAGGGGCAAAAAAGATCCTTCATTGCAGCGGTAAAGATTGCAGAGGCAAGCCTCTTTACCTCTCCCCTTTTTCTTCTCGACGACTTTGGCGTTCATTTAGATCCAACGCGCCAAGAGCTTCTCCATAATCGTATTAAAACGATTGGCCAACTCTTTTTAACAGCGCCAACAGCTCTTTTAGCTTCTCCAGAAGCCTGTCTTATACAGCTCGCTTAAATTCTATTTCATGTTATTATTAAAAATAATTATTTTAATCAGTGAAAATAAGAATGTATAATTATGACTGTATATATAATCTCATTCACTACAAGCCTTCTAGGGATGAACCCCTCATCACTAGTATCACAGAATTTTGCATCGACACAAATACGCCAGCTTTAAAAGGAAGCCAGCTCCTAACACTCCGCAAAGAAAATAAAGACCTTATCTTAACTTGTATGGCGGGCGTTACCTCTTCCAATGGAGAGCCTCTTGTCTATATCTCTGATAGCAGAAAAAAAGAGATCATAAGCTTTAACAAGACGGCTGCAAGCTTTACTTTAAGCGCCTTGCCCTTAGATAAAAGCTCTTCTACAGCCCATTTTATCGATCTAGCCATTATCTATAAAACCTTTGGCAATAAGTCTTTTGCCGCACTCTTTGCTTTGGAGCCAAACAGTCTATCTCTCGTTATACAAGATCAAACAGCTAATACAAAGCTATGGGAAGGAAAGGTAGAGTTACCAAAAGACCTCTTAGAAGTAGAGGCCCTGGCGGTAGAGGGCACCTCTCTTTGCCTTTTAGGCAAAGATGGGAAGGGTGATGCAAAGGTTATTGGCTGGGATTTTGAAAGACTCTTTTTAGAAAATCAAAAAACTACAGATCTTACACTCCGCATGGCTCTTGGCACCCTATCTAAAGAAGATATTACAGAGTTTGTCAAAAAAGTTAGCAAAGAGTTTTTCTCTTTTACGATACCGCTTGCCTCTGGAGAGAAGGCAACCTCTTTAGCCCTGATTAAAAAAGTTCTCTTTGTGACCACAAGCAGTAAGGATAAAGAAGCAAAGCTACATCTTACCCCCCTTCCTAATAAGAAAAAAGCAACCACCCACACCATTTTATTACCCTATAGCCAAGGTAAAAAAGCTATCAAGATCGTTGGAAACAACGCCTTCTCTTTTATCGCGCTGCAAGATCCTGCAACCACACAAGGTGAAATTCTTATCTGTAAAAATGAAGATTTAAAGGAAGAGAGCCCCCCGATTAAACGGATCTCTCTTTCTGAGTATCCCTACAGCCTTAGTTTAACAAAAAATGCTCTCTATATAGCGATAGTCGCAGAGGGTAAAAATGAAAAGACCTTTGGTCTTAAAATGGCCCACCTTATCGAAGTTGCAAAAGAGCCCATACCTGCTCTGATACCGATCTCTTCTAATATCCCGGTATCGCATATCACACCCTTTGCCCTAGGCCTACCGATAAAATTATAAAATAAAAAGAGCAAATTTATGACAAATTACGAGAGTACTTACATTTTATTAAACCAACAAAAAAAACGTTTCCTCGCGCAATTCAAGATAGAAGATGCCGCAACCCCTCCCATCATCAACGTAAAAGCCCTCGAGCTATTCGAAGCTTCTAAGGTTTTTTCTATAAACACTATAACAGGCGCTAAAAAAGATGATGCTACCGCTGTTATCTATGTATCAGATGACAAGAACAAAATCATTCCTGTAGAAGGATCTTTTACATCTCTTACTAAACAAGAACCCCTCCCTTTCGCTATTGACCCAACAACTTCTACGATTATCAAAACCCAAGCTATCACAAAAACTGTAAATTTAATAAAAGATCTACCTAAGAAAGCTATAAACACTCTGATAGACAGTATTCCCAAAAAAAGTCTGCCCGCAGGCCTACCTCTTGATGAGATAAAAACCCTCTTAAACGACTCGAGCAAGCTAACAGAAGATGACATAAAGAAGCTGATAGAAAAGCTACCACAAAACATCAAGAGTAAACTCCCAGACGCGACTACCATAAAGACGCTATTACAAAATCCAGATGCTCTACCCTATTTACTAATGCCTATGGGCATACAGGTTGTTTTTTCCTTCTCCCTTATCTTTGCTTTAATAGCGACTACCGATAAAAACACCAAACTTACAAAAACAGAACTCTTTGTTCTTATGCACGAAAAAGAAAAGAACAAGAGTTATCAAGCCAAATTCCCTCTACCTCTTACGCTATTTAACTTAACCGGACTCT
>JAFEGE010000050.1 GCA_018240105.1 Verrucomicrobiota bacterium | reverse complement strand
GGGATCTCTTTACAGGGTAAAGATTTCCTTTTTGGTGATAATGTCACAACTACTAATGGCGGCGCTCTCACTATCAACAATAGCGGGACTGTAACGATGACAGTTGGCAAAGCTTTCAATTTAGACGGCCCCTTTCTGCAGTCTGGTATGGGTGGTGTAGAGGCTGTCGGCACCCTTACAACAAATAATCAAACGGTTGATTTCGAAGGCTCTCTTCTTTTAATTGGTAACTTTACCATCACAACGGGTGGTGGCGATGTGACGATACAGAGCGATGTAGAGGGTAGCCATAGCCTCTCTATCAATGCGGGTGCAGGTGATGTGACCTTCGTTAGCAGCGTCTCTTTGGCAACTCCCTTACAAAGTCTAACGATCACGGGAAGTGATATTTCTTTAAATGGGATAGGGACAATAAGTCTAGGTGTCACAGGGCCTTTGGTATTGAATGCAAGTAACAATTTAAACCTTTCAAATGCCAATTACACAGCCTTAAGCCAAGACTACACAGCTGGCACTATGATCAATTTAAATAATGGCGCCCTCATGCGATTTACTGCAACAGGAGCGATTACCTTCCATAGCCCTGTCCTGCTTACACCACAGTCTGATATCTCTGTAACAACAAACGGTGGTAATTTTACCTACGCAAGCTTTACAGGAAGTGATTTTGAAAACATCACCATCGACACTGGCACCGGAACAGCGTTTATGGAAACGATAGACGGCCCTGGTAAGATTAACAATGTGATGGTGCAGGGTGGACAAATCCGCTTTGTCGGTCCTATCGAAGCTGTGAACACAGATTTTGTGGCAACGGGCTATATTTTAAACCAAGCAGGCCAAGTTGCCATTAACTCTCTAAACACGGCCTCTTTTAATGCTCTGCATGGTGACGTTGGAACTCTTGCAAGTCCAATCCTAGTCAATACATCCAATCAGATATTTGCCGGTGCAGATAGTAGTACCGCAAGCTTGGCAAGCTTTGATGGGACAAGTATCGATAATACGGTACAGATCATCCTCTCTAACCCACCTTGTAAGATCGTCTTTAATGGGGTTGTTATCAAAGATTGCTCCGTGCCGCCCCCTCCACCTCCTAGCCCTCCAGCTCCTCCAGGCCCTCCTCCATCACCGACTTTGCTATTTCCCTTTGCCGTGCCGGGATTTGACTCATCGAGCTTTAACCTAGGAAGCTACTACTTCTTCCTTCTCTACTTCTTCGATGAGACCTACCTGGATCGCCCTTACCTCATCTACTACTAAAAGGGCGGCGTATCGCCGCGAGAAATCATAGTGGCGAGAGGTTATTCGATTGATCTCATGTGCCATTGGCCTGAGATATAAGTGAACTCTATGAGAGAGAGGTTAGGAATTTGTCTTATCAAAGGGGTCCCTAGCACTTCGCAAAGGGTAACAAATAATCTTCCATGCGATACTAATAAAGGCTCTTCATGTTTTTCGAAGGCTTTATGCAATCCTTGTGTAACGCGTTCTTGTAAAGCTTTACGCGATTCGATCGATGGGTCTAGGAGAGGCTCTAACTCTTTTTCTTCTAAAGTTTCAATTCGATACATTTCTTCGCTAGGCATGCCTGTTAAAGAGCCCCAATCTCTCTCCGATAATTCTTCTAGTATCGAAAACCCGGCCTCCGGATGATACTCTTTAATAATAGTCGCTGTATGAAGAGCTCTTTTAAGGGGAGAGGTGAAGATTTGATAGATCGGCATCTTTGCAACCTGTTTTGCAAATGCTCTGGCGTCGTTTAAGCCTTTTGGGCTAATGTCAATGTCGGCCCTTCCCTGACAAAGATTTTGTGCGTTCCAAAGAGACTCTGCATGGCGTACAAAAAAGAATTTTTTTGAAGAGAATTTCATAAGGCCTTACATGTGTTGCAATATTATTATGCTTTAGCCTGCTTTTAAGCGCATAGAATTTGTGGTTACTTGAAAATGGGCTTTTGGTAGGTTGAGGTAAAAATATATACCCAAGTGGGTTCAAAAATTGGAATTTTGGCAAAATGGTACCCGTAAATTTTAATCAAACTTTGTTGGCGCTGAAACGAGCCCCTGTGGACCACAGGGCGAGTTGAAGCGGATTAAAATTTACGAAGTAACAGTGAAGTCAAAAAACAATTTTTGAGTTCATTTGGGTATAAAGAGATTGTTTGAAGAGAATCATTCTATTTTCTGTACTACTCCTTTTAGGGCTTGTCTCCTCGCAAATGCTTGTGTTTTTAGACGAGGAGATTAGAAGAAGTCTTGTCTTTGTTATAAGAAACATAAACCTTGTCTTCTTAGCTTTTATCATGATCCATGTGGGGGCGGAGTTTTCAATTGATCGTTCCAATATGGGTAAGTATGGGTGGGACTACTTTGTCGCCGCAACGGCAGCAGGGCTTCCTTGGATCTTCTGTACACTCTATTTTGTCTATGCCTTTAATCATGGGAGCGAAGTGCCAAGATTTGCTATTTGGACGGATGCGCTACTGTTGGCTCGCTTTGCTTCACCGACAGCCACAGGGGTTTTGTTTGCTATGTTTACGGCCGCAGGTTTGGAAAACACCTGGGTCTTTAAAAAGGCGAGGACTCTTATCATCTTTGATGACTTGGATACGATTCTTTTTCTTATTCCGATCAAGATGTTTATTGTAGGGTTTCATGCAGAATCGGTTGTGATGATCTTACTCATTTCGACTCTTCTCTATTTGATTTGGAAAAAGAGCCACGTCTTTCGCTTGCCGCTTAATTGGTACTGGGTTTTACTCTACGCCTTTTTGATTGCCGGGATATGTGAGACAATATTTATCGTTACCGATCACATAGAGGCTATTTTGCCTATTCAGATTGAAATACTTTTGCCTGCCTTTGCCCTTGGTACCATTCTTGCCTACCCAAAGAGAATAAGAAATATCCACCACTTCTTCGAAAAAGGGGGAGAGAAGATCGCTAAATGGTTCATCACAGGGCTTTTTATATTTTTGGTTGGCTTCTCTATGCCTCCTATAAAGATAGAGGGAGCTCATAGTATCGGAGGGATCACGGTGCCTATGGCACTTTTGCACGTCTTGGCGCTTACTTTTTTATCCAATTTAGGAAAGATGTTTCCCTTTTTCTGTTATCGCAAAGAGGCTACTATGCGAGAGCGCTTTGCTTTAGCCCTCACCATGTGTCCTAGAGGGGAAGTAGGGGCTGGTGTGCTCATTTTGGCAATTGGCCTTTTAACCCATATAGACAAAGTGGTTGTGCTGTTAGCCATGACATCGCTTGCCTTGAATTTACTCTTAACAGGACCTTTGATCATGGTGATTAAGCAATTACTCTCTAAAGTACCTGAGAAGAGATGAGAAATTTTGTAAGATTTTTTACCCTTGGGCTTTTTTTAAAAAGCTTATGGGCTGTAGAGCCCTACGTAGAGGAGAGGCCAGCGCCATGGTTGACAGGTCCTTTATTAGAGCCTTTAGGGGAAGTTGTCCCCCGTGGCCACTACAGCATCAATGCCTATCTCTTCGCTGGTGCTAATACAGGGCGTTATGACAGTAATTGGCATTTTTTCTCAAACCCTACCTTTTATACAATCAACCCGCAACTTTTTGCTGTCCTTGGTCTAACGCCTTGGATGGATGTCCAGATCACACCACAGCTGCAATACAACATTAGCCAAGGAAAATCTGCTGCCCATTTTGGGGACTTACTGATTGGGTTTGATTTTCAGCTTATTAAAAAATGTCGCTACTCTTGGGTCCCGAGCATTAAATTTTCCGTTGTAGAGACCTTGCCAACGGGTAAGTACGAAAAGCTTGATTTTACAAGGGTTGATAGAGGTGGTTTTGGCACCTTTGCAACAGACCTAGATCTCCTTTTTTATCAACTGTGGGAGATAAACAAGAGACACTTTTTAACTACATTTTTAAGCCTTGCCTACACTATAAATACAACAGTCCATGTAGAGGGTTTTAATGCTTACGGGGGAGGGGATGATACAAAGGGTAAGGTCTATCCAGGCAATTACTTTACAGGGACCTTTAGCTTTGAATATAGCTTTAATCAGAGGTGGTCCTTTGCTATGGACAGTCAATATATCTACACTAGAAAGACCGGATTTTCTGGTAATGTAGGCGTTGTAACAGATGATGGCTTTTCAAAGATAGCCGTTCCTGCCTCACATCAGATTAGCTTTGCCTCGGCTATTGAGTATAATTTTAGCCCATACTTTGGGATCATAGCAGGTGTTTGGTTTACCGCTTTTGGAAAAAATAGCCTCGCCTTTATCGAGGGAGCGATCAATATCGATTATGGGTATTAGATTTCTAAAGAAAAAAGTTTTTCTTTTTCTAACTTTTGGAGTGCTCTCTGCAGCCCCACCCCAGCAAGAGATTTTAGCCCCCTGGCTTACAGGGCCTTTGTTACAAGGTATACCAGCCGGAGCATCGACAGTTAGTCTCTATTTTTTTGCAACGGCTAATACTGGTTTTTACAATGAGAAGTGGCACTTTTCCAAACAGCCTATCTTTTATAGCATCAACCCTGAGCTCTTTGCGGTTTTTGGTTTAAACTCTTGGATGGGGTTTCAAATAATACCACAGCTTGTCTGGAACATCACACAAAATCAGTCCTCTATCAACTTTGGCGATCTCCCCACGGAGCTTGATATCCAGCTTGTCGACAAGTGCCGCTTTGTCTATTTTCCCGGTGTTAAATTAAGCCTGTTAGAGACATTTCCAACAGGTATTTATCAAGATTTAAAGCCCTCTAAGCTTGGCACGGATGCAACGGGCCTTGGCACCTTTATTACAGAGATCGATCTGACTTTTAATAAAACGTGGCTTATAAAACCGCAGGAGCACTTTTTAAATACCTTTATCACCCTTGGCTACGGCCTTAACACCCCTGTAGATGTTAGAGGTTTTAATGTCTACGGAGGTGGCTACGGTACAGAGGGGACTGTCCGCCCTGGCAACTACTTTCTGATTATCTTTAGCTTTGAGTATAGCTTCAATAAACAGTGGGCCTTCACTATGGATACCGAATATATCTATACAAATAAGATACGCTTTTCAGGGGATGTGGGGGTTTTAGCCTCCGGAGAGCCCGCAGTTATTGCATTCCCTTCAGCCGAGCAGATTAGCTTTACCCCGGCTATTGAGTACAATTTCAATGACAGTTTAGGTCTTCTTGCGGGCGTATGGTTTACGGCTTGGGGGCGTAACACTACAGCCTTTATTAGCGGCTCCTTCAATTTGAATTACTTTTATTAATAAATCTTAATTATTATATATAATTTTTTAATTCTAATTTATTTGATTTTGTTTTATATTGGTGTGAATAAATAATATATAATTCTTGTTTTTTGGAATAATTATGAGTTGTGATGTGGTAACAAGTTCCCCTTACAGGGTTTCTTTTTTAGAAAATATAGGACAGGTTGATGCATGTGTAGCTAGAATCAACGGTTGGGGAGAGATAATAGGGAATCGTCTTGCGATGTCTCGGCTAAAAAAAGATAGTGATGGTGCTAGCCATGATAAATTTATGGAAGATCGTGAGACGCACAGCAATTACGCAAGCGTTTTATCTTTTTTAAACCAGCAAGCTAAAAAATTAAAAGCACAGTTAGATACTGGAGCAGGCCATCTCTCTATTGCGGTGTTTATTTTAGAGCGTCGTACCGATGGCTCTATCCAAGGAGCGAGTGCTGTTACTGTAAAAGCAGATCGGGTTTATTTAAATGCCATGGTAACTGCACCTTGGAATATTAAAATGCATGCACACATCTCTCATGAACACGTTGCCTTACAATCTAAAGGGGTTGGCAAAACTTTAATGGCGGCTATTTGCCATTGGACTACTACCGCAGCAAAAAAATGTAGGTTGTGCACAACACCATCGAGGAGCGCCTTCTCATTTTATCACAGCCTTGGTATGATTTTTGAAAAAGAGAATCAGATGTTCATTTTTGAAATGGGAGAAGGTATGCCTGGCACTTTAAGAGCATTCCTTCCAGAAGGTTTTGTCGTAGCCTAATCAACTACGAGAGGTTTTCTCTTTTTATACATCCCGATTCTTGAATTACTCTCGGTATATTTTTCACGAATGCGCTATACTCGGCTTGCCTTTTAGGATTACATTTCTAAAGTTATGGGGACTTGCTATGAATATTACGACAGCGAATAAAAGGAGGTTTATCCTCCTTTGGTCTTTATGCATTCTGGGCTTTTGGTCTATTCTCCCGTATATTCAGCATCTTGAAATATTACCCTTGACAGTTTCTATTTGGAAAGTTGCCCTTTTAGGTACGATTCAAACAGCTTTATTTTTTGGTCTTATATGCTGGATTAGCTTTAAGATTCTGCCAAAAACGGATCTTCATCCTTTCCCGCCTTTGTATAAAAAACGATTCCTCAAGCAAATAGTCTATCCGGCTCTTATCGCTGGTATTCTAGTCGGGCTGGCAATTTTTGTGGCGGATAAGCTAATTTTTAATAGCTCCTTGCTTTTAGGCGTTCATCCGCCATTTTGGACAGGGGCTTTGGCCTCCCTTTATGGAGCGGTGAATGAAGAGGTTTTAATGAGACTTTTTCTCTTCACGCTGGTCTATTTTCTCATCGGCAAATGGCTAAGAATAGATAGCAACAATAGATCGTTCATACTTTGGAGCGTGAATATTTTTGTCGCTCTGCTTTTTGGTATAGGCCATTTGCCAGCAGCTTTTAAACTTATTTCTCCATCAGCCTTTGAGATTTTTCGAGTACTCGTGCTCAATGGGATTGCTGGCGTTGTGTTTGGCTGGCTCTATTGGTCTAGAGGCCTTTGGACCGCAATAGCTACTCATTTTGTGGCTGATTTCATGATCCATGTATTTTTGATTTAGATTCTGAAAAAAGGAAGAGCTCTTGCAAAAAGGGTTAGTAACGGTGCTTGTTATAAGAGAGATTTTCTCTTTTTATTTTTCACGAATGCACGCTATACTGGGCTTGTCTTCGAGGATTACATTTCTAAAGCTATTGTGACGTACAACGAATATTTACAGCTGATTGCAGAGGCTTTAGAGCACGATAGGCTCTACTATGTAGAGGCCAAGCCTGTCATCTCCGACTATGAATATGACCTTCTACTAAAGAGGATTGAGCAGGTTGAAAAAGCTCATCCAGAGTGGGTCTTTGAAAAATCTCCCACACAAAAGGTCTCCTCTGATGGGAAGAGCGGCTTCAAAGAGGTTCTCCATTCCCAGCCGATGCTCTCTTTATTAAATACCTATTCAGAGGGAGAGCTTAGAGATTTTACAGAGAGGATGGAGAGACTTTTAGAGCGAGTAAAACCGACCTTTCATAGCGAGCTTAAAATCGATGGGATTGCTGTCTCTTTACGCTTTGAAAAGGGCCATTTTGTCCAGGGGGTGACCCGTGGCGATGGTAAGAAGGGGGATGACATTACGGAGAATATCCGTACGATTGAGAATCTACCAAAAAAACTAGAGGGAGAGGTGCCGGAGTTTTTAGAGGTCCGCGGTGAAGTCTTTATGCCACGGCTTGTCTTTCAAGAGCTAAATGTTGCTAAAGTAGAAGCAGGGGAAGATGTCTATGCGAATCCTAGAAATGCGGCATCAGGCTCTTTAAAGCTTTTGGATGCGAGTGAGACTAAAGAGCGCAGGCTCTCTCTCTTTGTCTATGATATTGTAGAACCGCCAAGTGAAATTACGCTGCAGTCTGAGATAGCACCTTTTTTACATAAGTTAGGACTCCCAAGCTTTCCAAAAGATCTTGTCTCTACAGGCTCTTCTGTCAAAGATATTCTTGCCTTTGCCCATAAGATTGAGGAGAAGCGGCCAGATTTTCCTTTTGAGATCGATGGGATCGTTGTTAAGCTAAATGAGCTCAAAGAGAGAAGGCATGTTGGCTTTACAGGGAAGAGTCCTAAGTGGGCTGTTGCCTATAAGTTTGCGCCCGAACAAGCAATTACTGTCATCGAAGAGATTACCGTGCAGGTGGGACGGACGGGGGTATTAACACCGGTTGCCGAATTAAAGCCCGTTCTTTTAGCAGGCAGTACCATCTCGAGAGCCACTCTTCACAATGAAGAAGAGATTGAGCGCAAAGATATACGTATTGGAGATACCGTAATCATTGAGAAAGGCGGGGACGTGATCCCCAAAGTCGTCTCCGTGGATTTTAGTAAAAGAGGCGATAAAGCTACAAAGTGGGTTATGCCTACAAGCTGTCCAATCTGTGAAGGCCCTGTTACCCATCAGATAGGGGAAGTAGCCCATCGCTGTAATAACGAAGATTGTCCTGCAAGGGCCTCTCGCCGTATTATCTACTTTGCCTCTAAAGATGCCATGGATATCGATAATTTAGGTGAGAAGGTTGCCATCAAATTGATGGAAAAGGGGTTTGTCAAACGGATAAGTGATATATACCGGCTTACAAAAGAGGAGCTTTCGACTCTTGAGGGGTTTAAGGAGAAGTCTGTCCACAACCTTCTCTCTGCGATTGAGGCTTCTAAAAAGCCAACTCTAGCCCGCTTTATCTTTGCCCTTGGCATCAAGCATGTGGGAGAGGGGACAGCAGAGCTTCTTGCAGAGCGGTCAGAGACTATCGAGAATTTTACCGCTTTACAAGAGGAGGATCTTCTCTCTATCGAAGGGATCGGTCCGAAAGTAGCGCTTGCTGTGCTAGAGTTTTTAGCTGACAAAAAGAACCAAAAAGAGATCTTAGACTTACTTTCTTTAGGGGTCACACCACAAAAGCTCAAACAGAAGGCCGTTGGCCATGCCTTCTCTGGTAAGACCTTTGTTTTGACCGGTACTTTACAAAACTACTCGCGCTCGGAAGCCTCACTTCTTATCAAAGAGAGGGGCGGAAAGGTTGCCTCTGCTGTCAGCAAGGAGACCGACTACCTTCTTGCAGGCGAAGATAGCGGCTCCAAATACACCAAAGCACAAAAGCTTCATGTTCCCATACTAAGTGAGCCTGACTTTGTGGCGATGCTGTAGCGCTAATCGTTACTTTTGGCTATGCTTCCTTTTCCATAAAGGGTAAGGCTGCTAGAGCTTTTTTATGGAGCGCAGCTTCTCTTAAGTCTCTAATATGAGCCGCTGTTATCTCATCCATTTCCGGATCTATTGGTAAAGAGAGTAACCTGTCTAGTACGGCTTGTGCTGTAGGATTTTCCGTATGAGCTTCTTGTGCGAGAGATAATACCATTCGCGAAAAATAAATTCATAAATTAGCCCATGATCTTGAGCAAAGATTTTTCACCTTATTTGGAGTATCAACAAATAGATTCCAAGCATCGCAGCAAGCGTCCATAATGGCATCATAG
>JAFEGE010000004.1 GCA_018240105.1 Verrucomicrobiota bacterium | reverse complement strand
GTAAAGCCTATAGCACTATTATTAGTAGCTATATTACCACTTAAGATTGCTGCCCCAGCGCCTGTTTGAAGAAAAGCGCCGCTAGAAGTAATACCGCCACTGGCTGTGCTTGTGAAAACGCCGCTGTTCTCTACAGTGATGCCGCCCCCGCCACTTGCATTCCAAAGAGCGCCTCTCACAATATCACCCGATTTAATGTATACGCCTGTCGCACCGTTTGTATCAAGAGAGCCGTTAAAGGTAGTGGTCCCTGTTCCATTGCTTTGCGTAATAGAGCTTGCTCTTACCGCCTGGAGAGAAACATCGTTTCCTGAGACAATCGTTATATTGAAAAGTCTTGTTGTATCCCCAAGAGTACTTTGTATGTTGATATTACCGCTACCAGCGGTTAAAGTGAGATTATTATTACCGTTAACAGAGCCTGCAAGATTAATATCACCAGGGCCTGCTCCTGTCCGTAGACTGCTACTACCAGTAAGGGTAATCGCGCTACCAAAAGAGATGTCATGATTGCTTGTAGTTATACTTCCAGCTAAAAAGACAGGCCCTAAGTAACCTGTATCGCCTTGTGTATAAGAGCCGGAAATGACCGCTGTATTAGCTGTATTTTCTGTTAAAATACCGGAGTTTTTCATAACAACATTGCCGCCACCCGTTGTGATAAGGCTGCCGGCACGATTAATATTTGTAGCCACAACCGTTAGCCCCGAGCTACCACTCGTATTTAAAGTGCCATTAAAAGTGACGGTGCCGGAGGCGCTTGGAATATTTATGGAAGTAGCAACAATCCCTTTAGAGTTTACGTTATGGGTTGTCGTAACCGTTAGATTGCCAAGAGCGCCTACCCCTCCCACATTTTGATTAAAGTTAATGTTGCCGTTATTCGCATTTAGGGTCAGATTGCCCCCTCCATCTACTGTATTTAGGAAGAAGATGTCCTGCGAGGCAGAGCTTGTATCGATAGAAGGCGATCCTGTAAGAGAGACAGGGCCTGTAAAACTTACCTCCTGTCCTGCTGTGACACTCCCTGAGAGAAGAGTCGACCCTGCCCCTAGCTGTAAGAGACCGCCAGATAAATTCCCTGTCCCTGCAAAGGTAAAAAGACCGCTGTTTGTTACTTGAAGAGAGGCGCCGCTTACCGTATTGATTGTGTTATTCACGGTAAAATTAGTCCCCGTCAAAATGATGCCCGTTGTATCTGTAATCGAAATAACGCCGTTAAACGTTGTAGTACCACTACCAGCTGCCTCTACAATACCGTTTGCTGTTATCGCATTAAACGTTGCATTTCTGGCAGAGGCGATCTGTAAAAGATTGAGACTTGCAGTACCACCAATGGCCGCAACAGCTGTGATATCGCCACCACCGGCCGCAAGCGTTAAAATCCTACTGCCTGCTACATCGCTATTAACCGCATTATTAAAGGTAATGTTCGCCCCGGTAGTCCCGGTTGTGAAGGTATTAGAATTCTGTAAGACAACGGGGCTCGAAAATAGGAGCGGTGTATTGGTGGTTACAATATTACCGCTAGAGAAGAGTGTCCCTGAAGGGGTAAGAGTTAGAGCGCTACTGATGATATCGCCGACTGTGATATCACTTCCTGTAAGAAAGCTCGAGGCAAACTGGGTATTTCCTGCATTACCAATCGATGTGACTTGAAGAGCGCCGCTACCGGCATTAAGAGTCAAAGATCTAAGGCTTGTAGGACCGGCGCGAATAGGACCTGTCGTGATACTACCACCGCTGGAATTTATCGTAAGATTTGTATTTGTATTTAAAAAGAGCTGTCCACCAGAGAAGGTAATCGCATCTCCCGATGAGGTAAAGGTCATCGCGCTTCCAGCCGCCATCGTATATCTTGTCGTTGCTGCGTAGTTTTGTGTATTTGCTGTGTAAGCGGTTCCGGTAAAATTGATATTAGAGGCTGCTGTGATCGCTGTTGTACCGGTCACGCCGTCGGTCGCTACGCCACCAATATTATTAACCGTTATATCGTTTCCTGTCATAGAGAGAGATGTAAGGCCAGTTGTAGCACCAAGGGGAGCTGTTATCGTAATATTTCCGTTACCCGCCTGTATAGTGAGGGGTTTTGCTCCATTAACTGTATTAGTTAAGGTAATATTGGCGCCTGTAGAGCCGCTGTTTAAGGTAGCTCCTGCGGCAACCAAGGTAATCGGCCCTGCAAAAGAGATCTCACCGTTATTTGTAGAGATGGTTCCCGCTAAATTTACCGGACCAGAGCCATTTTGCGTATAAGAGCCATCTATAGAAGTGGTATTGATCGAAGTTCCGGTGATTAAGCCGCTATTTGTGACAACAAAGTTACCACCATTTGTTGTGATAATCGCCCCCGAGCGAACAAACTGATTACCAACCAAGGTAATCCCCTGCGGCGTATTCGTAGTTATATCGCCATCTAATGTGGTCGTACCTGATCCTGCAAGCTGGCTGACAGAAGAGGCTGTAGTAGATTTAATGGTATTATTATGAACAGAGTTCACAACGATAGGGCCGATAGGTGTTGTACCACCAAGAACGCCGGTTGCTAAAATATCGCCCGTGCCTGCTGTCAAGGTAAGCGCTTGCGTACCATCAACAGTACCGGATAAACTAATAGAGCCGCTACCAGAGCCGCTATTTAAAGCTGTTGTTCCTGTTAACATGATCGCAGAGGCAAAGCTAATATTTTGATTGCCTGTACTGATTGTACCAGCAAGATTGACACCACCTGCGCCCGTTTGCGAGAAGTTACCTTGCGCTGTAATCGTTTTACCGGCTGTTGTTGTTAACAAGGTACCATTATTTAAAACGATAGGGCCAGAGCCATTTGCTGTCACATTGCCTAAGAGCGTGATGGTATCAGCGTAGATATTGATACCAGAGGCGCTACTTGTTACAATATTGCCTTTAAGTTTTGTTTCGCCGTGGCCAGTAGTTTGCGTTATCGATGCTGCTGTCATAGACTCTGTCGTTACATTACGAGCTTCCGTTATTACAAGAGCGCCAAGAGCCGTACCTACACCGCTAGAAGCAAGAAAGCTAACATCTCCTGTTCCCGTTACTAAGGTAAGATCGCCAGGCCCCGTTACAGCGCTTGAGAATACAATCGGAGCATTAGCCGCCTGTGTATTCAAAGAGCCTGTTCCTACAACAGAGAGAGCCCCTGAAAAATTAACAGTATCTCCAGCTGTAATAGCGCTCGATAAGACAGTGTTTCCACTACTGCTATTTTGCAATAAAGCAGCGCTAATAGTTCCTGTAGCACCAGCTTCAAAGGTAAGCGTGTCGCTATTGGTAACTGAAAGAGGACCAGAGGTTGTGCTAAAGCTATTTTGGAAGGTAAAGTTACTACCAACGAGATTTATCCCAGAGGCGCCAGAAGCTAGAACCGAACCATTAAAGGTTGTCGTACCCGTTCCAGCATTTTGGACAACGCTCGCCGCAAAAAGATCATGTAATGTCGTGTTATTAGCATTGTTAATAGTCAAACTTGTAAGCGGCGTTGCATTTGTGCCAATTGCGCCCGTGACACTAATAGAGCCGGTGCCACTTCCTAAAGTAAGCGCCCTTGCTCCTGTAACGCTGCCTCCTAAGGAAATATTACCACCAACAGGCGAAGCTGTCAGCTCTACAGCGCCAGTAAGTGCGATATCACCAGCAATAGAAATAGGATGATCCGTTGTCATGATAGAGCCACCGAGGCTTACACTACCACCTGTCTGTGTGTAACTCCCAGAGGCGCTCGTATTAACGCCAACACCTACAGTTAACGTGCCACTATT
>JAFEGE010000049.1 GCA_018240105.1 Verrucomicrobiota bacterium | reverse complement strand
GGCCCTGTGACTCTATCTGGCAGCAGCGGCTTTTCTTTTGTCGGCAATAACCTTAGCTTTGCAAGCCCTGTCCAAACAGCTTTAAATGGCCCGACCTCTATACAAGTTGCGGGTACGCTTCTCATCCCAGCAGTCTCTATCTTCTCTTTGGACGGCGCTTTTACGGTATCGGGGGCAGGTAGCACGCAGATAGGCGGCTCTATCACAACGACAAATGATACGATCACTTTTAATACTCCCGTAACGCTTTTAGCGGCTATCTCTTTAAATACAGGCTCTGGCATTGGCAATATCGTTTTTGGTAGCACGGTTGATGGGGCTGTTAGCTTAAGCTTAACAGCAGGTATAGGCAATGTTGTCTTGGGAGGAGCTCTTGGGGGAGGGGCAAGAATTGGCGCTTTTACGATTAATAGTGCGACAAATATCGACACAGTTGCGATCACGGCCACCTCTATCAATCTAGCCTCTTCAGGCACAGCCACAATTAACGGTAATCTCAATACAACAGGCGCTTTGGGAATTACTCTTTCGGGTAATAATATCACGACATCGGGTAATGTCATTACGACCAATAGTGGTCCTTACACTGTAACAAATACAGGTGTGCTCAATGCTGTTTATGGAGGCTCTTCTCTTCTTAGCGGCGCCTATACCCAATCGGGAGCAACAGCTGTCAATCTTGCTGGAACCCTTGCAACAAATAACGGTAATATAACCTTTGGCAGCCCTCTGGCTTTAACGAATAATACAGTACTAAGCACGGGTGTCGGCAATGGCAATATCTTATTTAGTAGTACGCTCGATGGTACCTATAATCTAACGTTGACAGGAGGTACAGGCAATATCACCTTTACAGGTGCTGTTGGATCTCTAAATGAACTTGCGACTCTTACAATAAACTCTGCCTTCAATGTCACAGCTCAAGCTATTACAGCAAAAGTTTTGACACAGCTATCGGGCGCTACCAATGGAAAAACCTTGCTACAAGGTCCGGTAACAACCGATGGCGCTCTCGGTATCAGTCTTACAAGTTATGATCTAACAATAGAAGGTAATGTAACGACAACGGGGGGCGGTCCTCTTACCATCCAAAATGATGGGGTCTTTACCTTGGGTACAGGCGTTCTTGCTCTCTTAGATGGCGCTTTTAGTCAAATCGGCATCGGAAGTAACACTCTTGCAGGATCGATTACCTCAAACGGAGCGATCTCCTTTGTAGGGGCTATAAATCTTACAGGCAATACGACATTAAATAGCTCTTCAGGGAATCATGATATACTCCTTGGCGGTCTTGTTAACAGCACCGTTACTAACAATTTTAGCTTAACACTCGCAGCCGGAAGTGGTAATATTACTCTGCAGCAAGCTGTTGGTAACACAAAGGCTATCGGCGCGTTAACTTTTACAAGCGCCTCTACCCTTACAACTCAGGCAATCTCTGCCGTTTCTATTTTACAAAGTGCTGGTACCTCGACAACCTTTAACGGAGCTCTTACTACCACGGGAGCCTCAGGTATCCAGACGGTCGGTGGTATTTTTAACTATAATGGTGCTGTTACAACAGGAGCTAGCGGTCCTCTTATCATCACAAACAGTGGCATTTTAACGATCGCAAATACGGTTAATCTATCTGGAGGCTTTACCCAAAATGGCGCCGGCGTTGTAAGGCTAAATGGCTCCATTACAACGAACAACCAGACCATCTCTCTTTTAAGAAACATCACTCTTTTAGGTAATACGGCTTTAAATAGCGGGCCAGGTATCGGCAATATTACCTCTGGAGGGACGGTTAATGGCGCCTTTAACTTTACCCTCACAGCGGGCACAGGTAATATTACCCTCTCTTCTTCTATCGGCGGCTCGACAGCCCTTGTAGCCTTTTCTATCGTAAGCGCTAATAATGTAACAACAGGGGCGATCTCTAGCGCGAGTATCCTACAAACATCCGGTGGGGGCACCACCATTTTTAATGGAGCGCTCTCAACTACAGGGCTTAGTGGTATCGCTCTAACAGGTAGCGCTTTTGAATTCTTGAGCACGACAACAACGACGATGAGTGGCCCGGTTACGGTAAACAATAGCGGCGTTTTAACTATTAGTGGCGCTATGAATATAGAGGGCAGCTTTACGCAAACCGGCAGCGGTAGTGTCTCCCTTGGCGCAAATATTACGGTGAGCAATCAAACAATCGCCATTGCAACGCCTATCACTTTAATAGATGCCGTTATTTTAGATTCTGGTAGTGGCGTTGGAGCGATTGCAATTGCAAGTAGTATCGATGGCGCTCAAACGCTTGATCTCGAAGGTGGTGTTGGTAGTGTGTCGGTCGGTGGTACCATTGGGGGTATCTCTCCTCTTACCTCCCTTACTATAACAGGAAGCACTATATCTCTTGCCGATATTGGCTCTGGTAGTGAAGGGGTTACAGGCCTTGTGAGTGCAATAGCCGCGGGCGATCTTATCTTTACAGGAGCTGTTTACAATACGAATGAACAAGACTTTATAGCCCAAACAATAAAGATCCAAAGTGGCTCTTTGACAACCTTTACGACATCTGGTGATCCAGTTGCTCTAACGGCCACGACAATAGAGCTCTCTCTTGGCAGCGATCTTACGATTAATACAGCTGGAGGGGCTATCACTCTTTCACCACTAGAGGCTATTTCTAATGACTTAAGAACCGTCATATTAAATGCTGGTACAGGTCAAATTACGGTCGCCTCTATAGATCCTGTAGGTAATAGCGAATTTGC
>JAFEGE010000048.1 GCA_018240105.1 Verrucomicrobiota bacterium | reverse complement strand
CTAAAAGAGGAAGATATAGCTTATCTAGTTCCTCATCAAGCCAATATCCGTATTATAGAGGCGATTGCCAAGCGCTGTAAGATCTCTGAGGAGCGTGTGATAAAGGTTATACATCTTTATGGGAACACCTCTGCCGCTAGCGTGGGCCTTGGGTTGCATCATTTATTAGAGAACCATCCTGTTAAAAAAGAAGATAGAATTCTTTTAGTTGCCTTTGGTGCTGGTCTTACGTGGGGCTCTGTGATCTTAAAGCAGACGCAGGGGCTCTTAGCTCTGGAGAGAGAGTAAGATGAGAGGATCTGCTCTGATTTTTCCAGGCCAAGGGGCACAAACTGTCGGGATGGCAAAAGATTTTTATGACAGCTATCTCCTGGCTCGAGAAGTTTTTGAAGAGGCAGATGAGATTTTACAAAGATCTCTTTCAAGAATTGTTTTTACAGGGCCCGCCGAACTCTTAGATAGCACAAAGAATAGCCAGCCGGCCCTTTTTGTCGTGAGCATGGCCATCTTAAAGGTATTACAAAAAGAATTGCCCGAGATCAAAGTCTCTTTTTGTGGTGGTTTAAGTCTTGGCGAATATAGCGCTCTTTGTGCCGCTGGTATCATCAATTTTAAAGAGGCTCTAGAGCTTGTCTCTATACGGGGCGCCCTTATGGAAAAAGCGGCAGAGAAATATCCAGGTGGGATGACGGCTGTCTTTGGGCTTACAGAAGAGGTGATTAAAGAGGCTGGTATTTGGGTTGCAAACAATAACTCTCCAGGACAAGTTGTTGTTGCCTATCCTAAAAAAGAGCTAGAAAAGGTACATCAAAGATTGCAAGAGCTCGGAGCGAAACGGCTTATCCCTTTACGTGTGAGTGGCGCTTTTCATAGCCCTCTTATGCGAGAGGCAGAGGAGGCTTTAGCGCCTATTATCCATGCTACTTCCTTTCAAAAAGGGAGTGCCAAGCTTGTTATGAATTGTAATGGCGGCTTTGTCGATGAGACAGAGGATCGAAAAGAGATGTTAATTCGCCAGGTATCTTCTACCACAAGATGGATAGATTGTGTAGAGACGCTTAACAGTAAAGAGCCTGATCATTTTATAGAGATAGGACCGACACAACTGACAGCGATGCTTCGCAAGATGGGGTTTTCAATACCTCTTCTTTCTGTAAGTAAAGTTGCTGACTTAGAAGGGGTATATGAAACTATTAGAAAATAAGAGAGTTGTTATTACCGGTGGAACTCGTGGCATTGGTAGAGCGATTGTTGAGCGTTTTGCTGAAGAGGGGGCAAGTATTGCCTTTCTTGGAACGAATAGCGAGCGGGGAGAGGCTCTTAGTAATGTTTTAAAAGAGCGAGCGGTAGAGGGACAAGAGTTTCTTTTTCGTCCGGTAGATGTCTCTAATACGGCTGAGATCCATAAATTCGCAGAAGAGATACACGCTCTTTGGGGTGATATCGATGTTCTTATCAACTGCGCTGGTATTACGCGCGACAAGCTATTGATTCGTATGGAAGAAGAGGATTGGGATAGAGTTATCGATACAAACCTAAAATCTGTCTATAATACGACCCATGCGTTTCTACGAAACATGATGAAAAAGCGCTCTGGTAAAGTTATCAATATCACATCTGTGATAGGATTTATGGGAAATCCAGGACAGGCTAACTACGGCGCTTCAAAAGCTGGTGTCATCGGCTTTTCAAGCTCGCTCGCTAAAGAGGTTGCCTCTCGTAATATTCAAATCAACTGTATTGCCCCGGGCTTTATTGGCACAGATATGACAGATAAACTCACAGAAGAGCAAAGAAAAGGGATTCTTGAGAAGGTGCCGATGGGGCGGCTCGGTGAGGTACAAGAGATTGCAGCAGCTGCGCTCTTTTTAGCAGGCAAAGATTCAAACTATATCACAGGCCAGGTTCTCACAGTCGATGGGGGCTTGACCGTATAAACTAAAACATACAACATAAGGGTTGTTTTTATGAACATAGAACAAGAAGTAGTGGATATCGTAGTGGAGCAGCTTGGGGTTGATCCTGAAGAAGTGACACTTGAGAAGTCCTTTGTAGAGGATCTAAATGCAGATTCTCTCGACCAAACAGAGCTGATCATGACTTTTGAAGAAAAGCTTGATCTTGAGATCAACGAAGAAGAGGCTTCTTCTTTAAAAACTGTTGGCGACGTTATCTCTTTCATTAGAAAAAAGAAAGCAGAGATCAACGCGTAATCTCTTTATATAAGGCTTCACAACAC
Source organism: Verrucomicrobiota bacterium (assembly GCA_018240105.1). Lineage (GTDB taxonomy): Bacteria > Chlamydiota > Chlamydiia > Chlamydiales > 2-12-FULL-49-11 > JAFEGE01. The sequence continues at coordinate 408 of JAFEGE010000048.1, read as the reverse complement.
AGGTGTTGTGAAGCTTTTATGTCTTGGCATGGACCCACATCTCGCATATCGTGCTCGGTGGGATCGTATATTTAAAAAAGCGAAAATCTTGTCTTCTCTCTATCTCATCTAACACCTCGAAGAAAAGCGGTGGTAAATCTTTTGCATAAGGCAAAGCATCTGGACATGCTGGAAAGAGTGAGTAGTGCTCTGTTTGTAGTGCCATAATCTCAGGACGATAGAGAAAGTTTAAAAACTGATACGCCTCTTTTTCATGTTGGATAGTAGAGCTTAAGGCAAAGCTTTCGATAGAGGTGAAAATCCCTTCCTTGGGGATAACAAAAGAGATGTGAGGATTTTCTCTCGCAAGTTCTGAGAGAAAAAAGGTCTTCATAAGACCTGCTCTACAGTTTTCTGTGGCAACGAGTT
>JAFEGE010000047.1 GCA_018240105.1 Verrucomicrobiota bacterium | reverse complement strand
TAACTCCTTCTGTGTCATAGAAATAACCTCCTCCATCTTCGTTTCTCCTGGCTTTTAGAGCCCTTCGTACCAAAAGAGGACATTTCTATTTAACAAAAAGAGGACATTTCTATTTAACGCTAACATTAATTATAAAAGTAATTTATAATTAAATAATTTTATGATATAATTAAACCGAGGATAATTAACTAATATCATAAAAATAAAGGTTTTATGGCTAATTGTATAAGTTCTATAGAAGCTGCAAGGCAAGCATTTACAATATTTGATGCTGCCACTCGCGACTTAAAAACTTGCCATATAGCTGTTTACACTAAAAACGGAGCGGTGCGAGCAGAAGAAGTCGGCAGGATTTCAGCTGTTTTTTTACGTGTAATTGTTTGGCTACAGGGCGGCCACTACTGGACATTGCAAGTAACAGGAAATTCTGAGGATGATTTAAAAAGCATCGGAAGAAATTTTCAACCCATTATTCAAGCTGCCGTTGTCCAAGAACAAGTAGCAAGAGCTCTTTCCTCAAATCTTGCTGCTCATGAAAATTTACCCCATGAAGTAGGGAAAATATTTGTAACTGCACAGAAGATATTAAAACTTTTAACACCACTTCCCCCAACAGGGTGGGGTATCTACACCAATCCAAACCTAGTGCCTACCTATGATGGTGAATTTCTTGAGCTATGGGGTTCGACAGTTACAAGCACAAACACACAACTACTTGACCGCCTCTTAAGCGCTGCAGAAAGCGCTAGGAATTTAAGTGATGCCTGTTTAGTAGAAGCAGCCGAGGCTACAGAATTTCTAAAAGAAAAAGAAAGTGCTTTTACCTTAGCACAGGGAGAACTTAAAGAACTAGGTGCTCTAGTAAGTAAAATGGAGCACGAGCTAAAGGAAGCAGCTCTTGTAAAAACAAGGCTAGCTATTGCCTCTAATCTGCTAGTTTGTAGAGACCCTCAGAAGGAAGAGTATCTAACCCAGGCTCGTGCAGTAGAAGAAAAACGGCTAGCCCTTGCTAAGAAAAAAGAAGAACATAGTCTTAAAAAGACTTCTGTTGACATAGCGCTCAAAGAATATGAAGCTGCAAAAAACATCTCCGAATTTCTCGACAACAAAGCTCTTACATCTACAGTTGCTACGCAAAAAGCCTACGAAACCTATGCTAAAAAAGCGCATGAATTATCTTTTGGCGAGTCCCTAAGGAAAAGAGCTGAAGAAGCTAATATCCTTCTCCAAGAAGCTTCTGATCGCGTTGAAGAAATTAGAGCTACATTAGCAAGTGATGCTAAACTGGTGACAAGAGATCAAGAAGCTCTTACCTCTACCGTAGCGACAAATCCCTCTGATAGAGTTAAAGGAACTGAAGCTAAGTTAAAAGATAGAGGTCGTCGGGTAACTTTTAAGCTTCCTGAATAAGACGCACGTCTATTACAAACCGGAATCCCTTGAAGCATACTGCTTTTCTACAGACACTTTTTCAATAGAAGCTAACTTTAACCTTCGGATAAAAAAATTTTACTTGTCTAGGGGAAAAGAGATGCGGTCTATTCGGCAGATAGTCTCTCTTTAATAGCCTTTAGAAACTTAGCGGCCGTCATACCATCTAAAACTCTATGGTCAAACCCGAGCGTAAGATAGACAATAGATCGGACACCGTAACTATCATCTTCTAATACTTCTACCCGCTTTTCGATAGCTCCCACAGCCAAGATAGAGGTCTCTGGGTAGCGCAAGATCGGAAGGCCGATCTCTATGCCAGACATACCAAAGTTAGTAAGGGTCGCAACCCCACCCTCCATATCGGAGGAGTTAAGCACGCCTTCTGCTGTCTTACGAGAGAGCTTGGCGATCTCTACTGCGCACGTCTCTACAGTCAAATTCTCACACTGTTTTAGAACAGGAACAAAGAGCTCTTCTTTATTTTGGACTGCAATACCAAGACCTATTTCTTCCGAATGGATAAGCCCCTCTTTGCTGTACCGCGCTCGGAGAAGAGGATACGTTTTAAGAGCCTCTATGTAGGCGTGTGCTATATAAGCTGTAATAGTCAGCTTCTCTTGCCATTTTTCTTGGAAAGAGGCCTTTTCTTTGGCAATCTTTGCCAAAAGATTTGTCACATCTACTTTAGTGATGAGATGCGCTATCGGCACCTCACGATGGGCGCGTTCCATATTTTCAGCAATCGCTTGTCGGACAAAGCTAAGAGGTGTTCTCTCTTTTTTACAAGATCCACCACTTGCTAACTCTTCGATATCCTTTCTTGTAATTCTGCCGCCATCACCACTACCTTGCAAGTGCTCTACGGCACTGGGAGAGAGCCCCTTTTCTTCTAAAAGACGCAACACTGCAGGAGAGAGAAAACCTCTCTCTTTTTTAGGCTCTGTAGAGTTTACACCTCTAATCGTACAGAGAAGCTCACCAACAAAACACTCCTCTCCCTCTTTTTTTAAAATAGGGCCCATGATACCGGCAAGAGGTGCTGGTATCTCACTTGCGACTTTATCGGTTGAGACTTCCACTAAGGGCTCATCACGACGTACGGAATCTCCCTCTTTTTTCAGCCACTGTACAATTTTAGCGCTATGGATGCTCTCGCCAAGTTTGGGTAGAAGTACATTAGATTCGTCTGTCATGGGAGATTAGTATAAGTTTTTCTATAGTATTGCATAAAGAGGTAAATATTTCTTCACCAAAAACGGGTCTCATCTCTATCTCTAATGCGATAAAGCCCCTTTTATCTTCTAATTTTATAAGATCTTTCTCTGTACAGAGAAGAAGCTCTGCACCTCTTATAGCAGCTTCTCTAACAAAAGCCTCTTTATCTTTTAACGAAGCGTGGTCAGGAAGGGTCTTCTTGAAAACTACTTCCCCTCCCGCCTCTTCTATCATTTGATAAAAGCGCTCTGGATGGCCAATACCAGTAAAAGCTGCAATTTTTTTACCATCTATCTCAGCTCCATTTGTCACAAAGGTATTTACGGCAAAGAGAGGCGCTTTACTGTACCTTTCCAAGAAAGCTTTTGCCTTATGAAACGCTGCCTCTGTTCTTACCCCCTGCAAAGCTATAAAAGAGACATCTTTTAAACTATAAGGACTCTCGCGCAAAAGCCCTCGCGGCAGATAGTGCCAATGGCGAAAAAGATTGTCGTAATGGATAACTGCGATCTCAAGATCCTTATGTAAACCCTTAACCTGCATCCCGCTATCTAGAAGAAAATAATCTACCTCTTCTCTGACAGCTCTTCTCATGTTGGCCACGCGATCTTTACCAGAGAAGACTCTCGCGCCTGGAAGCTTCTTCTGCAAAAGAAAGGCTTCATCTCCATAGGAGATATCTTCGACCTTTCCTCTCTTACGCGCGCGGTACCCATGGCTTATGATAGCAACCCTTCGCTCTAACCTCTCTGCTAAGAGTTGCGTAAAGGTTGTCTTGCCACTGCCGCCTGCTATAACGCTGCCAATACTGATAACAGGTTTTGGAAAAGACTCTTTAAAAGAATGCTGGCGAATCTTTTGACAAGTTAAGGCCCCTACTCTATAGGGAATCGCTAATAAAGAAAGAAATACCTCTAGAAATCGGTTCTGCTCTCTATAAGGCAGCGAGAAGAGTCTCTCTTGCCACACGTTTCTCTACCCCTTCGATGATGATATGAATGGCTGCCATGTGCGCCTCTTGGATGCGATCCGATGTCGTAAAGCCATCAATGGTCAGATTAAGGTCGGTAAGCGGTTTTAATCTGCCACCCCCCTTACCTAAAAAGCCTATGACAAAAATGCCTTTCTCTCGCCCCATCTCTGCCGCACGAATTAGATTCTTAGAGTTACCACTGGTAGAGAGAAGAATTAAAATATCCTCTCTTTTTCCAAGCGCCTCTACAAGTCTGGAAAAGACCTCTTCAAAATGCGTATCATTAGCAACACAGGTGATATGGCCGGGCTCCCCCAAAACAAGAGCGGGTAGTGGCTTTCTTTTTTCTCGATAAAAACCGGTAAGCTCTTCTGCAAAGTGGGCTGCATCACAATAAGAGCCCCCATTGCCTGCGATCATGATCTTACCACCTCTTGCAAAACAAGAGGCAATCAAATCCATCGCTCTTTCCATAAAGAGAAGACTCTCTTTTTCAGCGAGCACCATAACTGCGCGAATCGCTTCCTGAACGGACTCTTCCATCTACAGCCTTACTTTTATTAGATCCTTTACTATATACTGAAAAGAGGATTATGTCGATGAGAGAACCAGCCATAGGTGTTGTCGGGGCAACCGGCCTTGTAGGGCAAGAGCTTTTAGAGCTGTTTGAAAAGCGTACCCCTTTTACTATTGATAAACTCTCGGCAAGAACCTTTGCTTTAGATAAATCCTACGACTTTCTTTTTTTAGCAACCCCCTCTCCTATCTCAAAAGAGATCGTCTCTTTAGCTAAAGAAAAAACCGGCTGCATCATCGATTTAAGCTCTGCCCACAGAAATGATCCTACAGTTCCTCTTATCATTCCAGAGATCAACGGTTATCTATTAGAAAAAAATCCAGCCCTTATTGCTTCCCCAAACTGCACAGCAACGATTTTGCTACTCCCCCTAGCGCCGCTTCATCGCCTCTACACAATTAAAAAGATTATCGCCTCCTCCTACCAAGCAGCCTCTGGTGCAGGCGCTCTTGGCCTGAAAGAGCTTCTCCACAACGAACCACCCTCGATCTTTCCACACCCTTACGCCTACAATGTCTTTCTCCATGAATCGCCGCGTAGCCAAGATAACTTTTGCGAAGAAGAGGAAAAAGTCATCTTTGAAACACGCAAAATTTTAGAGGAGCCGCGACTTCCAATTAACATACGCTGTGTACGCGTACCTGTCGAGCGCGCCCACTCTCTCTCGATTAACGTTATTTTCGAAAGGCCTCCTAAAGAAGCCGCACGGATTTTAGAAGAGAGCTCAGGCCTTCTTTATCACCCATCCCCAACCCCTCGCTATGCCGAAAAAAGAGATGAAGTTCTTTGGGGCTCGCTCCGACAAGACTCTACAGATCCCTGTGGCCTAGATCTCTGGGTTTGTGGTGATCAACTCCTGAAAGGTGCCGCTCTAAATGCTTTTCAGATCTTTGATAAACTCTCTTCTCAAATCAAAACTTGCCTTTAAACCATGTTGCCAAGATAATTTTAGAAATCTTACTGATACCAAATAAACTTGTTTTTCTGATAAAAACAAAATAAGTAGAAACAACTGAAGTTTGCTGATTTTTAAAAGGTGGGTCGCTCATGCGAAAAAGCAATCTCATAACTCTTATCTCTATTTTAATAAACTCGAAGAGCTTATTTGCTGTAAGCGATTGGAATGGGAATACGGATGGCGATTGGAGCATACCAACTAACTGGACACCTACAACTGTGCCAACCGATATAGCTACTTTCCCAGACGTTAGCACAACGCAGAATATTACCTTTTCCTCGAGTGTTCCTATTGGTAACATGAATTTTTCCAGTACAATACCTTACACCTTTAGCCCAACGAGTACCGAAACTTTAACTTTTACAGACAATCCCTCCATAATAAACATAACCGTTCCTAATTCAGGAACATATTCTATAAGTAGCTTAGTAAGTATTACTACGGGGTTAATTGTTAACCTCGCAAGCAATACTACACTTACATTCACAAACGTTATTTCAGGTGCAGGTGATCTTACTCTTTTCAATGCAACCGGTGGTTTGCTTAACTTAGGCGCTTCTAACACCTATGGCGGCATTACAAACATACAAAGCGGAACTTTACGATTGACCGCTAGCCAAGCTGTTCCAACCGATTCAGCTTTCTCCCTTGGCTCTACTGCAAGTTTAATTTTAGGAACAAGTGTTACACAAGCTTCTACCAATTTTAGCTCTTCTCTAGGCTCTAGTATCACTTTAAATAATGACGCTACTTTAATCCTTCAACCTTTACTATCTGCAACAGTTGATAGCGATATCACAGGCTTTGGCTCCCTAATGATAATACCATCTAGCGCTGTATCAGTAAGTTTAGGAGGAACCAGTAACTATACAGGCAATACAATAATACAGAACGCAACTGTACAACCTCAAAACTCTACAGCCCTAGGTACGGGCTATCTTGACCTTCAAAGCGGTACTTTAGATTTAACTGTTAGTAGTTATAGTTTCAGCGGATTTTCTGGAACAAGCGGCTCTAGTATTTTACTCGGCGCCAATACCCTCACAATCAATAATTCGGTTTCCGATGTTACAATTGATAGCCTTATCGCAGGAATTGCTGGTAGCACTCTAGAAAAAGATGGCACTGAAACTTTAAATTTAGGAGCCATAAACGGCTTCGAAAATCTATCTATTGTAAATGGGACAGTTTCTCAAGGAGTACTTTCCGCAATCCCGCTAAATGTCAACTTAGACATGCCCATGGCTGGTGGTAATCTTAATTTAAATGGGTTTAATACAGACATAGCCGACTGCAATACTAGCCTAGGCACCAATATCAACCTTGATACGGCAACTCTTACGATCAACCCTACTTCAGCAAGCACAACGATTAGTGGTCTTATTACCGGAAATCCAGGATCAATACTCGCAAAAAATGGCGTAAACACCTTAGAGATTGCCTCTAGCGGCAATACCTATAGCGAGACGCAAATAATCGATGGCACCCTACTTCTATCCCAACCTTTAGCCCTTCCCTCTGGCGCTCCTCTTACTTGTACCTCAGGAGGAGCGATCTTGGATCTAAATGCAAGTGGAAATGACCAGACTATAGGTGATTTAACACTCGTAAGCGCCACTATACTCCTTCAGGGGGCGACTCTTACAATAAACGATACAGCAAGCCCTATTTTACAAGGCGATATTACAGGTCCTGGTACAATAGATAAAATAGGTAGCGGAGAGCTTACTTTTTATCAAGGAACTAATAGTTTCACCCAATTCGATATGAGTAACGGTACAACAACACTCGGACAAGCAAATATTTTCCCGAATAATATAGATGTAAATCTAACCGGCGGTACTTTTAATCTTAATAATTTCGATTTATCAGTACAAAATCTTAATGCCAATAGTAGCTCTACAATCGATTTTGGAATGGTATCTAACACTCTTACCCTTAACGCAACAGCTAATGCAACCATCGATGCCACTATAATAGGGATGAATGGTATTTTAAGTAAGCAAGGCGCCTTCAATCTAGATTTTTCCGGCTCTCATACCTATGGAACTACGATTATCAATGGTGGTACCCTTACAACAACGGCTCCTGACACCTTGCCGCCTACTGCAGCCATGACCCTTACCACCGGTAGCTTGATCCTAAATAACAACAATCAAACAGTAGGCACCAGTACAGGCAGCAGCGGAACAACAATTGATCTGGGCACAGCTACCCTTACAGTAGCTTCTTTGATGGGAGATTCTACAATTGACTCTGATATCACAGGAGTAGGGGGAAGCCTTATCATCACACAAGGAACCACTGTAGTTGGAGGGGCAAATGACTACACGGGAGGAACTACTATAGATGGTGGTGCCTTAAGAGGATCTGTTGCTTCGGGTAGCTTACAAGGTGACTTTGTTTTGATCTCCAATGGTAGCGTTATTTTTGATGAGGCAGTAAACACTTCCTACAGCGGGCAGATTAGTGGCGTTGGTCGACTTCAGAAAGAGGGTGCTGGCATGCTCACATTAACAGGATTAAATAATATTTATACAGGGGGCGTTTCTGTACGAAATGGCACTCTATTTGCTGCGAGTAGCGCCTCTTTACCGAATGGTAGTATTAATATCGGCGGTTTGGGTGCAGAGCTTCACATCCAAAATATGAATTTTACAGCTTCTAGTCTAGATGGCGACCCTGATGGTATTCTTAATCTTGATAATTCGGCTCTATTGGTTACGGGAGGTGGTTTTTTTAGTAGCAATATCATTGGATCGGGGTCAGTTACCTATAGCGCGATGCCAGGTGAGCAGCTAGTTTTAGCAGGCGTTAGTACCTATACAGGCGGCACAACCATTATGAGCGATGGATTTATTGTTCTCTCTCCAACGGCGCTCCCCCCCACCAACGTCTCTTTAACAGCAACAGGTTCAGTTTTGCTTGCCGCTGATACAACTCTTACAGATGTACAAGCGAGCCCTGGTACAGCGCTGACCTTTGTAGCTTTCCCGAATTTAACCCTCACCTTTGATGGCAGCGGCATTGCCAATGTAGACGGTAATATCACAGAAGATCAAATGTTTGGTGCAACCTCCGGAGGGGTTACAAAAAACGGCATCGGAACCGTTAATTTTAAGGGAGTCAATCATTACACTGATGGCCTAACTATTACAGACGGTACTGTTATCGGTAATACACAAAATATTCCAACGCCTGTCAATAACGCAGCCACTTTAATCTTCAATCAGACAACCGATGCTATCTATAGCGGCACTATCACAAATGCGCTTGGGACCTTTAGAAAACAAGGCTCTGGCTCTTTAGACTTTACCGGCAACTTAAACCAAGCTGCCCTCTTTATCGATGCTGGTACTTTGTATGTCAATAATTCTATAACTGCTCTTACAACAACAGTCGCCTCTGGCGCAACCCTTGGCGGCGTCGGCCCTATCAACGGTAATGTCACAGTTAGTGGTAAGGTAGCTCCAGGTAATTCTATCGACACAATAACAGTCGTTGGTAATTACAACCAAGCAAGCGGCTCAACGCTAGAGATGGAGATAGAGCCCTTAGATGCCGATCTTCTCGATGTCTCAGGAACGGTTACAATAGATAACACCAATACAACCTTAGCCCTTCTCTTTACACCAGGCTCTTACAGTCAGTCTGCAACCTATACTCTTATCCAGAGCGGCGCTCCTATAGTAGGTAAGTTTGCAAAGATCACAAATAATAGCCTCTTTTTAAAGCCTTTTCTTACCTATTCTAATAATCTGGTTTTAAGCTTTGGCGAAGGCAGCTCCTTTACAAGCCTTATCAAAGGCGGGAATGCAGGCGCGATCGCTGCTTGCCTACAAACTGCCACACCCGCAACCGGCTCTCCCTTAAGTAATATTATCGATGTTCTCTCGACAAGTAGCTCCTTAACCGATGCGATCAACACTGTAAATAAGCTAAATCCAACATCTATTAAAAACCTCTCCCTTGCGCAAGAAGAGACCTCTTTTTTAGCGCAAAACTTAATCCAAAATCGCCTTAAACAGTTCTTAGCGGTCTCTGACTGCGTAGATCAGATAGGATTTAACCTCTGGTTTGATGGTACCTATGAATTTAGCCGCCAAAAATCTAACCAAGATTTAGTGGGCTACAACACCGATGGTGGCATTTTAGCGCTTGGGTTAGATTTTTTAACCGATGACAACTTCTTTTTGGGCACCTCTTTTGTCTACACCTTGACCTCGGTACATTTCCTACAGTCGCGCGGCCATGGGCATGTGAGTAGCTACAGCGGTAACCTCTACGGCGGCTTTTACAACGATCTTTTTTATATTGACCTCTCTCTCCTTGGCTCTTACATAGACTATACAGCCCACCGCCATATCAATGTAGAACCCTACTACTACAGCGCCTATAGCAGCCACAGCGGCTCAGAGTTTGATGGCTCTTTAGACATGGGCTTTTATTGGAAAAATAACAAAGCCTACATTAGCCCTTACATCAGCGTAGACTACATCTATCTTCATGAAGATGGATTTCATGAGAAGAGAGCCGGCAATGCAGGCGTCTCTGTAAGTCCAACTAACTACCAAGTACTTAGAAGTTTTATAGGGGTGAATGCAAGCTTTGGCTACCTTATCAGAAATAATCCAGGCGATCTAGAATTTGGCATTAGCTACGGCTATGAGGCGCGCTTTGGTGGCACCTACTACCGGGCTCACTTTATAGATGAAGCGTGTATCTTCAACGTCTCAGGTCTGAATCCAAGTAGATTCTTAGTCATTCCCGAGATAACTCTAAAACAATGCTTTACTAAAGCAAATCTTGGCCTCTTTTTAAACTACCAAGCAGCTCTTAACCCAAGCTTTTATGACCAATCTATTTCTCTACAAATTCTTTACTAAAGTTTTTAAATTATGAAAAGAAAGAAATTTCTAACGACGCTATGGCTCTTCTTAAACTCTATACCAGCCTTTGGGGCAGAGTGGGATGGCTCTACCGATGCAAATTGGAGCGAGCCGACCAACTGGGATACAAATAGCGTACCCACAACGACAGCTGTTTTTCCAACAACTGGCGCTAATAAAGCGATCCTATTTAGCACCTCTGTTCCCATAGAGACGATGACCTTTACCAGCACAGCTCCCTACAGCTTCAGCTCTACTGTTAGTGAAACGTTAACTCTTACAGGTGCTGCTCTTATAGATGTACAAGCCCTTCCCTCCGGTAACCATGCTATCAATGCCCCTCTTATTTTGGGGGCGGACACCTCTTTTACGATGGTAAGCGGTAGCACTTTTGAAATCCATGGCGAGATCTCTGGAAGTTCAAAGTTAACCTTTGCGCCAACTAACGCCTCTATTCTCGCTCTCTATGCCTCGAATAGCAACACAGGTGAATTCGTTATAGGCGGCAGTGGCACGGTAGAAGCACATGTAAGTGACGCTATCAATCCTGATCCTCCAAATCCTGTTAGAATTACAGACACCGGTAGCCTGACCTTAGTTGGTGTCACCCAAACAGTCCGAAACAATTTTATCACTAATCCGGGTACATTCATTAATCTAGATGGAGGAGCAACTCTTACAGTACAGCCCCTAACTGGCACTAGCATGACTGTAAGTTCTACTATAACTGGCACAAACGCAACTCTGAACTTAAACCCTAAAGTGAATTACACTCTAGTACTCGCTGCGACTAATTCCTATAGCGGTACGACCAACATCAACGGTGCCAATACTACGAGCATCGTACAGTTGAACAGTAGTGGAGCTTTTGGGACAAGCAGCATCTTTCTAAATAGCGGCACCCTAAATTTAAATAACCTACCTTGTACCTTTGATGATTTTACAGGCGCCTCTGGCTCTATCATAAATTTAGGCACAGGAGAGCTTATACTTAATGCCCCTTCTGGCGATTTCACGATTGCAAGTAACATTATAGGTGATAGCAGCTCCGTACTTAACAAAACGGGCGGACACAATTTAAACATCTCTGGATCAAACAGTTACGGAGACACCATTATTGACGGAGGCTCTCTTACAACAACCGCAGCTAATACCTTACCGGCCGCTGGTGCAGTTACCCTTACTTCCGGAAGCTTACTTCTAAACAATAATAATCAAACCACCCATAGCCTCGATGGTAGTAGCGGTACAACTATTAGTCTTGGCAACGCAACCCTTACTCTGTCGGCTGGTGTCTCTACGATTAACTCTACCATCACAGGTGGAGGGATTCTTAAAATTACCAATAATCCAATGGTTACCTTAGGAGGTGTGAATAACTACTCCGGTGGCACTATTGTGGAGTCTGGATTTTTAGAGGGTTCTGTCGGAGATGGGAGTTTACAAGGTGCCTTTACACTAGGTTCTGTTGGTCTACTTCGATTTAATGAACCATCTAACGTCTCTTTTGCAGGACAAATCTCTGGACAAGGCGGCATTCAAAAGATTGGCACAGGAGAGCTTACCCTTACAGGAATAAACAACTCCTTTACGGGGGGCGTTAGTGTAACAGATGGAACTCTTATAGCCTCTAGTACAAATGGCCTGCCTAATAATAATTCTTTTTATATAGACACGACGGGAACTCTCCACCTAGAAAACATGAGCCTTACAGGATCTCGCCTCGGTGGTAATACAAATGGCACCCTTAACCTTGATAATTCTCATCTTACTATAACGGGAGATAACGGGGATCCTTATTTTGGTAACATCATAGGCAATGGCTCTTTAACCTATAGTGGACCTTCTCAAACACTTCTTATACTTACCGGAACGAATACCTATACAGGGGGCACAACGATTACAAGCGGTGGCATCCTTACTTTGAGCTCTCCAGCACTGCCTCCAACAGGTCTTTCTCTTACAGGCACAGGCAGCCTTTTACTAGGCGCTGATTTAACGCTTTCTGATCCTCAAGGGGCCCTCGGCACAAACATCTCCTTTATCGCACAATCTACACCAACCCTTATAAACCTCACCTTAAATGGCAGCGGCACTGCCACTATAGCTAGCAATATTACAGAAGACACAAGCTTTGGAGGTACCCCCACAGGCTCTATTACTAAAAATGGTACAGGCAGTGTGATATTTACAGGCGTAAACCAATACTCAGGCGGCCTTACGATCAATACGGGCACAGTCATCGGCAATACACAAAATATTCCAAGTATCGTCCATAACTCAGGTACCCTTATCTTTAATGAAGCCGGATCTTTTACTTATAGTGGCGCCATCAGCAATAGTGGCACCACTAGACTGCAAGGCAATGGCTCTTTAGCTTTTACCGGGAGCTTAAATCAAACAGCTCTCTTTGTAGATAGTGGCACGCTTTATGTAAACACACCGATCACAGCAGCCACAACAACCGTGGCTCCAAGTGCTACCCTTGGCGGCATAGGCCCTATCAATGGCGATGTCGTTGTAAGTGGTAAAGTAGCTCCAGGTAACTCCATCGACACCATAACAATCGTTGGAAACTACACGCAAAATAGCGGCTCCACCCTCGAAATGGAGATCAATCCGATAGAGGCAGATCTTGTTAATGTTTCGGGCATGGTAACAATCGAGCCGAATGCTACCATCTCTCTTCTCTTCAGCCCCGGCAGCTACGCCTCTTCCAAAACATACACCCTCATTAGTAGCGGAGCGCCGATCTCTGGCACTTTCACAAACGTCCTAAACAGTAGCATTTTCTTAAAACCTCTTCTTACTTATGCTGGGAGTGATTTGCTCTTAGGCTTTTCTACTAGTCCCTTTACAACCCTTATCACACAAGGCAATGCCGGGGCTATCGCATCTTGCTTAGAAACAGCAAACCCACCACCAGGCTCTCCTTTAAGTAATGTCATCAATGCTATTCAAGCAAGTAGCTCTCTTTCTCAGGCAATCGCTAGCATAAATGAGTTAAACCCGACCTCTCTTAAAGGGCTTTCGCTTGCGCAAGAGGAGACCTCTTTTCTTACACAAAGATTAATTCAAAAGCGCATGAACGAACTTTTTAAAAGGTCTACAAAGGCTGTGGAGCCAAGTGCCGATCTTTGGATTGATGGCACTTATGAATTCACAAAGCAACAATCTAATGGCGACCTTGTTGGCTATGATACTAATGGCGGGATCTTAGCTTTAGGCTTAGACTTTTTAACAGGTCGTAATTTTTTTGTAGGCGCCTCCTTTGTCTACACCTCTACTTCCGTCCATTTCTTACAAGCCCGAGGCCATGGCCATGTCAATAGCTATGGCGGCAATCTTTACGGCAGCTTTTACAATTCTGTTTTTTATCTAGATATCTCGATTCTTGGCTCTTATATCGACTATACAGCCAATCGCCACATTACTATTTCGCCTTATTACTATAGCGCTTATAGCCGCCACAGCGGAGCTGAAGTCGACACCTCTTTAGATATAGGCCTCTACTATAGACAGGGCAATGTTTTACTTACCCCCTACTTAAGCTTAGACTACCTCTATTTGCATGAAGATAGCTTTTATGAAAAGAGAGTCGGCAACATCGGTGTCTCCGTACGGCAACTAACTACAATGTCCTTAGAACCTTTCTCGGTATGAACGCAAACTTTAGCTACCTCATTGCCGACAATACGGGTGCTGTCGAACTTGGTATCGCTTACGGTTTTGAAAATCGCTTTGGCGGCGGCTATTATGACGCAAACTTTTTAGGAGAGTCTTGTGTCTTCAAAGTCTCTGGCCTTAACCCGAGTCTCTTCCTCATCATCCCACAACTTACCGTAAAACAAGGCTTTCTTAGCGACACCCTCGGCCTTCTCCTAAACTACCAAGCCGCCCTAAACACAAGCTTCTACGACCAATCTATTTCCCTACAACTTCTCTACTAATCTGCCTCTATTGTCAGCAGCTCTTTCGTTACAGGATGGGTAAATGTAAGGCGGGCATGGTGAAGCGCTATTCCCCCTTGATACGGCGCGCTCTTAGCGCCATACTTAGTATCACCTTTAATAGGACAGCCAATAGAAGCAAATTGAGCGCGAATTTGGTGGTAGCGACCGGTCAGAAGCTCGACCTCTACAAGCCCATTTTCTAAAGATCTGTAGCGAAGCATACACCTCTTGCCCTCCCCCTCTTTAACAACCTCTGTATGGTATTCACAGCGGTTTAAATAGGAGATAATCTCCCCCTCTTTTTGCGGCAGCCTACCCTCACACTGTAAAAGATAGATCTTTTTCCAATCCCCCTCTCTAATCGACTCATTTAACCGAGATAGGGCTTTTGATGTCCGCGCAAAAACAACAATGCCGCTAGCGCCGCGATCTAATCTATGAACGGGGTGCAGAAAGACATTGCCCGGCTTTTGAAACTTCTCTTTGAGAAAGGCTTTGCCGTGCTCTACAAGGCAATCTGTCTCATGGACAGAGGGAAGTGTTAAAACCCCTTTAGACTTATTGAGAACAAGGATGTGGTTATCAAGATAAAGAGGGCTCATACCTTTGCCTTACTACTTCATACAGAAGAACAGCGGTTGCAACCGATACATTTAAAGAGTCGATCTTGCCGTACATCGGGATATTCACAAAAACAGTGTCTCTTTGCCAAATAGGAGAGACCCCCTCAGCCTCACTACCAACTACAAGACAGGTAGGCTTTTGAAAATCGACTTGAAAATAGGATTTTTGGCTGTGCGGTGAGGCGACCACAATCTGCATCTTCTCTTTTTCTAAAAAAGCTTTTGACTCTTTAGGAGAAAGAATAAGAAAAGGAAGCCTAAAGAAAGCGCCAAGACTTGCTCGTATCGCATTTGGATGAAAGGGGTCTACCGAGAGATTAGAAAAAATAACACCCTCTACTCCGGCCGCCTCCGCGCTTCGTAAGATAGCCCCTAAGTTGCCAGGCTTTTCAACCCCCTCTATCAGAAGAAGGAAAGTTTTCTTAGAGAGCCTCTCTTCTTTGTAAGAAAAGCGTTTGGCAACCGCTAAAGGCGCCCCCTCTCTATAAGTAGAGCGAGTAAGAACCTCTTTTGATACTCTCTTGAGAGGTACCCTTTTTTCGCGCATCTCTCGAATCCAAGAAGACTCTTCGGCATAATAAAGGGCCTCTACCTCTTTAATATGAGAAATCTCTCTCTCACCTTCTACTAAAAAGAGCCCCTCACTCTTGCCACGCCCTTTAGCAAGGTATAAAAGATCTTTTTCTTCGCTCGTAAGTTTGGCCATAAGTTTACGTAAAGGGGGTGATCGAAAAGGCCATCTTGCGCCATAAAATAGCGAGAAGATACTCGATACTGCGCTCGATATTGGCTTTTCGTGGTAAATTTTTTCTAAGAGGGATAAGGCCGCTATAGAGCCTCTCATCTCTTTTGCCGATAGCAGCCCAGATCGTGCCGACAGGTTTCTCTACACTCCCACCATCTGGCCCAGCAATGCCAGAGATGGCGATAACCCAATCGGCTTTGGTTTTTTTCAAAAGCCCCTCTGCCATTCCTTCAACAACCGCTTGGCTGACAGCGCCTTCCTCTTTTAAATCTTTTGAAGAGACCCCTAAAAAATCTTCCTTAGCGCTATCGGCATAGCTTACGATGCTTCCTAAAAAATAGCCCGAGGCGCCAGATCTTCTTGTAAAGCGCTCTGCAAAGGCCCCGCCTGTGCATGATTCTGCTAAAGCAAGCTTTTCACCCCGGCGTAGTAACTCTTCATGGATCGCCTCTGCCATATCACCTTTAGCACTTGGAAAGAGAAGCGTTGGAAATCTCTCATAAAGCTCTTTAACAAGAGGATCTGTTTTTTTATCAAAAAATTCCTTATCAACAGCCTCTCCCCGTAACACTACGGAAACCGCGCTACTCTTTGGATAAACCCCAACCTCTATGCCAGGAAATCGCTCTTCCGCCTCTTGAAGAAAAGGGGCCAATTTCTCTTCCGAGAGAAGACAGTAGTTAACACGTCTAGCAAAACAGGAGCTCTCTTTTTTTCCTAAAAGCTCTCTCATATGCATCTCTACCATCGCCTGAAATTCTGTGGGCACACCCGGTAGAAGGACAATTTTATACCCCTCTTTTGTAATAAGAGTACCGCTTGCTGAGCCTACAGGATTTACTAGAGCCCTTTCTTCACTATCTTTTACTCCAAATGCCTTCTCGATTGTCTCTTTTGTGACATCATCGTGGGTTGGGCCAAGACCACCTGAGGTGATAAGAAGGTCAAACTCTCCCTTTAGCCGCTCTAGTTGATAGAAAAGATCTCGATCGCTTGCCGTTACTTTTAAAGAGAGGCGGTAGCCTAAAGAGAAGAGCTTTTCTGCTAAAAAATGGCTGTTTGTATCGGCTATCTCTCCCGTTAAAAGCTCATCGCCTATCATTAAAGCAACAATTCTCATAGAAGCTCTATCCCCGCTCTTTTAAAGTCATGATAACCCTCTCTTCTGCACCTCTTACCGATTCTAAGAGGCGTGATGACTTTTTGCCCTTGGACAAGAAAGGTGGCCGGCTCTGTGGTATCTCTAAAAAAGCGCTGTAACAGTCTAAAGAGCTCCCCATTTTTATATCTCTTTTCCGCTAAAACAGACTCTGGCTTGCCCTCATCCATAAAAAGCGTCGGTAGAGCTAGCTGAAAGCCGAAACGTACCGCTGCTTTGCCATAGACCATCGGCTCGATTCTTCCATCAAAGGTCACCACAAAGCGGTGCTCTACAAATTGGACTACCGGTGCGCATGGCTTTATCAAAGTGCGATCCACAGAGAGTCTCTGCTCATAGACAGCCTCTTCACTCTCTGTAAAAATCTTTGCGATAAGAGGCTTTTCTTCTGGCGTACTTAAAGTATCGTAATACGCCCTATACTCCTCCACCAAACTCTCTTGTGAAAGAGGCTCTGGAGAAGCAAGAATCCTACCTGTTATAAAAATTTTAATTTCGGAAAATTTTTCTAACATAGCGCTAAACTCCTCTGGACTTAGAAGAAGTCTTTGATAGATAAATTTTGAAACTAGATACTCTTTTGAGGTTTGCCGAAGCTCCATAGCCTATACCGCTCATGATTCAAGAATCGGTTTTGGCATCGTCGGTAGCTCTCACCTTTGAAATTGCCAAAATTTAGCCAACTTTTTAAGTTTAGCTAAATTTTGGCATCGGCTTTGCCTATTTCAAATGCGAGGCACCTTCTTGCCAAATTCCGATTCTTGAATTACTCTCGGTATAATTTTAACTGAGCCTATCTCTTGCGTCTATAGAATTTCTACTTTGCAAGGGCTGGCTTTCGGATGCCATCGAGGATCATGCCAAAGCAGCCAAGGAAGATAAGCGCATCGGCAAAGTTAAAAATCCCATAGGATCTGCCCCAAAAAAGAAAGTGGAACATGTCGA
Organism: Verrucomicrobiota bacterium; assembly: GCA_018240105.1. Taxonomy (GTDB): domain Bacteria; phylum Chlamydiota; class Chlamydiia; order Chlamydiales; family 2-12-FULL-49-11; genus JAFEGE01. The sequence goes on along the minus strand of JAFEGE010000047.1, from coordinate 8,450 downwards.
TCACATGGCCGTAAAGAAAATTATCTAGCACATTGCCAAAAGCGCCTGTAAAGATAAGGGCAAGGCAAAGGGATCCTTGTTTTGTAGGAGAGCCTCTTAAAAGATAGGCAAGAATCCCTATAAGGATGGCAATACGGACCCATAAAAGTTCAAATTGGAAATTGGACAAGAGGCCAAAAGCGCCGCCTCGATTCGTTGCCACCTGAAGAAAAAAATCGAGGCCAAGGTCTGTATGAAGGACAAGCCTTGGCTCTAAAATAGTTTTTTGGACCCACACTTTGATGGTCATATCGATGCCTAGTAGCGCTAAAAAGATAAGGAAGAGGGTAAATAGCCAAGAAGCCTTTAGCCTCATAGAAGCCCTTTCTCTAATTTTGTTTGCGCCTCAATTGTCATCGTAGCGTATGGGATCGCCTCTAATCGTTTCTTTGGAATTGGCTCTCCTGTAAGATCGCAAAGACCATAGGTCCCCTCTTGCATCTTTTCAAGGGCTCTTGCAATCTGCTTAAGAACATCAAGCTCTTGGGTCGTCAATTGGATACTGATCGTCTTATCAAAATCGTCGGTTCCTTCATCAGCATGGTGCTGTGAGGCCCCTTTCGCTTCATCTGGGGTCTTTACATCGCTTACGCTCTCTCGAAAAGCTTGGCCATGCTGCTTTTGCAGGGTAAGCAATTTCTCCTTGTAACTTTCAATTTCTTTTTCGGTTAAAGTCATATTCACCTCTTTCACTTCTTAAATAAGGAAAAAAAGAAATGGTTTCAATCCATTTCTAAAGCATGCATCAATTCGTCTTTATCTTTGAATCGCCTGTAGACGCAGGCAAAACGGACATAAGCCACTGTATCTCTAGTCTTTAAGCGCTTCATAACAAACTCGCCGATCGTCAAAGTATCGATCTCGCGCATCTGTTTTTCTAGCACTTCTTGCGTAATATCGGCAGCTAAAGCAACCACCTGTTCATGGCTAATTCTAGTATGACGGCATGCCGCATCCAAACCTCGGATCAATTTTTCTACCTGAAACTCTTCAAAGCGGCCATCGCGCTTTTTTACTTGGACCAGAAGGTCAACTGTCTCAAAGGTAGTAAATCGCTTTAAGCACTTTAAACACTCTCGTCTTCGACGGATAGCATTGGCATCGGTCGCATTACGAGAATCGGTAACTTTAGACTCTTCATAGTGGCAAAAAGGGCATTTCATGCTAGCACCGCTTAGGTTATATCTCTCTCGGTATAAAAATCGGAGGAGGTGGGATTCGAACCCACGATACGCTTTCACGTATACACGCTTTCCAAGCGTGCTCCTTCAGCCACTCGGACACTCCTCCGCAACTTTTTTATACTCGAGTGAACTCAAAAACTGGCATTTTGGCTTCACTTGAATATATGTTACCCATCAATTTTGAAAATTTCGACACTATTTGACAAGCGAAAAAATATGAATATGCTTATAATGCCCTCCATGAAATATATAATTCTCCCTCTCTTTCTCTTCTTTTTAGGAGGGTGTGGCCTCATTTCGCCACCCGAAAAAAAACATAATAAAACTCCGATAATTCTAGTTAGCATCGCCCCTTACAAAAAACTTTTGAAAGAGATCGCTCATAACAAAGTCGATGTTATCTCCGTTATCCCCCCAGACATTGACCCCCACAATTGGGAGCCGACCTATCGCGATGTCGCGGATTTACAAGAGGCGCTTGCCTGGTTTACCATTGGCGAGAGGTTTGAAAACAGGCTTTTAGAGAAGCTTGAAAAAGTGGGATCAAAACTCGAAGCCGTCTCTCTTGCCAATGTTGCCCTTAAAGAGTTTCATGGCCCCCTGCCTGAAACAAAAGTAAATCTCTTTTATACAGATGCTCACCATGGCCATCACCATGCACTCGATACCCACTTCTGGCTAGATCCTCTTCTCATGATCGCACAAGCCCGCGCTGTCCGAGATACTTTATCCGATCTATTTCCAAAAGAGGCTGCTTTTTTTACAGAAAACTTTCTGAAGTTAAAAGAAAAACTCACCAATCTAGATAACGCACAACAGCTTGATCTTGCCTTTTGTAAAGGAAAAATTTTAACAACCAGCCACGGCGCCTACACTTACTACTGCTTTCGCTATGGTCTCTACCAATTAACGATTGAACCCTTTAGCGGTAAAGAGCCTAGAGCGAAAGAGATCTCCGTCTTAACCGAAGAGATGCGAAAAAAGCAACCCGATCTTCTAGCCATCATCATCCAGCCCCAGCACACTAATAAGGCTGCAAAAATCTTGGCCCACGAATTATCTCTTCCTCTCTTTGTCGTCGATCCATATGGTGAAGATTATGAGGAGACAATCTCCTCTTTAACACAGGCCCTACTACTAGCACGAGCACATGAAAAGACCTCCCTTACTACAACTCGATAACGTCTCTTTTCAGTTTGAAAAGACGACTGTGCTCTCACGCGTCCATCTCTCTATTAACGAGGGCGATTTTACACTCTTTGTAGGCCCAAACGGCGGCGGTAAGACAACGCTTATGAAGCTTATCATGGGGATCTACCCACCAACCACAGGAAGAATCACCATAGAAGGAAAGCCCACCGAAGACTCCTCTACCCTCTTTGGCTACGTGCCACAAAACCTCTCTTTCGACCCCATTTTTCCGATATCTCTTCTAGAATTTGTCCTTATGGGCGCCTTAGCAAGGCTTCCTTGGTATGGGTTTTGGCCAAAAAAGATAAAACAAGAGGCCCTTCTTGCTTTAGAGAGCGTAAGCATGCGTGAGCTTGCAGAGAAGCCCTTTGGCTCTCTCTCTGGTGGCCAGCAAAAAAGAGCCTCCCTTGCAAGAGCTCTTCTCTCAAACCCTAAAGTACTTATCCTTGATGAGCCAACAAACGCCTTAGATGCTGCCTCTTCTAAAGAGTTCCAAGAAAAGCTTCTTAGCTTGAAAGGAAAAGTTACTATTTTAATGGTAGCCCATACTCTCCCGACTATCCTTCCTGAAATCGATGGGATTTTTTGCATCCAAAAGACTGTACACCCTTTGCCTAAAGAAAATTTATGTCGCCATACGACCTTAGGCCTCTATCACCCCCTTTTTGAGGAGACCCCCTCTACATGACCTCTTTTTGGTATGTTCTTTGGCATAACCCCTTTCTACAAACGGCTCTCTTTGCAGGGCTTGCTGCTTCTTTTGCTGGCGGTGTTGTAGGCTCTTACGTGGTTGTTAAAAGAATTGTTTTTATTAGTGGAAGCATCTCTCACGCTGTTTTAGGTGGCATCGGCGCCTCTCTTTTTCTTGGCTATCTTCTAGGGAGAAGCCTGCCTCTTCTTGTAGGAGCGATCTTAGCCTCTATATTCTTCGGTTTTTTGATCGGCTGGATCCATAGGCGCTATCGCCAGAGGGAAGACTCTGTTATCGCAGCCATATGGTCTTTAGGAATGGCAGCTGGCGTGATCTTTATCTCCATCGTTCCTGGTAATAATGCCGCTCTTATGGATTTTTTATTTGGCAATCTTCTTTGGGCCAATCAGAGCGATGTCTGGATGCTTCTTTCTCTCGATATTATTGTCTTAGCGATCGCCCTTCTCTGCCACGTACGCTTTTTATCGATCTCTTTTGATGAAACCCAATGCCTTCTCCAGAAAGAGAGGGTCTCTTTTCTCTATTTTCTTCTACTAACTTTGGTCTCCTTTACTGTTGTTTTAATGATCCAGATCATCGGAGCAATCCTCGTTATCGCCATGCTTTGCCTACCAGCCGCTATAGCTAATCTTTTAACCCAGAGACTTTCAAAAATGATTTGTCTTGCGGTTGCCCTCTCTCTTTTCTTTACTTTTTCCGGCATTTACCTCTCCTACACCCTAAATTGGCCCCCTGGGGCTACGATCTCGCTCCTTACGACCACGGCCTATTTTATTTCTTTACCGTTAAAAAGCCGGTATGTATAATCTCCGTCAATAAACATTCTATAGGTTAAAAAATGTATGCCATTATAAAGTCCGGAAGCAAGCAGTTCCGCGTAAAAGAAGGCGATCTGATCGATGTAGAGCTTCTCGGCGACTCAGGAGAGGTAACATTTAAAGATGTGGTCCTTTTCTCTAACGGAAACAGTATTAAAGTCGGCAGCCCGATGCTCTCTGGTGTTACAGTCACTGGTGAGATCGTAGGCGAATTCAAAGAGAAAAAGCTTCTCATCTACAAATACAAAAAAAGAAAAAATTGCCGCGTTCGCAATGGCCATCGTCAGAGAGTCTCTCGCGTACGCATTAAATCAATTTTAGGAGGCGTGTAATGGCCCATAAGAAAGGTCAAGGATCCTCAAAAAACGGACGCGATTCACACTCACAGAGACTTGGTGTAAAGAAGTTTGGTGGCGAGCTTGTACGTGCAGGTAATATTCTTGTACGTCAAAACGGCACCCACTACCACCCAGGCCTTGGTGTTGGTATCGGCAAAGATAACACGCTTTTCGCCCTAGAAGACGGTACTATCTCCTTCAAAAAAGGTAGAAGAATCGTTGTTTCCATAGGGGCTTAAAGCACAATTTACTACGCAAACTATTTTTTAAATAGACGTAGTTTGCGTAGGTATAGTTTATGTTCATTGATAAAGTACAAGTCCGTCTTAATGCTGGCAATGGTGGTAATGGTATTATCGCTTGGCGCCGCTTAAAGTATCTGCCCAAAGGTGGCCCTGCAGGGGGCGATGGTGGTAAAGGCGGCTCTATCTTCTTACACGCTACAAGCGACCTCTACTCTCTAGAAAGCTTTAGAAACTTTAGCATTATCCAAGCAGAACACGGCAGCGATGGTGGCCAAGCAGGACGCCAAGGTAAAAAGGGTGATACCCTGGTCCTTCGAGTTCCTGTCGGCACGCAAGTACGCAATTTCAGGACAAAAGAGCTGATTATCGATCTTACCGAAGATAGACAGCGTATAGAGATCTGCCATGGTGGCCGAGGCGGTTTTGGTAACGTCCACTTCAAATCTCCAACCAATCGCGCCCCTTACGAGTGCACCAAAGGCGCCCCTGGCGAAACTATCGAGATAGAGCTAGAGCTTAAGCTTATCGCCGATGCAGGCTTTGTAGGCCTACCTAATGCTGGCAAATCGACCCTCTTCTCAGGCCTTACCCCCTACCACGTTAAAATCGGCAACTACCCCTTCACAACCCTAAAACCAAACCTCAGCTACATAGAGTACGATGACTACAGCCGTCTCTTTCTTGCCGATATTCCTGGTATCATCAAAGATGCCCACCAAGGTCGTGGCCTTGGCCTGGAATTCCTAAAGCATATCGAAAGAAGCTCTATGTTGGTCTTTGTCCTAGATGCAGCCCCTGTTGTTGCAAACCAAAACCCCATAGACGATTTCCTTCTCCTACAAAACGAGCTTCGCGCCTACGACCCTGCCCTTCTCAATAAGCCGATGTTCGTCATCCTCAACAAAAACGATCTTCCAGAATCTAAAGAGCACATCGAAGCTTTCTACGATCGCTTCCCTGCTCTAAGAGATTTCATCTTCTCCGTCTCTGCAGCAACAGCCACAGGCTTTGCCCCCTTCATCGAAGCTTTGCGCCTCACTAAAGCGCAAAATCTCCTCGCACACGCCTAATGTTACTATCCCCTTAAATATCAAGTTCTTATAGACTTTATCTAACAAGTTTTGTAAAGTCTCTGCAAAGAATTCTCCAACCACAGGAAAAATATGCATCCTGTTTCTATATCAAGAGATGGAATACCTGTACTATTACTACTTGAACCTTTAGCTGATGACACCACTTTAAATAGACAACAAGTGGAAAGGCTTTTTCCCTATGTAGAGAGCCTTATTGCTACAGAACCTGGACTAGAGCTCGCTAGAGGCCACCTTGCTATAGTCGATCTTTCTGATACACAAGCAACATTTGCTCTAGAGGGATTAAATCAAGAAGAAACACGTAATTTGATCGGAAGAATTCGTGAGGTTTGTCACACGCGCCTAACACAAGAGTTAATTGTACCACAAATAATTCCTGATGGCCCGACAATCAGACACCGTGTTATGCAATTTAAAGTAGATGCGGATCGCTTAGTAGCCCAATTTGTCGAATTAGGTGAGCATAATAGTTTTGATGTTGCTATGCAAGCTATTGCAGCCTTATATCCCGCTGTTGCTAGACCTGTTTTAGCTTAATTTTTTAAAAGAAAAGAATCTCATACGAATCGCAGTTCAAAACCTCTAATTTTGAGCTGCGATTCCTATATCTTTTGACGAAAAATTAAAATTCTCACTACAATATTTTCCTAAAACTGTAAAAAAGGTCTATGGCCATAGCTATCGGGTGCGAAAGTAAGAGATGCCTCTTAGCAGAGCGCCTCTTTAGTCAAGTTCCCGAAGAGATCTTAAACTCTCTCTTTGATGATATTATCGAAGATATAGAGATAGCCTCCCCCACAACAATTGATGCTCCTACAAAAACAAGACTCTGGACAACCGTGTGTAGTGTAAAAGCAGCAGAGCTAATACAAGCCTTCATCAGAGCAAATTGCGATCTTTTTCTCGGACGTTTTACAGAAGAAGAGGTCTCTGAAATATTAGCCCAGCACACCGCGCATGGTACTATCGCTCACCTTAACCTCTGGACAAAGTTCGAAGCAGGTGAGTACTTCTTGGAAAGTCGTATCAAAACTCTCGAGGCGGCAGCCAGAGCTCTTCTCCCTCAGTGGAAAGAAGAGATTCGTTCTGCTCTAACAAAAGAAGAAGCTAGCCGCTTAGATCTTTTAGAGTGCCCTATTTAAGAAGAGCCTTATATTGTCTTCTAAACTCTTGCGGGTATTGAAGGCCTTCGATCGTTCCAGCTACGCTATTATCTCTTTTAAAGACAACAAAAGTGGGGGTGACTCCTACACCATATCTCTTCATAAGGTTGCTTGCAGATCCGTTTCTCACATCTATGGCAGCAAAGGTCACGCTTGTATCATCTCGCGCAGCGTCCCTATAGGTAGGCGCCATCTCTTTGCACGGGGGGCATCCTGTCGCATAAAATTCAACTATTACGGGCTGTGTCGCGTTTTGCAGAAAGCTATCAAACTCTCCTACGGATAATTCATATACAGAACCGCTTGCAATAGGCATCACCACGACTACCTCTTCCTCTGTTTCTACACTCTCTACCGTTGCATGAACCCCTGCCATAAGAACCATAGTCAGCAAAAACATCGTACTTCTCATAAAAATCTCCAACCTTAATCAACATATAAATAACAATTCTTACAATTTCATCAAAGCCTTTACTCACTACCTTTCTCTAAAAATTTCCCCACCTCTTCTAGATATATTTCCCCTGTAAGATCAAGAAGTTTTTTAGAGATAAGGCTTTTTGCCTCTTCACTTGTTTGGTATCTAAGCTTTGGATTGCTATCTTGGATAACATACATAAGAAACTCTCCGACCTCTCTTGCTGTTTGGCTTGGCTGTAGAGCCTCTGGATGGGAGAGCCTCTCTGCAATCTCTCTTTGCATACCTGTAATGACTAGTTCATATGGATTATCTACGAGCTCTTTTGATCCCATAGGCAAAGCAAAGTGTGTTTGCACTAACCCAGGCTCAACAATGGATACAGAAATATTATAAGGCTTTACTTCAACACAAAGCGACTCAGAAACAGACTCTAGAGCTGCTTTACTAGCAGCGTACATGCTACCAAAGGGAGGTGTTGCAAAGGCATTGATAGAACTTATGTTGATAATATGGCCGCTTCTTTGCTGACGCATTACAGGTAATACAGCTTGCATGAAGCGGATAGGCGCAAAAAAGTTCACAGCCATCTCTTCATACATCTCTTCTTCTCTTAAAGTTTCAAGAGGCCCAACAAGAGCATAACCCGCATTATTGATTAAAACGTCAAGCCGCCCTTCGCTCGCAAGAATAGTATCAAGGGCACCATTTACAGACTTTTCATCTCCTAAATCTACCTCTAAAAAATGGATGTCTTCTTTTGTCGTTGGCACAGCGTTGCGCACCGTTCCATAGACTGTAAAACCATTTTCTGCTAAAAGTTCTGCGGTTGCTAAGCCAATACCTCTCGAAGCTCCTGTAATCAAAACTACTCTATCTTCAGCCTGAGCTATAGCAAAACAAACTACGCTTAAGAAAAATCCCAATTTTTTCATACGATCTCCTTCGCAAAATGGTATCCTGTGACTGCTCCCTTGCCTAAAGGCGAAGGCTTCTAGGGATTACTCCCAAGCCATCCAATCCGAGGGCCAAAATATTTTGCGCTGCGTTGAAATCCCTATGTGCTCTATAGCTGCACTGAGAACACTTGTGCTCTCTTTGTGCGAGCTTCTTTGGCTCCAAGTGCCCACATTGTGAGCAAACTTGGCTTGTGTATGCAGGGTTCACGAGCCCCAAACTCCTACCAGCTTCTTCCGCTTTGTAGGTTAGGAACTGACGAAACTGATTCCAACTTACGTCTACTATACT
>JAFEGE010000046.1 GCA_018240105.1 Verrucomicrobiota bacterium | reverse complement strand
TACTACCATAGAGACAAAATGATCTTTATTTGTGAGTACAAGGCTTGCTATTCTACCTTATAGAATCATACCCAACAAGCTTTTAAGATCCTTAGAGTTTGCATGCTTACGCCAAGCAGTTTTGCTGCTTCTCCGATCTTGATAAATCTGTTCATTTGATTATATATAAGTAGATTTGTATAGATTATTGCAAGCTGTTACTAACCCCAACCCAAGCTAAAGAAAGACTCGCTACCGTAGATACGATATTAACAATACTGGAAGACTTCATTCTACGTGATAATGCCAAATATTGAGAAATATCTGTTGTTCGAGTTTCCTTACCAGCTAAAACCGCTTGGTAAAATCTAGAAAAAACTTGCACTACTAGTGGAATAATAACAATCGCTTTAAAAGCAATTTTGTTTTCTTTTACTAGAAGAGGCAGAGCTGTTAAAGGCCTATGACAAAGACTTACGGTCGAATCCAATACAATCTCCTTTTTGAAGTATTGTATCGAAAAGTCTTATAGAATTACAATTTTAAAAACTCTCTAGAACAGTATCACTACTGTTCTAGAGACTAGTTGATCTTACTATTCACAGTTACCGATAGTGATCCCTAAGTAAGTCGCATTCTCTTGGAATGGACCTGTTAGGAGAACATTCGGCCAAAGCGGCTCATCAAACCCATAGGTATAGATCGATCCAAGGCTGTGAAGTGCTTTGGAGTAGAGATCATACCACGGACCCGAAGCTTGCCCTGTTGCGGTCAAGTTAGTATTGGTTTTGTAGTAATTTGCCTGATTTGCTGAGAGGTAATCAAGGCTAAGGGTGTTTGTGGTTGGCACAAGCCCTGCAATTACTGCCTCCTCAAAAAGCTTACTTACCGCATCATCTGCTGTGCCAGCAGTCGGCTGTGAAGCGCCCCCTGCTACCGTTAAGTTTTGGGCCGCAAAGATGAGATAACTTGTATTAAGCGTTTGGCTACTACCTGTTACTGGAGCTAAAAAGGTAACGGCTGGCCCCCCGTTGGTAGAGGTGAACTCAAATTCGTCACTTACCCCCACGCGACCGACGTAATCGTAGGTAGCGGTACTAGGATCTGTCACGGTAACCGTCATCTTACAATCATTATCACGATAGAATGAAGAGGCTCCATCCCAAATATTTTCAATATAGCTATAACCGTAAGCAGCTGCATCATCTAGATAGTCAGAATCAAAAGAGGGTATAGACATCGATTTCATCGTAGATAAGACACGTAGCGGTTTACCACTAGCTGATAAAATCAGTTTGTTCCACTGGTTCTTTAAAGGAGCTGCGTTGAAGCTCTTGGCCACTTGTGCCATGATATAGCTTCTTGGCTGGTAAAGCCCTGTGTTAGAAGCTTTACTTGTTGCTCCCTCTAAATAGCCATACTGCGGGATAGAAAAGAAGCTAACGGCTGTTGCATCGCAAGAAATTTGCGGGCTTCCTGCCGCTTGAAAGTCGTACTCAAAAAGATCGTAGACAGTGTAGTAGTTAGGATCCGAAGAAGTTGTGGGGTTTGGCTGGACGATACCGCCTCCGAGCACTCCCATAGAGAGTGGAGAGCCGATGGAAAACCAACAAAGCCCACTGATTGTTTGCGGCACGTAAGCAACGCGTCCTGTACTAGAGCGAGGCAGGCTAGAGAGCGCGACCATGTAACTTGTACTGTTATCACCATTTTGTACAGGTTGGAGTGTCACAACACCGCTGCCATTAATATTGCCCCAGCAATTGATACTGCTTAAGTTTTTGCCCGTAATTAAAAAGTAGACTTGGCTATCAGGATAGCCGCTGCGATTGACTAAAACGATAGGTAAATGGCCAGCTACAAACGCTGGTGGTGGTGGATTCGGCGGTGGTGTATATGTTGTTTCAAGCGTTCCGCCACCTCCTCCTAAACCGAGTTCATCTAAGAGCGCACGCTGCTCTATTATATAGGTTTCATAGAAGGCATCTATATCTACCTTATAATGTTCTAGATCCTCCTGTGAGCTAAATATGTCGCTTGCTTGTAACATATTACAAACCAAAAGAAGCGGGTAAAAAAAGCGCATGAACTTGATTCCTCCAATTTAGTAGACAATTTTTATTTTATAGGATATAGCCTAATATAAAGATATTTATTTTTTACAAGGCGAATGTATGATCTCGAAATTATTACAAGTAGCTAGCCTCTTAATTCCTGCGGTTTCTTGCTTTGCAACACAACCCGGCGGCTATAGCTCAAAAGTTGACCTCTCTAACACAGATCCAAACGATACTTGCTGTGTCTGTGTCTATGAAAATGACCATCGCTTACAGATCGGTGGTAACTATAGCTACTGCTGGCTTAAACCAGATGGCAATCCTACGCTCCATGGCAACCTCGGAGGTGCACAAGGTATCTATGAGTACCGCCCTATCGAAGCAGGCTACGGCGCTCTTGCCTTCAATTACAGAATTGGCAAAGTCTCTCACGACTCTAGCAGTCGGAAATTGCAAGACTTCAACCCACAAGCAAGATTTGGTTACACCTTTGGCGACTATTGTTACCTTGACCGATTAACTTTCTTTACAGGTTTCGGTGCTCGCTATATGACAGAAAAAGCATCGAGCGGTTCAGCCTCCATCGAGTTTGACTACACGACATTTTATGTCCCTGTAGGCTTTCTCTGGGAGCAAGAGGTTGTTGACTCCTTCTCTATCGGCATTAACTTCCAGTGGCTCGCCCAAGTACTTCCTATGGTACGCATCAAGCCTCTAAATAATGCCCAGTGGGATTTGAGCTACCAGCTTCTAAACTTCTTTGTAGAGGTGCCGTTTATCTTCTCCACATGCGATGAGACGTTTATGCTAAGCATCAACCCCTTCTTCGAATGCTGGCGCGATGGCCACACAAAGGCAACTACCCTTACAGGTCTTGCCCTCGGTCTTCCCGGTAACAAATACCTCTTTACCGGCGTCTACGTCAACTTCGGACTCTCCTTCTAAATCCCTCTCCCTCGTAGGATAAGCCCCCGCTTATCCTACGACTACTAAAAAATCTCTTACCAATATTACAGCCGACGCAGTACGGCTACTAGCAGCTTTAGCACCTTTTGTTAATCCTACAACCACTTTTGGTTGTAGCCGCTGACCGCTTATGCAGGATGAAGAATCGCACCAAGGGACGCCGCCGGCTGTCTTCTAGACGCGCTAGGACTGCGGTGCGATAGCAGCAATTTTTTTGCTGCGCTCTTCGCCTACAGAATGCGGTCCCCCTGTTAAGGAACTAACTTTCTTGTTATTTTTTAATTTCCGGTAGTCCTAAACATGTAAGGCTAGAACTTTTTAAGGCTCATCATAACTATAATTTCTAGCGGCGATCTAGCCGCACCTTTGTATTACCTCTGTCATGGAAGCGATTAGCGGACGTGACAGCCT
>JAFEGE010000045.1 GCA_018240105.1 Verrucomicrobiota bacterium | reverse complement strand
GACTAGGCTTGATGTACACGCAGGGCATTTACATTCCATAAGAGACTCCATTGTATAAAAGTCCGCCTATTATATGGATCGCCAATGATTTTTTGAAGTCCCAGCATTACATGTTGAGGACTACCGATTTTTCCAACACAAGCCGCGCCAAGACCTTACGTCTGCATCCTCCACGATTACTCTTTTTTCTTGCATTCTTACAATTGAAATGTAAGAATGAGGCTCAAAATCACAATTGAGTTGTAAAAATGCAACATATAAAGCGCCTGTTAAAAACGCCCAAACAAAGCTTTTTTCTTTTAGGGCCTCGAGGCACTGGAAAAACTACGTGGATAAAAGATCACTATACAAATGCAGTTTGGATCGATCTCCTTTTGCCCCAGGAAGTTAGCTTTTATGGAGCAAAGCCTGAACGCCTTATCGCAACGGCTGAGGGAGCAGGTAACGTAAAAACCATTGTCATCGATGAAATTCAAAAAATTCCTGACCTACTTTCTGTTGTACATCATCTTATTGAACAAAAGAAAGGGTATCAATTTATCTTAACAGGCTCCTCCGCAAGAAAACTTAAACGGTCTGGGGTTGATTTACTCGCAGGTAGAGCTCTTCTTAAGTTTATGAATCCTTTCGTTGCAGCTGAAATGGGACCCTCATTTTCCCTAGAAAAAGCTTTAGAAATTGGCATGCTTCCACTCGCTTGGGATAACACCTCTCCTAAAGCCGTATTAACGACCTATACAGCATTGTATCTAAAAGAGGAGATCCAAGCTGAAGGGTTAGTAAGAAATGTAGGAGATTTCGCTCGATTTTTGGAAGTCATGAGCTTTTCTCATGGGTCCTTGCTTAATTTGAATAATATTGCTTCTGAATGCAATGTTAGTCGATCGACGGTCTCTAACTATTTACAAATTTTAGAGGATATGCTTCTTGCTTATACTCTGCCTGTTTTTACAAAACGGGCAAAACGCGCCTTGACTTCTCATCCAAAATTCTACCTTTTTGATGCAGGCGTATTTCAAGCACTTCGCCCAAGGGGCCCACTCGATAGACCAGAAGAGATTCATGGAGCTGCTTTAGAAGGTTTAATAGGCCAACACCTTAAAGCATGGATAGATGATCAAGAGGCCGCTTATGAATTAACTTTCTGGCGGACACGCGGAGGCTCAGAGGTCGATTTTGTCCTCTACGGCAAAGATTGTTTTATCGCCATAGAGGTGAAAAATGGGGCTGCAGTCTCTAAAAATGACCTCTCTAGCTTGAAAGCCTTTAAAGAGGACTATCCAGAAGCAAAACTTTTTCTCCTCTATCGAGGAGATAGACGCTTGATGCAGGATGAAATCCATTGCGTACCAGCAGAGGAATTTCTCCTGAACATTTTACCTTCCCTGTCATCCATTCACACAAATGATTCTGTAGGTAAACAACTTAAACTCTCCCCAAAGCGAATATAGGTCTCAAGAACCTCTCTGCTATTGCCTAAAACATCGCTACTTATCTCTACTCTTCCTTTTTCAAAGAGAAGGATGATCATAGAGCCGCCAAAAGAGAAGTAGCCAAGCTCATCGCCTTTATTGATAAAGTTATCTTTCTCGACGCTCCAGTGGATGGTCCCCACACAGGTCGCACCGATCGGGATAAATAGAACATCGCCAAAATCTTCTGTCTCTATCGTCATAAGGACCCGCTTATTGTGAACGAGCCTTTTAAGGCGGCCGCGAAGGGCTTTTGGATTTACAGAAAAGAGAGGTCCTGGAATATTTTTTATGCTCTTGATACGGCCCGATACAGGGGCATGAAACCTGTGGTAATCAGGCGGGGCAAGCCTTGCTATCACAAGGGTCGCCTCTTTGTACTTCTCCGTAAGATCGTCGTCTTGTAAGAGCTCATGGAGCAAAAATGTCTCCCCCTTGACGAGGATCTCTTTAGCCCCAGCAAAGCTTGCATAAGCCACATAACGGCCATCGGCGGGAGCCACAACGGGGCTATCAGCTATGGGCCGGACCCCTTTCTTCAACTTACGAATAAAAAAGTCGTTAAAGGAGTTAAAATTTTCTTTTTCCCATTCGCTGGGGTCTATCTTATATTTAGCCACAAAAGGGGCGACTTTGCGCTTGGTGAAGGGCATTTTCATCCAAAGGCCTACAAGGTAGGAAGAAAAAGAAAAGCGAGCCATATAGCGTAAAAAGCCCCCTAGCTTGCCATAGGTAAAGAGAAGCAGCTTTTCGCCGTAGATCTTCTCCTCTACCCGCTCTTTCGTCTTTCTATCGACTATCTCTAGCATCTAGACCCCTTGCAAAACCCCATTCGCTTGTTAAAATGCCTCTTTTTCGCACTTTTTTAAGCAAAGCAAGTTCTACAAGAGGTCTAATATTGGAGTATATACAAGAGCCCTTTCAAAGACAGAGTTTTTAGAAAATCCTGAAAGAAAAATAGTATAATGGGGTACAATAGGGGGTATTAACTGGCTTCAGGATAAAGAATGGTAGGCATTTTAAAGAAAATTTTTGGCACTCAGCAGACACGCCTTGTAAAGAAATACTTTCGCACCGTTAAGAAAATCAACGCGGTAGAGGAGACTCTCCAAGGGCTCTCTAATGAAGAGCTCCAAGCAAAGACCGTAGAGTTTCGTGCCCGTCTACAAAAGGGAGAGACAACTGATGATCTCCTTGTAGAAGCCTATGCCGTTGTTAAAAATGCCTGTCGTAGACTTGTCGGAACAGAGGTACACATCTTTGGTTACAACCAGCGCTGGGATATGATCCCCTACGATGTGCAGCTAGTCGGGGGCATTGCTATGCACCACGGCGCTATCGCAGAGATGCAGACAGGGGAAGGAAAGACCCTTACAGCCGCTTTACCACTCTATTTACATGCTCTTACAGGCAAACCAACCCACCTTGTCACTGTAAATGACTATTTAGCAAAACGTGACTCTGAGTGGATTGGAACCGTATTTCGTTTTCTTGGTCTTACTGTAAAAGCGCTCACAGAAGATGTAAGAGTGCGTAAAGAACTTTATAAAGCCGATATTGTCTACGGTACTGCCTCTGAATTTGGCTTTGATTACTTAAGAGACAACTCTATGGCAACGCACGCTTATGAAGAGTCTCAAAGAGGCCACTACTTTGCGATTGTCGATGAGATCGACTCTATCTTAATTGATGAGGCAAGAACCCCTCTTATCATCTCTGGTCCTACCAATAACTCACGCCAAATGTATGACAAGTTAGAGCCACCTGTGACTGCCATGGTAAAACTGCAGCGTGACATGTGTAATAAACTCGCCTCAGAGGCAAGGAAGACAATTGAACAGCTAGGCTTCCTCACCGAAGAGGAGAGCGCACCAAAGCTTAGTAAACAGGCGCAAGAAGAGCTATCGATTGCCTTAAAAAATCTATGGATCGTCTCTAAAGGGATCCCGAACCATAAAGTTCTAAAACGACTACGTGAACATCCGGACCTAAGAACCCGTATCGATAATCTAGAGACCTACTACTGGGCCGATCCAAATAAAGAGGAGCGTTTTGAAGCTCTCTCACAACTCTATATCGTTATCGATGAGAGAAACTCGGACTATGAGCTTACCGATAAAGGGATAAAGGCTTGGGAAGGTGATGGTACAGAATTCACTATGCTAGATCTTGGTCACGAGTATGCAGAGCTCGATAGCGACAAGAGCCTCTCCGACACCACAAAGATGGAAAAAAAGATCGCTCTTCGTGAAGATGATGCCAATCGCAAAGAGAAAGCCCACAATATCCGTCAGCTTTTCCGTGCGCAGCTTCTCATGGAGAAGGATATCGACTACATCGTGGATAACGGCAAAATCGTTATTATCGATGAGAATACAGGTAGACCACAGCCTGGCAGACGTTTTTCTGACGGCCTTCACCAAGCGATCGAAGCGAAAGAAGGCGCTCTTATCCAGAAAGAGACCCAAACCTATGCAACGATCACTCTACAAAATTACTTCCGTCTCTATGAGCGCATTGCCGGTATGACCGGTACAGCCACAACAGAGGCGCGCGAATTCAAAGAGATTTACAAAATCGATGTCCTAGAGATTCCAACACACAGAAAGTGCGTCCGGACTGATTCTAACGATGAAGTCTATATGACAGAGCGCGAAAAATATAATGCCATCTTAAAAGAGATCTTAGAGGTCAACGGCCAAGGCCGTCCCATCTTAATCGGCACAGAATCTGTTGAGATCTCTGAAAAGCTCTCTCGTATCTTAAAAGGCAACAAGCTTGAGCACAATGTCCTCAATGCAAAAAACCACGCCAAAGAAGCAGAAATCATCTCTTTAGCGGGTCAAAGGGGCGCTATCACAGTGGCAACGAATATGGCAGGCCGTGGTACAGACATTAAACTCGGGGAGGGGGTTGCCTCTCTCGGCGGCTTACACGTTATCGGCACCTCTCGCCACCAATCTAGACGTATCGATAGACAGCTTAGAGGCCGTTGCGCTCGCCAAGGCGATCCGGGCTCTTCTAAGTTTTACGTCTCTTTTGAAGACTCTCTTATGCGCCTTTTTGCAGGAGCAAGAATCAACGCCCTTATCCAAAAACATCGCCCTCCTGAGGGAGAAGCTGTCTCTGCTAGAATTCTTGATCGGGCTATTGAGACTGCTCAAAAGCGGATTGAACAGCGCAACTACACAATGCGTAAACACACCCTCGAATACGATGATGTGATGAATAAGCATAGAGGGGAAGTCTATACCTTTAGAAGAGAGATTCTCCATGCTGAGAATCCTTTGCCACTCGCCTACGATATTTTAGAGACCTACTGCTCGCTTCTAGCAACCCCCCACTTTATCAATAAACAGGAAGAGGGCGGTTGGGAGACAGAGAGT
Organism: Verrucomicrobiota bacterium; assembly: GCA_018240105.1. Taxonomy (GTDB): domain Bacteria; phylum Chlamydiota; class Chlamydiia; order Chlamydiales; family 2-12-FULL-49-11; genus JAFEGE01. The sequence goes on along the minus strand of JAFEGE010000045.1, from coordinate 2,564 downwards.
TATCGCCAAACGCTTTTAGCTTCCTTTCCTGTCTCCTTAGAAGAGGGTCTATTTGAAAGAGAAAATTACACCCAAGAAGAGATCGAGACGATTGCTTCCCAAAGAATCATAGCGGGCTTTAAAGAGAAGCTAAAGCGCGATATCACGAACATCTCTTCGATGCAAACGATCTCAAGCCGCCCTATATCTCCCCTACTCCCTCTCTTTGACGTGCTTCGATCTCTCATGGTAAGTAGCGTTGATAGACACTGGCAGCACCATCTTCTAGCAATCGACCATCTACGTACCGAGGTCTCTATGCGCACCGTTGCTCAAAAAGACCCTCTTTTAGAGTTTAAGCATGAGGCGTTCCTCCTCTTTGAGCGCTTCTCTAAAAACGTAAAAGCCGATATATCACGCCTTCTCTTCTCCTTTGCTATGCTTATCCCCGATGCGCCCCATATCCAAAGAGCGCTCGCCCAAGCCCAGCTTCTTGGCGTAAGACCCGACCTTACCCCCATTTTTGAAGAGTTATAGCCTTTTAAAGCGAAATTAAAGAATAATTTCGCTTTTTAACACTTAATTATGCTATAATTTTTAAAAATAATAGATAATTTATATGGAAATTATAGAAATAGGAAGGCGTCCGACTGCCTTACAACCTTTTGCTTTAACAGAAGGTTCAAAAGTTATACCTCGCTTATCCATAGATGCTATGCGCCTTGTGATAGAGTTTTTGGATGACCATAGAGATTTCCCTAGAGTAAATAGAGCTTCGTACCAGTTTATGGTCGAAAAATATGGCTCCTCCCCAAAGCTCCACCACATTCTTACTAGAATCCGACTCATATGGGATAGAAGAGCTTTAGAAACCTTTGCTCCTGAGCTTTCTGCGGTTTTACATGCACCTCTACCAAGACGCAGCATGCCTAGAATATTTAAGAGAGTCCAAGCGGATATAGACTCTCTATTATCTCTTCTGGATAGAAAGACACAACTTCCTATCTTTTGCCCGGACAACGGCAATAGAGTAGCAGCTTTGGGGGCTACCGCATTCTTACTAAGAGATAGAACAGACCAGACTGCATTCGAAACTCTTTTTAGAGAAACGATCGGTAATATCGTTGAAGAGCGCGAACCTGATTTATTCATTATGCACAGTCTCCTTTTACACCCAGAGAGCGGAGCTCTTTCACAAGAGCTTGTTACGCGGGCTTTTGATGCCCTCTTATATGCTGAAGAGATAGAATACTCCTTCAAGTGGGCCGCTCTGGAATTACTTCTCACTCTTCCAGGAGCTAAAAGCATCCCCCCTGAGGGAGAGATCAGTATTGGCGCAGGGCTCCATCTAGCTGTAGATAGCAAACAGTGGCAATTAGTGCCTCTATTACTAACTCTTCCGCAGGCTCACCTTATATCGAGCCTTATTTTTGTAAATGCTTTTTCTGAGGCTTTACAATCTTCAGAAGAAGCCACCGCGCGCCTGATTTATAGCGCGTTACCACCCCATATCACCAGAGGCGGCGAGAACTTTTACAAGATTTTTCTAGATGCTGTATGCTACGGAGATAAAGAAATTGTAGAAGCAATTCTGATCCGTGCACGGGAAAATCGAGCCTTACTTCCTAGGAACGTCCTTGAAAAGGCTCTTTGGTACGCAAAAGAAGAGCACCACAAACCCATAGAGCAAGCCTTAAGACGCTTTCTAGGCCTTGGACCACCTACGACTCTACCTGCTTAACTTGTCCTTTTAGAAATTTCTACTTACCTTTGAGGTTAGACTAAATTTCACAAAGAGCGGCATAGCTCTTTCACGTAGATAGGTGGCATAAAAATATGAATCATAAAGACATATTTATATTTTAAATATTAATATTACATCATTTTGTCTATAGCGATATCTACAATCCAATTAAACCAAAAAGTTCCTTCTGAAACTTTATTCTTAATTTTTTGTTTATCGAAGGCTTGATCTAGACCAAGGAATTTTTGATACTCTTTAGGGCTATCTATTATATCTCTCATATTTTTGGAGGCTGTATAAGTATTAAAAGCGAGATATCCTAATGGTAGAGTGACTAAAATAAGGCCTAAGCCAATGACAGCAGGAAAGCCTCCTGAAATAGTTAAAAGAACGCCGAGTACGCCAAAGGCTACGCTACCAACCAAAGCGGCAGTTGCTATAAGGCCAACTTGTTGCACCTCTTTTTGCGCCCCTTCCTTTTTTTTCACATACTCAGGAGAGACAGATTCATGAAATTTTTCTATAAATGAAATAAAACCTGACACATTATCACCATAATTAGTTATTAAATTACTGGAAATTATACCATGCACAATGAATTCTCAAGTAAATAAATATCCGGTTTATAATTTTTACTTGATTACACCGAGAGTAATTCAAAAATCGGTAGTCCTAAACATGTAAGGCTGGAATTTCTTAAGGCTTATCATAACTATAATTTCTAGCGGCGATCTAGCCGCCCCTTTCTACTACTTCTGTCATGGAAGCGATTAGCGGACGTGACAGCCTATGGCAAGATATCGAAAAAAGAAAGCGTTTTTTATGGCGAGGAACCTATGTT